>CANGCD010000149.1 GCA_947452215.1 Cytophagaceae bacterium | reverse complement strand
GACATTAACATTCCCTAACGTTGTATAGAAATGCTCTGCCTCACGCTTGATGTGATCATTTAATCCCCACCATTCTTGAAAAACGAATAATGTGTAATTGGTAGGCTTAGCTGCTTTAATGAAAAATGCATTCGCTTGTTGGCCATCTGGCGTTGCGAACGTAATCATCTCTCCACCCGCTTGACTCACATGATGGTAAGGCTTTGGTAATTTGTGGGAACGTTGAAAGGCTTTGTTCGAAGCCATCAATTGCATTTCGTCTTTGGTTACAAAGCAGCACGATTGGCCATAGGCAAATGTACTTACGAAAATGAATCCGATTAGGTAGAATAATTTGTTCATGATAGAAATTTTTGAGGAAATTTATGAATAAAATTGGCATTTAGGCTATCTTGCAAGACCTATTGTTAAAATTATCAACTATGAAAAAGAATTTGTTCGGCTTAGGCCGACTGATGTTTGCTGTTATCATAAGCATGACATCGATCTCAATTGCCTTCGCGCAGGAATCTAACCCATTAAAAGGCCAAAAGGTTTTGGTATTTTCATTAACCAAAGGTTTCCGTCACAGTTCCATTAAGCCAGGTCAAATCGCCTTGTTTAAAATGGCCAAGGAAAAAGGTTTTTCAGTTGACACAACCGAAAATCCAGCGGTTTTCACGGAAAAGAACTTGAAAAACTACCGTGTTGTTGTTTTTATGAGCACGACGGGGAATGTGTTAAATGACCAACAGCAAAATGCGTTTGAGCGTTACATTCAAGCAGGCGGTGCCTATTTTGGGGTACATGCGGCGACGGATACGGAATACGATTGGCCATGGTACAACAAATTAGCGGGTGGGCAATTTGCTTCTCACCCAGGGCGTCCCAATGTGCAAAAGGGGACCTTTACTGCGGTTGACAAATCCCATATTTCAACGGCACATATGCCGACGACCTTTGATCGTACAGATGAATTCTACGATTTCAAAAACTTCAATAAAGATGTGAAGGTGCTTGTGACCCTAGATGAGAAAACGTACAAAGACGGTAAAATGGGGGATTATCACCCAATGGCTTGGTACCATGAATTTGATGGCGGACGGGCATTTTACACCAACTGGGGACATACGCATGAGACGTTTGATGAGCCATTAGTTTTACAACATATTTGGGGTGGTTTGCAATGGGCGGCTTCAGGTCCTGCAATTAATTTTAATAAACCTTTGCGTACGGGTCCTCTTCCAGAAGACAACCGTTTTTCAAAAACAATCTTAGATAAAAATTTAGACGAGCCTACTGAATTGGCTGTGACAGACGGAGGAAAGATTTTCTTTGCAGAGCGTAAAGGGAAGCTAAAGATGTATGATCCCAAGAAGGGTAAAACCAAGGTTGTAGCAGATCTAAATGTATTCTCGAAATTTGAATACGGTTTAATGGGTGTGAATGTTGACCCCAACTACAACAAAAACCACTGGATTTATTTATTCTATTCGCCACAAACAGGTCAAGCAGATACTGCTCAACACCTTTCACGATTTGTCTATGACGACTTGAAAGATACCTTGGACATGAGCAGCGAGAAAGTACTTTTACGTGTTCCTGTGAAGCGTGACGGATGTTGCCACACAGGTGGTTCGTTAGCTTGGGACAAAATGGGCAACTTGTACTTATCAACAGGGGATGATACAAACCCATTTGACTCCAATGGCTATGGCCCTATTGATAATCGCGACAAGCGTGCTGGTTGGGATGCTCGCGCAACATCTTCAAATACAAACGATTACCGTGGAAAGATTTTGCGTATAAAGCCTACAGATGATGGCAAATACACCATTCCAGAGGGTAATTTATTTCCTAAAGGATTGTATCATACAAAACCGGAAATTTATGTCATGGGTAACCGTAATCCATATCGGATTGCCGTAGATCAGCACAACGGTTACTTGTATTGGGGTGAAGTGGGACCTGATGCGGGAGATGATTCTCCTAAATACGGTTCAAAAGGACATGATGAAGTGAACCAAGCTCGTGAAGCCGGCTATTTCGGTTGGCCTCTATTTGTCGCGGATAATCGCCCGTACAACCAACGTGATTTTGTAAAAGACAGCACTTGGGCTAAGTTTAACCCCAAAGCTCCAGTGAATGATTCACCGCATAATACAGGTTTGGCTCATTTGCCAAATGCACAAAAAGCATTCATTTATTATCCATATGGCGATTCTCCCGAATTCCCTGTGATGGGCAAGGGTTCTCGCAATGCGATGGCTGCCGGTGTATATTACAGCGCAGACTATCCTAAGGACTCCAAGGTGAAATTGCCAAATTACTATGATGGCAAATTATTTGCTTATGATTGGGCTCGTGATATGGTCTATACGGTTAGCATGAAGGCTAATGGAGATTATTTGGGTATGGAACGTTTCTTGCCAGGAACGACCTTCTCTCATCCGATGGATTTTACGTTCTCAAAGGACGGAGCTATCTATGGTTTGGAATATGGTCCTAATTGGTTTGCACAAAACGAGGAAGCTGTATTGTTTAAATTGGAATACAATGCGGGTAATCGTCCGCCAAAAGTTGTTGCTGCAGCTAGCAAAAAAGAAGGTGCGGCTCCGATGCAAGTAAAGTTCTCTTCAGAAGGAACGCTTGATTATGATAAAGATCCAATCACCTACCAATGGAATTTCGGTAATGGCCAAACAAGCTCAGCGACGAATCCATCATTTACATTCACCAAAGCAGGTATTTACAATGTAGTCTTAAAAGTGAAAGACAATAAAGGGAATTCCAATACGGCTTCGATTCGTGTTAAAGTAGGAAACGATGTACCGAAAGTAGATGTTCAAATTGAAGGAAATAAGACCTTCTATTGGAATGACAAATCGGTAAAATACCAAGTTGCAGTAGATGATAAGGAAGATGGCACTTTGGCAGCGAATAAAATTGCCGAGGAAGACGTTGTCTTAAATATCAATTACTTGGAAGGGTATGATAAAACAATCATCGAACAAGGGCATAAAAGTAATACGACTTTCTCTAATGGGAAGCGCTTAATTGATTTGTCAGATTGTAAAACGTGCCACGCGGTTGAGAAGAAATCAATTGGACCTGCTTACAAGGAAATCGCGAAGAAATACCGTGCAAGCTCACAAAATATCGACGAACTTTCGAAGAAGGTTATCAGTGGTGGTGGTGGTGTTTGGGGCGAACAAGTGATGGCAGCCCACCCACAAGTGTCCAAGGCTGATGCGCGTGAGATGGTTATTTACATCTTAGGACTTTCGGATGCGAAGAAAGCATCTCAACCGGTGAAAGGTTCGTTCACGACTTCCGATAAAGGCAAGCCAGGAACGTTTATTTTCTCTGCTTCTTATACAGATAAAGGAAATGGTAAAATGGCTCCTGCAACAGGACAAAAAGTTGTGACCTTACGCGATGCGAAAGTAGCTGCTAGCTCATGTGATGCAAATGCAAAAACGATGAAAACGAAAGTGGATGGTCTAGGTGAAATCCTAGTTGCCTTAGGTGATCAAGGCTATGCTTCGTTCAATCAAATCGATTTAACAGGAATCAAAAATATCAAGGTTTCCGCTTTTGTTTTAGCAGGTCAAACGGCCGGCGGAAAACTTGAGTTACACCTAGGTAGCCCAACAGGCAAATTAGTGGGTAGCGTTGATATTCAGAAAGCAGGCCAGGTTGCTATGCCTGTTGATGCAGCAGGTGTAAACGACTTGTACTTCGTATTTGTAAATCCAGGAGCTGGCGAGAAAGCGCTTTATGCCTTGAAGGAGTTCTTCTTTGAGAACTAGGTTTTCAATACCCCACAGGTTAAAACCTGGGGTTATAAACTTAGATGTAGTAAACTTTATAACCCTAGGCTTTAGCCTAGGGGATTAGGTCTCAAACGAAAGAGGCCCCGCTTGGGGCCTCTTTTTTATTTCGGGGGATGGTCATCCATTCGGATGGCTTTGATGTATAGGTTCTCTACTTTCTTTCTTGCCCAATCTGTTTTGCGCAAAAAAGTTAAGCTGGAATTGACACTTGGCTCATGCGCGAAGCAATTGATACGAATTCGACTAGCAAGTCCTTCCCAGCCGTATTTGTCAACTAAATATTCGATAATGAATTTAAGCGTTTTGCCTTCTAATGGATCCATCGTTTATGCTCTTTCGGATAGTTCTAACCAGCGTAATTCTTTTTCTTCTAGGGTATTCTTGAGTACTTCAATTTCCTTAGCCCAGTCGGCCAATAACTGAAAATCTTCAGAACCACCATTTAATTTTTCAATCAAGGCTTCTTTTTCTGCCTCCAATTTAGCCATTTCTTTTTCTAAGTCGTCAAACTCTTTTTGCTCTTTAAAGCTCAATTTAGCGCCTTTTTGTGCCGTGGCTACTGGCGTTTCAATCACCGGAGCTTTGACTACCGGAGCCGGTTCTTTTTCCTTATTTTCTAGGGATATGCGATAATCTGTATAATTTCCGTTAAAGAAATTTACTTCTCCTTCGCCTTCCACCAAGATCAATTGGTCTACTAAATTGTCCATGAAATAACGGTCATGGGATACAAGTAAAAGACAGCCTTGGAATTCACTTAAAAAGTCTTCCAATAATTGTAAAGTATCTAAATCCAAATCGTTTGTTGGCTCATCCAGAATCAAGAAATTAGGATTCTTCACTAAGACTTGCATCAACTGCAAACGCTTCTTTTCTCCACCAGACAATTTAGAAACCGGTGTGTATTGTTGGGCCGTAGGGAATAAGAACTTACTCAAAAACTGACTTGGCGTCAATGACTCATTTTTACCGTATGGAATCACCTCAGCAATTTCGGTAATCGTATCAATCACGCGTTGTTCCGGCTTGAATTCGAAAGGTAATTGTGTATAATAACCAATCACCAAGGTCTCTCCGGGATCAATCGTACCGGAATCGGGTTGTTCCAATCCGGTAAGCAATTGCAAGAATGTTGTTTTGCCTGCACCATTCTTTCCCACAATCCCAATGCGGTCTTTTTTCTTAAATGTGTAGGTAAAATCGTTGACGATTTTCTTTTCGCCCCAAGCCTTTTTCAGGTGGTTGATTTCAATGATTTTATTACCCAGGCGGGACATTTGAATATTCAATTCCAACTTACTGTCATCCACTTTCCGGTGAGCCATTTCCTCCGTTTCCGAGAAGGCGTCGATGCGGGATTGAGATTTGGTTCCACGTGCTTTCGGTTGGCGACGCATCCATTCCAATTCCTTGCGATAAAGGTTTTTGGCCTTCGCCACCGTACTTGCTTCAGATGCTTCACGCTCTGCTTTTTTCTCTAGGAAATAGCCGTAATTTCCTTCATATGTATAGATTGACCCGAGGGCCAATTCCATCATTTTGTTACATACCTTATCTAGGAAGTAACGATCATGGGATACGACTAAAACCGTCACATTGGGGCCGGATAAAATACCTTCTAACCATTCAATAGTCTCAATATCCAAATGGTTAGTCGGCTCATCCAGAATCATGATATCTGGACTTTCAATCAACAATTTGGCCAACGAAAGACGTTTCTTTTGGCCCCCAGATAACGTAGAAACTTGTTGGTCCCCATCCGGAATCCCTAATCGTGTGATGATTTGTTTGGCTCTTGCCTCGTAATCCCACGCATTATTAGCTTCCATCAAGGCAAAGGAATCTTCCAATTCTTG
>CANGCD010000148.1 GCA_947452215.1 Cytophagaceae bacterium | reverse complement strand
CGAGGTTGAGGATGAAGATTAATTCGCCCCTTTAACGCGTCCTTTTTCCGCATCTAATCCTGTGGAACGTTGTCTTGCCCCTTTGATGGAGGCATTTCCAAAACGATAGGTGAAATTTAATCGCACGACACGGGAATCGTTTTTCGGTTGAACCAAAACATCCAAGTCAGCATATTTGATTGTCACAGGTGGGTTAGAGGTGTACAACATATCTTGTGCATTCAATCGAATCGTCGCCCGCTTCTTCATGATCGTTTTTTGAATTCCCATATTCAGCTGTCCTCCTGCGCCAAACAAGAAAGCGCCTTCTAAACCTCCTGTAAAGTAATTTCCGCCGAATTCAATTTTGATGTCTTTCGGAAGGGTAAATGTATGATTTGAGGAAATGTATAACATATTTCCAGCCGGTGAAATTGCTGACGTTGCTACGTTGCCTGTTAATTCTGCCCGATTAAAGAAGATGTCGGAATTACTTGTCCACCAATTTTTAATGGGGATGGGTAATGAGATTCCTAAACTATATGTAATGCGTTGTGCCATATTGGCCGTCGTTTGGTAGGTCTTGCGCGTCTCCGCATCTTGCTTTAATAATTGGGTAATCACCTGATCTGTGTGGCTATATCCAAGTGTCGTTGAAATACCCCCCATGTAAGTGTGGCTTAATTCAAACGAATTGGTTAGCTGGGGCATTAGTAAGGGATTCCCAACATTGTAGGTGTAGTTGTCTAAGAAGAATACGAAGGGATTTAGATCCGAATAGCCGGGGCGATCGATGCGTCTGCTATAATTAATACCCAAGGTGTGCTTTTTTGAGGCTTCATATTGTAAAAAGGCACTTGGAAATATCTGTAAGTAATCACGGTGAAATGTTACGTCAGGTTCATTGGTGTAGGAAGATGATTTTCCATCTGCGAATGTCCATTCTCCGCGAAGGCCTATTTGATAACTCCATTTGCCTATGGCACGCTCTGTATTTAGATAAAGGGCATGAATCTGCTCTTCATAAACAAATCGGTTACTTTGGCCGGTTAGGAAATTATAATTAGCCGCTTGCTCAGATTTGGCCCGAAATTGTAAATCATTATCCGTTTTTACCCAAGAAGATTTCATTCCAAGGCCCCATTTGGCTTTTAAAAACGCAGGAATTACGTAGTCGGTTCGCAATGAATATTGTTCAATTTGTGAATTTGATGCTGTGCGTAATAATGAGTCAGCGCGAACAGGTAAAAAAAGCGGATTTATATAGCGAGAACGGTAATTGTTTTGGCTTTCGTCCACATAGCGGGCTTGATCTAAGTCAATGGTTAATTCGCGTCCGGTTGAATCGTACGTATGTTTGAAATTGAAATTGGTCGCATAATTGAAAAATGGATTGTCTTGGGAGTTATACGTATCCAAACGCGAGAGAACCTCGTTTTGACTATTCATTTGAACCGTTCTATTTAGTCCGTCATTCAGGCTATTATGATTATAGCCACCAGAAAATAACACGCCATAGGTTGTTTTAGGCGATGCATACCAATCGACACCTGCTTTTAACTGGGTATTTTGACTTTGATTGGCATACTGAAAATTCTGCTCCCAATTTTCTTGTTGGGTCGTAAATTTTCGAAGCAAATAATTGCGCTCCATGTTGGGCCGGTGAACGTAGGAGGCATTCCCAAACCAGTTCCATCCATTATTACGGTAGTTGAGGTTGGCCCCCACCGATTGCCGGAAAAAGTATCCTTGCGCTAATGTCGCGTTCGTAGAGCCATTCATACCAATGTTGGCATTTTTCTTCAATTTGATGTTGATAATTCCTCCCGTTCCAGCAGCGTCATAGCGAGATGATGGATTGGTCATGATTTCCAAGGTAGAAATTTGGTCGGCGGGCAGATTACGTAAATAATTAGCCAAATCCGTCCCGGTCAAATAAGATATTTTTCCATCAATCATGACTTTAGCGCCTGATTTTCCACGCAGGGAAATGTTACCGTCTTTGTCGACAATGACACCGGGCGATCGTTCGAGTACCTCCATCGTCGTATTTCCAGCTGCCATTGGGGAATTCTCTACGTTGACGATGGTTTTGTCTAATTTTTTTTCGATGAGCGGTTTTGTTGCTCGAACTTCTACTTCTGCTAATTCTTTGGTCAATGGCGAAAGGCTTATGATGCCTAGGTCGATTTGGGATGTTTCTGTAATGCTGGGTAAGCTCAGTTTTTTGCTCGCAAAACCCGTGGATTGAACTTGTAAAACATAATTACCAGAAGGGATTTTACTTATTTTTCCTACACCATTCTCGTCAGTCAAAAAGCCTTTGTAAAGCGTTGAATCCGGTAATTTCTTGAGGATGGCCGTTGAAAAGGGGAGGGGCTGCTTGTTGTTATCCTGCAAGTTAAACTGCAAGGAATTTTGAGCAAAAGCTGTACTAGAAAGGAGTAAGAATAAAAGTATGAAACGCATGTAGGCGGATTGAATAAAGCAGTTGAAAAAAAAGCTAGATGCAATTTCCGCCAAATCCGTTGCATGGGCAAAAGCTTTGGGATGAATGGACAAAAAAATAGCCTGAACGAATCAGGCTATTTTTGAAAATTTATTGCGGACGTAGTCGGAAGACCATACCCGGATTCTCCGTTCCTACATACAAGTATCCATCGACTCCTTGTTCCACATTTCGCATGCGGCCTAGGTTGACCAATACTTTTTCTTGCTTGATTACTTTGTTGTCTTTGATTACACAACGATTTAGGTAGTTGAAACGTAATGAGCCAACCATCAAATTGCCTTTCCATGCAGGATATTTATCTCCCACTACGAATGTTAAGCCAGATGGTGCGATGGATGGAATCCAGTAGTTGATCGGTTGTTCCATGCCGTCTTTTTTCGAGATAGCTGTGATGGGTTTGCCATCGTAGTTGATACCATAGGAGATGACAGGCCAACCGTAGTTTTTGCCAGCTTGGATGATGTTGATTTCATCGCCACCGCGTGGACCGTGTTCTGTTTCCCAAATAGCACCTGTGCTTGGGTTTAGCGTTAAGCCTTGTGGGTTTCGTTGGCCATAGGAATAAACCGATGGATGTGCGCTTTTGGCAAAAGGATTATCTGCTGGAATGCTTCCATCGTCCTTGATGCGGTGAATTTTTCCATTGTCATTATCCAAAGCTTGTGGGAATACTTTTTCCATGCCGCGTTCGCCGACGCTGAAGAAAAGGAATCCTTTTTTGTCAAATGCCAAACGAGATCCAAAGTGGTGGAACGTTTTCGTATAAGGCTTAGCCTCGAAAATTTCTTGGGACTCTACCCATTGGTTGTTTTTGATTTTACCGCGTACGATAGCTGTGGTAGTTTCTGTTTGTCCGGCTTCTGTTCTGAATTTCGAATAGGACATGTAAACCCAACCGTTTTGTTCGTACGCTGGGTGTAGGGTGATGTCCAATAAACCTCCTTGACCTTTTGCCATCACAGCCGGTGTTCCGGTTATTACCGTTTTGTTTTGTTTTTGGTCTACCAAATACAATTTGCCTGCACGATCTGTAATTAAATAATCGCGGTTTGGCAATTGCGCAAAACCCCAAGGACTGTCTAAACCTGTGGCAATCGTGTCTAATTGAATCATCATACCTTCCGATTTGAAGATGTTGCTCGAAGGCTTATTGGCAAATTTATATTGCTCCACACCTGCTAAATTCTCGACGATCAAGTCGGCCAATTTCTCAATTTCTTGCGCGGTTAGCACTTCTTTCCAGGTAGGCATGCCTAATTCAGGATAGCCACCGGTAATGCTCGCGATGATTTGTTCTTTTTTGTTGCCGTGTTTCCATTGACGGTCAACGAAAGCTTCCACTTTTTCACCGTGGCAAGAGGCACAATATTGGGTATAGGTTTTCTCTGCGGGTCCGTCGATAGCGACTTGTTTGGCAGGAGATTTACGTAGCGACATGATTGAGATGGCGCTGATGATTAGGAATGCGAATAGGAGTATTCTTTTTTGCATGTTGATATAGTTAAAGGTTCGTAAAGGTATAAAATTTTGGATAAAATGTAGAGACGCGATACTTCGCGTCTGAATCGGAGGAAATAGTAGACGCGAGGTATCGCGTCTCTACAGGTTTTATGTTTAAACGCGAGGAAATCGCGTCTCTACTAAAAATAATGTACCGCTCTAACTCGGAAGAGTTCATTTTTACGGGCTTCTCGGTAGGTGCCGTCGATGAATAATTGTAACCAAGCGATGGTTTGATCGGAGATGCTAGTTCCTTGGTATTCGGTAGATGACCAATACAGGTCGGTTTTATCGATTCCGCCGATTTTATCAGCTTGTAGATAAATTTGATTTAATTCATCTTTGCTAGGTAAAAACCAATCCGAGAAGCCATCATAGGTGTAGTTGGCACAAAGTCTTGCGGCCGAATTAGATGTTCCACAGGAGCGTATGATATCGGTGGTATTGGCTTTTCCATAACCTACTTCATTTCGATCAGCGCCTGGGATTGTTAATCCGGCGCAGCCCCAATAAGCAGATTTTGAAATATCTTCTGGACTTACGACAAAACCATGTTGTTCTCCTTTCACATATCCGGGTTCATATTCTTTGAAGAAATAGGTGATGATGCCTCCTTGGTGGTAATCCCCTATTTGGAGACTAGTTATTACGGGTGCTTTCGGATCTGTGGGAGCTATACTAGGTTGGCTAGGGGCTATTGGTAACAGCGAAAGCGTGGTAAATTTGATGGGGTCACCGTAGATGACACCTTTGGTATTGATTGCATACGTGACAATGTAATAGGTTTTATTTTGCGATAAATTACCTAAGAAATAGGTATAGGAGCCTTTTCCTATTGCCACGGGGAATTTCAAGTTATTGATAGTCGGATTGGGAACAATACTCACGCAAAATCCTTTTTCGGTGACAGATGTATTTCCTTCGTCGGCGACATTTCCCGTCAGAACTGCTGAGTTGCTGGTGATGCTAGTTACCGATACGGTTTTGATATTTGGGTAGGTGTATTCCCCCGTTGTGAAGGGGATAGGTTCACCATACATGGTTCCTTTTTTGTTGGTCGCAAAAGCACGCATGTAATAAGTTACGTTTGTCTTTAGTTTATTGACGACTAATCTGTAGGCGCCTAAACCACCGGGGATTTCAAATTTCTGACATCCCGTTAAATTGACTATGCTGCTACATAGCAAAAATCCGCGGGCAGTTATATCAGTTCCTCCGGTATCGAAAACTTCTCCTTGGAAATTTGCGGTCGTACTGGTTACTTCTATAACATGAATACTTGATACGACGGGCGGGCTAAAATCGAAGGTTGTGAAGCTGAGTTCTTCGCCATACGAAATCCCCAAATCGTTAATCGCATACGATTTTACATAATAGGTCGTATGTTCATTGAGTCCTGGGATGTAATTATCGAAGGGACCTTCTCCTTTTCCCGTGATAACTTTTCCATCTTGTACGGTGGGATTTGGGTGGAAGCTGTAACAGAATCCACGTTCGGTTACCGGTTTTCCGCCATCATATCCCACAATGCCCGCAACTTGACAGGAGTTAATGAAGACGTTTTTGATTTTGTCTGTGATGACTTCTGGAAGGGTATATTCTTTGGTCGTGAATGTTTTTGTTAAGCCTAGGGTTGTTGTTTCTGAATTTTTGGCAAAAGCGACATAGGAATAAAGCGTTTCTGCTTTCAAGCCTGTGACGAGCACGGCAAAATCACCATTGCCCGCTGAGGCAAGTGCCTTGTGCTTGAGTAATTCG
>CANGCD010000147.1 GCA_947452215.1 Cytophagaceae bacterium | reverse complement strand
GTCTTCGCATCCATCTTGGAAATCCCACCATTGGTGGTCAACCATAAATCCCCCTTTTTATCTTCCTCCATCCCACGTAATGTATTACTACCCAAGCCATCCGCAATGGTAAAAACACGGAAACCCTTTCCTTCGCCTTGGTATAAGTGTAATCCACCCCCGTTCGTCAAGACCCAAATACGATGTTGGCGGTCTTCCTTAATGCAGGTTATGTGATTGTATTTAAGGCTATTGGGAGCATTTGTTCTTACAAGATGCTGCCACTTATTTGTATTCAGATTATAAATAAATACCCCATGCATCGTAGTTCCCACCCAAATTTGCCCTTGGGAACTTTTAAGAATCGTATTGATATTTTTGTTTTTTAATTCCTGTGAACTAAACTCACCAAAGGGATTATAAAAGTTTTTATTTCGTAAATCAAAAGCAAATATTCCCTTTGCTTGAGAACCAAGCAATAAGCGATTTTGATCCAAAAACATGGTTGTCCATTTCATCCCAGCTTCATCCAAGCGATAAGGATAAGATTGCAAATCATTTGGGGGCGTAAAATGAAATAGCCCCTTGCCCCATGCACAAACCCAAACAGAACCATCGGGTATTGCATTCAATAAATTCACATCAAATCCCGTCGTAACGTTGAATTTATTGACCAAGGCTTGATTGATCATATGTTCTACCTTACCAGATTTATGTTCAAAAAATGACAAACCGACATTACTACCTACCCAAACACCCCGATCATTTCCGGCACTCAATGAGGTTACTTTATTGCTCAATAAACCTTGAAAGGTATTTGGCTTATATCGAAGCACAGAAAACCGTGATTTTTGAAAAAAACTGATGTTTAATCCCGCTTCCCAGGTTCCAATCCAAGTATTACGATTCGAATCGGTAAACATACTCATGACCGAAAAAGAGCTGATTCCCAAATCCGGATCGGGATTAGAAGGGATGTGCTTACTCTTAGAAAAATCTTCCCCTTTTAACGTATAAACCCCATTATCTGTACCAATCCACAAATTATCATTGGCATCATGAACCATGGATGTTACAATATTTTGTCGGCTTAAGGGCTCATTCGCTAAATAAAAGACATTTTTAAATTGCTGATTTTGCGGATTAAATTGAAATAAACCCCTGCCTTCAGTCCCTATAAGCAAATCCCCGTTTTTCGCCTCAAACAATGCCCTAACACGGAAATTACTTCCATTCGTTTTGCCTGAAAAATCGAACGGGATAAAACTATGATTGCCGACAAATGAAATCAATTGACCTGTTCTTGTCCCCAACCAAATAGAGCCATTCGAATGTTTATATAAGCGAGAGACATCTTTGACCAACGAATTTTTCAATTCGGATTCACTGAGTAAAAAGGCGTTTTTTTGCGAATCGAAAACTAAAAGACCTAATCCAATGACGGAGGCGTAAATTCGATGTTTCCCAACTTTCAATAGGGAAGAAATCGTTAAGGAAGAAAAATCGATTCCCCGTGGACCTTTCGCAAAGCGTGTAATTTTACCCGTTTTTAAATCCAGTTTATTTAAACCAGAACTACGAGCCGCAACCCATAAATTCCCTTCATCGTCTTCCGTTAACGTAGAAATATCACTACCACTTAAGGTATTCGCATCACCTGGATCATGTCGATAGATGACAAAAGAATGACCATCATATCGATTCAAGCCATCTGCCGTGGCGAACCACAAAAAACCCCGACGATCTTGAATGATTTTACTGATTGTGCTTTGCGACAAACCCGAAACCGTACTCAAACGTTCGAAACGCTGACTGGTCTGACTGAAACTTGGAAGACTCAGGCATAAGAATAACAAGAAACGGGTAAAGCTGTATTTCATACGAATAGCTAAAATAGAAAAATATTAACAGAGTTCTTGCCGATTTATCCGGACGATCCGGAATAAAATCCTTGTACGCACATTTCATTTTGCCTGTTATGCAAGATATATCCATGTAATTGTAAGATTTGTCCCAATCCTTCCCTTATTCAGCATGTAGATTTGTATCAAGCTTTGAACATCAAGGCAATCCGTGTAATTCAGGTAAACTAATGGTTAAAACATTTATTTCATTTTCGGCTAAGAATGCCGACAATAAATTGCCGAAGTACCAGCAACTCATTAACTCCTTGTTGCGCGACATTGAAATGGGGGAATTAAAACCCGGCGAGCGATTGCCATCCATCAATGAAGCTTCAGAGGAATGCTACTTGTCTAGAGACACAGTGGAGAGAGCTTATACCGAATTACATAAAATGGGGGTTATCACATCCATTTTCCGTAAAGGCTATTTTATCTCAGATGCCAAAGTAAAAACAAAAACGAAAGTTCTGTTTTTGGTAGGTAAAATTACCAACACAAATAAAGTTGTATTTGATTCTTTCTGTGAATCCCTAGGCAAAAATGTCATGGTCGACATTTATACCTATCAATACAAGACGAGTCAATTTCAGGAGATTATGTCTCAGCAATTGGGCAATTACCATTATTATGTGATCATGCCGCATTTGATTGAGGAAGAAGAGGAGAACATCAAATGTCTGAAGAAGATCTCAGGCGACCGCTTGATTTTATTGGACCAAAACTTTAATAGCATTTCCCATGCGCACGCCAGCATCGTGACGCAACCGAAAGAGCAATTAATCGCTTTACTAGAAAACCAACTAAACCTGTTTAATAAGTACCATTCATTTAAATTAGTCGTTTCGGAAGAAGATTACTTCGACCCGGCATTAATCAATGGATGTAGTGAATTCTGCGAATCCCAAGGTATGGATTTTCAAGTATTAGATGGCCTCGAACCGGATGATGTGTGTGAAGGTGTGATTTATTTCACATTGGACGACCAGGATTTAGTTCGGGCCATCAAATACGCAGAATTAAACCAATTAGAAATAGGCAAACAAGTGGGCTTGATCGCATTCAACGATTCCCATTTCAAAGAAATATTGGTGGGAGGAATTTCAGTACTATCGAATCAACCGATTCGGATGGGCGAAATGGCCGCGCAACTCATCAACGAAAATGACAAGGGTAGCCATGAACTCGCGCTACAATTCATTCCAAGAAAATCACTTTAGGGTTTAATTTGCAAAATGGGGTCATGACATTCATGGCCTCATTTTTTTTGCATGAGCAATATTCCTACGAATACCTCCTAATTTCGTTCGACTAATTGCTGAATACTGGAATAGATTTTTGAATAATTCCTCAGACATATCTTCCCAGTCGGCCTGCGTCAATCCCAACATCTCCCCTTTGGGCTCAAATCGTGCCTCGTTATTGGATTTCGCATGTCGGTTCCAAGGACAAACATCCTGACAGATATCACAGCCAAAAATCCAATCTTCAAAACCTTGATTGAATTGAATGGGAAGATTTTCCTTGAGTTCAATTGTAAAATAAGATATGCATTTTGAGCCGTCGACTACATAGGGCGTTATCGCGTCCGTGGGACAGGCGTCGATACAGCGCGTGCAAGTCCCACAAAAATCGCGTATAGGCCCATCCGGCGAGGCAGGAAGGTCAATGATTAGTTCTGCGATGAAATAGAAACTCCCCTGTTTGGGAATTATTAGGTTGGCATTTTTCCCAATCCAACCGATGCCTGACATTTTTGCCCATGCTTTTTCGAGAACGGGTGCTGAGTCGACAAACATCCGACCTTGAATCTCCCCTAATTCATTTTGCAAATCATCCCAAAGCACTTGCATTTTATCTTTAATCACGCGGTGATAATCTTCCCCAAAGGCATATTTGGAAACCTTGAAGGAATCTGCTAAAGGTTGAAATTGAGTTGGCGGAAAATAGTTATACACCAGCGAAACGACGGTTTGAGCCCCGTCAACCAATAATCGAGGATCTAAACGCTTGTCGAAATGATTAGCCATATAGCCCATTTCGCCATGCATTTGTTGGTTAAGCCATTTCTCTAAATGGGGTGCTTCTGCTTCCAAAAAATCCGCCTTTGAAATACCACAAAAAGCAAAGCCGTGCTGCTGTGCTAATCGTTTAATGGCTTGGGCATTAGAGGAAGCTGTCTGATTCATGTGCCATAAAATTACGAAGGTGTGGGAATTTATGCCAAACTGTCAGAAAATAGTTTTTGGTCTATGATTTGCTTCACCAAAAAGCGTATTAATTTTGCCTTATGAAAAAGAAAGAGAACGAACAGCCGTTGGAAGACGAAAACAAGCATGATGTAGCTGCAGAAACGCAGCCTGAGGAATCAAATACAGAAGAGCAAGCGGCACCGGATGAGTTGGAAGAAATGAAAAAGAAATACCTGCTTCTTTATGCAGATTTCGAGAATTTCAGAAAAAATAAAGCCAAGGAACGTATTGAATTATTGCAAACTGCGGCGGCGGGTGTAATCACTGATTTATTGCCGAGCATTGATAATTACGAACGTGCTTTAGCCAATGCACCAGAGGGAGAAATTTCCGAGGGTATTCAGTTGATTTTTAAGTCGATTTTAAACACATTGCAAAGCAAGGGCTTGAAAGAATTACCCGCTAAAGGCGAGGTTTTCAATGCTGATTTTCATGATTGCATTACGCAATACCCAGCTCCTAATGAAGAAGACAAAGGCAAGGTGCTAGATGTACTTGAAAAAGGATATACATTAAACGAGAAAGTCATTCGCTTTGCAAAAGTGGTGGTAGGAAATTAATCAAACAATGGCTCAAAAAAGAGATTATTACGAGGTATTAGGCGTAGCTAAGTCGGCAAGCGAAGAGGAAATTAAAAAGGCTTACCGAAAATTAGCCGTTAAATACCATCCCGATAAAAACCCGGATGACAAAGAATCCGAAGAGAAGTTCAAAGAAGCTGCGGAAGCCTACGAAGTATTAAGCAATAGCCAAAAGAAGGCTCAGTATGATCGATTTGGTCATGCGGGTATGGGCGGAGCTGCTGGAGGTGGATTTGGAGGTCAAGGAATGAACATGGACGATATCTTCTCACAGTTCGGCGATATATTCGGCGGAGGGGATGATAGTCCATTCGGCAATTTCTTTGGCGGCGGAGGTCGTGGAGGACGCCGTCAGCGAAAAGGTACCGATTTGCGCATCAAGTTGAAATTAAACTTGGAAGAAATTGCAAACGGGGTTGAAAAGAAAATCAAAGTTAAGCGCCATGTGGCGTGTAAAGTTTGTTCGGGCAATGGCTCGAAGAATGGTACCGATTTAAAGACGTGTGGAACGTGTCAGGGTTCGGGTCAAGTGAAACGTGTCCAACAAACCATGTTGGGCCAAATGGTCACGTCCTCTACCTGCCCTACCTGTTCAGGTGAAGGCAAGAGCGTTGGAGCTAAATGTGATGCTTGCTTTGGTGAGGGTCGCGTTTTGGAAGAGGAAATCATCCCAATCAAAATTCCAGCAGGCGTTTCTAACGACATGCAGTTGTCTATGTCGGGCAAAGGAAACGTTCCCCCACGCGGTGGCGTAGCAGGTGACTTATTAATTGTCATCGAGGAAGAGGCGCACGAAGTATTGCACCGTGATGGAAATAATGTCATTTATGATTTATATGTCAGCTTTGTAGACGCAGCGTTAGGAACTTCCGTTGAAGTACCGACCATCGGTGGAAAAGCGAAAATCACCTTAGAGGCTGGGACACAAGGAGGCAAAATCTTGCGTTTAAAAGGCAAAGGGATCAAAGAATTGAACGGCTATTCCGTTGGTGACCAATTGGTACACATCAACATCTGGACGCCCAAGCAAGTCAACAAAGAAGAGCGTGAATTATTAGAAAAACTACGTGATTCGGAAAACTTTGCCCCACAGCCAGGGAAGTCGGAAAAAGGATTCTTTCATAAGGTGAGGGATATGTTTTCGTAGACGTTAGACGTTGGACGTTGGACGTTGGAAAGCTTGTAGAGACGCGATACTTCGCGTCTTTTTTTGTATTATATAAGAATACAGCCGTT
>CANGCD010000146.1 GCA_947452215.1 Cytophagaceae bacterium | reverse complement strand
TTGGCGTTCACGTTCTACCAAATCCGCTTTCGCATTTTGAACGAATTTCTCATTCGCTAATTTAGCTTCAACCGATTTTTTGAAACCCAATAGGTATTCCAGTTCCTTGGTTGATTCAGCTTTTAATTCCGCTGGATCTTCGTCGTTTGCCATCGGTACAAAGAATTGATCCGATTTCACTACAAAAGTCTGTGCGTCCACTATTGCATCAGAAACAAACGTAATCGATTCTAGGTTTGCCAATTTTAACATGATTGCGTCTACCTCCGCATAGGCAGATGGTTGCTCCGATTTAATGCAAAGCGGTAAAGCCAACTTAGGTGACAATTGTTTCGAATTACGAATCTCACGTACCTTCGTTACCACTTCAAACATCACATCAAATTGAGCTACTAAAGCCTCGTTTACTGCTCCTGCTTTTGGAAATTCTGCTGTACAAATCGTTGCGTTTTCAGCGCGCGTGTCGATTGCCTGCCAAATTTCTTCCGTAATGAAAGGCATGTAGGGGTGCATCAATCGCATTAATGAATCGAATAAGCCTAGGGCTGCATCCAAGGTATCTGCGTGAATTGGGCTTTGGTAAGCGGGCTTAATGATCTCCAAATATTTACCACAGAAATCATCCCAAACTAAGTTATAAATGCTCAATAAAGCATCCGAGATACGGAACTTGCTGAAGTGATCCTGAACCTCTATAATCGTTTGGCTTAATTTAGAATCAAACCAAGCCGTGGCCAATACATGCTCAGGAAGCGACGTGCCTGGAACCACTTCAAGTCCTTTTAATAACCGGAAGGCATTCCAAATCTTATTCGAGAAATTTCGACCTTGTTCACATAGCTTATCGTCGAACAATAAGTCATTTCCTGCAGGCGCAGAGAACAACAACCCTGAACGGACTCCATCAGCTCCGAAACGTTCAATCAATTCCAAAGGATCAGGTGAGTTACCTAATGATTTGGACATTTTACGCCCTTGCTTATCGCGAACAATACCTGTGAGGTATACATTCTTAAATGGCAATTCATCTCGCCATTCATAACCCGCCATGATCATACGTGCCACCCAAAAGAATAAAATATCGGGTCCCGTTACTAAATCATTGGTTGGGTAGTAATAATTAATCTCTTCATTGTCCGGATTTTCAATGCCGTCAAATACCGAAATGGGCCACAACCAAGATGAAAACCAGGTATCCAATACATCTGGATCTTGTGTTAAATCATCCTCAACCAAAGCAAATAATTGGTATTTATCACGCGCAATGCGCAAGGCTTCTTGCTTGTCTTTTGCCACGATTACCGTGCCATCTTCCATATAGAAAGCAGGAATTTGTTGGCCCCACCACAACTGGCGCGAAATACACCAATCACGAACATTTTCCATCCAAGAACGATAGGTGTTCTTAAACTTCGCTGGGTGTAATTGAATCGTATCATTCATGACATTGTCTAGCGCTGGCTTGGCCAACTCCTCCATTTTCATGAACCATTGTAAAGATAATTTTGGTTCGATTACAGCTCCTGTGCGCTCTGATGTTCCGACCGTCGATTTGTATTCGTCCGTTTTAACCAAATAACCTTCTTCGGTTAATTGCTTCACGATGCGTTTACGCGCCTCGAAACGATCTACTCCGACAAATAGGATCGCTTTTTCATTCAAGGTACCATCGTCATTTAATAAATCAATGACTGGCAACTTGTGTTTTAAACCTAATTCGTAGTCATTTAAATCATGGGCAGGGGTTACCTTTAAACATCCTGTTCCAAATTCAGCGGTAACATATTCGTCGGCAATAATCGGGATTTCGCGATCAATTAACGGGATGCGAACTTTTTTGCCATGCAAATGTAAGTAGCGTTCGTCTGTAGGATTCACACAAATCGCCGCATCCGCCATGATGGTTTCCGGGCGAGTCGTTGCAATCGTTACAAAGCCCGAACCATCTACAAGTGGATAATTGATGTAATGCAATTTGGCCTGTACGTCTTTGTAGATTACTTCTTCGTCCGACAAAGCCGTTTTACCCTGTGGGTCCCAGTTGACCATACGCACTCCCCGGTAAATTAATCCCTTGTTGTACAAACGTACAAAGGTGTCAATCACCGCTTGATATAAGGAGGGCTCCATCGTGAAACGGGTACGATCCCAATCACATGAAGCACCTAATTTTTTTAATTGATCGAGGATAATACCACCGTATTTATCTTTCCATTCGAAAGCATGTTTCAGGAATTCCTCGCGTGTAATGTCTTTTTTCTCAATGCCTTTTTCCTTCAACATCGCTACGACTTTTGCCTCGGTTGCAATGGAAGCATGGTCTGTGCCTGGCACCCAGCATGCCTCTTTTCCTTCCATACGTGCTTTACGAATAAGTACGTCTTGAATGGTATTGTTCAGCATGTGGCCCATGTGCAATACGCCCGTCACGTTGGGTGGGGGAATGACGATGGAATACGCTTCTTTGTTTGGGTTAGGCTTTGAAGCAAAGACTTTTTGCTCTAACCAATAGGCGTACCATTTTTGTTCGATTTCCTGCGGGGCGTAATTCTTATCAATCATAAAAGCGTATGAGTATTTATAGCCTACAAAGATAATTGATTTCAGCCAAAGGAGTGGGTGGATTATTAAAACAATTCGATGTAATTTTGGTTAAAATCCAAATTGCAAATTATGGGAATTCTACTTTGGTTGGGGACTTTTTTAGGAATGGAAGGGGTTGCGTGGTTAACTCACAAATACATCATGCACGGAATCATGTGGAACTGGCATGAATCTCATCATGTGCATCATAAAAACGTTCTTGAAAAAAACGACTTGTTTTCGGTCGTTTTTGGTATTTCTTCAACCATAACCATCATTATAGGCGCTGAAATTGCGGAATATTGGCCCTTATTTTACATCGGGCTGGGCATTGCAACCTATGGGATATTTTATTTTATCTTTCACGATATCATCGTGCATCGTCGCATTAAAATTAAATATAAAGCTGGGTCTGCTTACATGAAGCGCATCATGAAAGCGCATTATGTGCATCATGAGGTGCACACAAAAAATGGCGCAGAGGCTTTTGGTTTCCTCTACGCCCCTAAAAAGTATCAATAAATTTTATTGTACGAATCCGACGCCAACAGTTGAGTTGGAGAACTCATCGATTAAAATAAAAGCTCCGTTCGATGGATTTTCGGCATAAATATCCGCGCTAATCGGCTGAGCTGTGCGCAGGGCTATGCGACCGATTTCGTTTAATTTCAACGAATCTACACCTTCTGTTGCTGTTTGAGCAACGACATCTAAGCGCTCGGTAATCTGAGAAATCTTTGCTTTGGTGATGTTAATTCCGTGTTGCAATAAATAGGTTTTCCCAGGAGTAAGGTCTTGGTGATCAAGCCAACAAACCTGTGCGGAAAAGTCTTTTAATTGCGGAGCGTTCGATTCAGATGCAAGTACAAGGGTATTGCCGCGTGAAATATCAATGTCGGTGGATAAGGTAATCACCACAGAATCTCCCGCTTGAGCACTGGATAATTTCGTTTCAAATTTCTCGATTGTTGCGATTGTACTTTCTTGTCCCGTAGGTAAAATACGAACCGCATCACCCACTTTGAATGTGCCCGAACTGATTTTGCCGGCGTAGCCACGAAAATCATGATAGGCCTCCGTCATAGGACGAACGACAAATTGAACAGGAAAGCGAGCTGGGGCATGTGCCAATGTTTCTGCATATTCAAAAGCTTCCAATTCATCTAGGAGTGTGTTACCTGTAAACCAATGCATTTGCTCCGCTTTTGTGGTAATGTTTTGTCCGTACAATGAGGAGATGGGTAAGAAGCTTACTTCTTGTCCTTCGAATGTTGTTTGTTTAACGAGCTCCGTTAAGCTAGCTTTAATTTCCTCAAAGGTCGATTCTTGATATTGAACCAAATCCATTTTGTTTACACAAATGATTACTTTGGGAATGCGTAACATGGCTGCAATCGATAAATGTCGAGCCGTTTGTTCGACCATTCCTTGGCGGGCATCCACCAAAATCAAGGAAACTTTCGCATTCGATGCGCCTGTTACCATGTTTCGCGTATATTCAACGTGACCCGGCGTATCTGCTATAATGTATTTACGATTCGGAGTCGAGAAGTAGATATTTGCCACATCGATTGTGATTCCTTGTTCGCGCTCGGCGATAAGTCCGTCGGTCAAGAGGGAAAGATCTAAGAAATCTAATCCTTTGCGTTTCGAAGCGGTTTCAAGTGCCTCGATTTTATCTTTTGTAATTGAATTTGTCTCGTATAATAAGCGGCCGATTAAGGTACTTTTACCATCATCGACAGATCCTGCAGTTGCTATGCGTAATATATCCATTGTCTTTCTTCGCTTAATTAAAAATACCCTTGTTGTTTCCTTTTTTCCATCGCAGCTTCGGAGCGTTTATCGTCGATACGTGCCCCACGTTCTGAAATTTCTGCGGATAAAATCTCTTCGATGATGACTTCGATTTCCGTGGCATCGGATGCTACCGCTGCCGTACAAGTCATATCACCCACCGTACGGAAACGAACAGTTGCCTCAAATGGTATCTCGTCGGCTTCCTTATTTAAGTGTTCAGAATCAGCCCAAAGCATGCCGTCGCGCTCGATAACCTGGCGTTTGTGCGAGAAATAGATGGAAGGAATTTCCATGTTTTCTTCCTTGATGTAGTTCCAAACATCCAATTCAGTCCAGTTGGAAATTGGGAAAACGCGAACATTTTCACCAACGGCAATGCGACCGTTCAGCATATCAAATAATTCTGGGCGCTGGCGTTTCGCATCCCATTGGCCGAAATCGTCTCGAACTGAGAAAATTCGCTCTTTGGCACGGGCTTTTTCCTCGTCCCGTCGAGCTCCGCCGATGCATGCATCGAATTTAAATTCTTCAATCGTATCTAATAGCGTAACGGTTTGTAATACGTTACGAGATGCATATTTACCCGATTCTTCTTTGGCTTTTCCTTGGTCGATGGAATCTTGAACATAACGAACAATTAATTCAGCACCCGTTTCTTTAGCTAGCCAATCTCTAAATTCGATGGTTTCAGGAAAATTGTGACCCGTATCAATGTGAACTAAAGGAAAGGGGATTTTTCCTGGATAAAAGGCTTTTTGTGCCAATCGAACCAAGGTGATGGAATCTTTTCCGCCGGAAAATAACAAGGCAGGGCGCTCAAATTGAGCTGCAACCTCCCGCATGATGTAAATGGATTCGTCCTCCAACTGGCGAGGAAAATGTCCGATTTTATCGTTTAACTTATTCATATGCTACAATTAGGCGTGTAAACCGCATTCTTTCTGTGAATTTTCCCACCACCAGCGACCCGCGCGTGGATGTTCTCCTTCTGCGATGGCGCGTGTACATGGCGCGCATCCAATGGAGATGAATCCCTTTTTGTGAAGAGGATTCTGTGGAACTTTAAATTCCGCTAAATAATTTTCTAAGGTTTCAAAAGACCAATCAATTAATGGATTGATTTTATATAGATTTTTCTGGGCATCCCATTCAATCATGGGCATATCTGCCCGATTTTCGGATTGCTCCGCCCGAAGTCCCGTAATCCAAACATCAGCACCTTGTAAGGCACGATTCAAGGGTTCTATTTTTCGGATAAAGCAACATTCTTTTCGATTTTCTACCGATGTATAAAAGGAATTGAACCCTTTCTGCCCTACGAGCTCTTCTACTGCAGCGGTTTGTGGGAAGTAGGTTTTTAATTGGAATCCCAGTTTTTTAACCGTCAAATCCATGAGTTCATAGGACTCTTGAAATTGTCTGCCGGTATCTAATGTAAAAATTTCGATAGCCAATTTTTGGGAGGCAATGGTATGTGTAATAGCCTGATCTTCTTGTCCAAAAGAAGTCGAAAAAACGATTTTCTTGCCGCTAAACAACGTGGCAATCTGTTGCATACGCTCGGATAATGAAAGTGCAGCAAGGGATGTTTCGAAATTGTT
>CANGCD010000145.1 GCA_947452215.1 Cytophagaceae bacterium | reverse complement strand
AGTGCCATGGCTCCTTTTTCTTTCGCTTGGGCGATAGGGACATTGCGTTCTTCCAACAAAGGAATGTTTTCGGCAATTTTGGCATTAACGACTTGTTCGATTTGAAGGATTTCTTCATCTGTCACTTTTTGGAAGTGAGAAAAATCAAATCGTAATAAAGCTTCATTGACTAAGGATCCTTTTTGAGCCACATGTTTTCCGAGTACTTCCTGCAAGGCAGCCTGTAATAAGTGTGTGGCACTATGGTTTTGGGTAATTATTCTGCGACGATTCGTATCAATTTCAGCAAGGACATCTGCATCTGCAGCAACTTGTTCAATACGTGCATCACTCAGGAAATGCACGATAAGGTCATTTTCCTTTTTCGTGTCTAATACCTGAAGTGTAATGCCAGAAGGCTTAAATGTTAAGGTTCCTGTATCCCCAATTTGTCCACCGGATTCAGCATAAAATGGAGTTGTTTCTAAGACAACTTTATATTGTACGCCACCTTTATTTTGTATTTTTTGGTATTTTAAAACTTGGGTAGTTGTTTGGGTTTCATCGTAACCAACGAAAGAAACTTCTTCCCCTTCACGAACAATCATCCAATCTTCTGCACTCGCTCCAGCGTCTTTGCGGGAACGGTTTTTCTGTTCTTGAAGCGCTTTATTGAAACCAGCTTCATCGATATCCAATCCTTTTTCACGCGCGATTAATGCCGTTAAATCGATAGGGAATCCATATGTGTCATTTAATTCAAATACATCTTCGCCTGAAAGAATTTTTCCAGCGCAATCTTCCATCAATTTGTCCAAACGAATTAAGCCTGTCGACAAAGTGCGAAGGAATGAAACCTCTTCTTCATAAATCACTTTAGCAACGAATGCTTCTTGAGCGATAAGTTCATCGAATACGCCAGCGAATTGCTTGGCCAGCAAAGGTACTAATTCATGCATGAATGGCTCTTTGAAGCCCAAATAGGTATAACCGTAACGAACGGCCCGACGTAAAATACGACGAATGACATAGCCTGCTTTCGCATTGGATGGCAGCTGGCCGTCAGCAATACAGAACGCAATAGCACGAATGTGATCAGCAATGACACGCATCGCGATGTCAGCCCACTTTTCTTCTCCGTATTTTTTACCTGCTTTTTGTGCTAGGTATTGAATCGTTCCTTGAAATACATCTGTATCATAGTTGGATTGCTTGCCCTGAATCGCCATGCAGAGACGCTCAAAGCCCATGCCTGTATCCACATGTTTGTTTGGCAAAGGAACCAATGAACCATCTGCCATGCGCTCAAATTGCATAAACACATTATTCCAAATTTCGACTACCTGAGGATGATCTGCATTAACTAATGATTTACCCGAAACTTTAGTTACTTCATCTGCATCACGTAAGTCGATGTGAATCTCTGAACAAGGTCCGCATGGGCCCGTTTCACCCATTTCCCAGAAATTATCTTTCTTATTACCGTAAATGATGCGGTCTTCTCCAACAATCGCTTTCCAAATATCAAATGCTTCCTGATCGAATGGAACCCCATCCTTTTTATCTCCTTCAAAGACTGATACATAAATGCGGTCTTTCGGTAATTTAAATACCTCTGTTAACAATTCCCATGACCATGTTAAGGCTTCTTGTTTGAAGTAATCACCAAATGACCAGTTGCCCAACATCTCAAACATCGTATGGTGGTAGGTATCAAATCCGACATCTTCAAGGTCATTATGCTTACCAGAAACGCGTAGGCATTTTTGAGTATCGGCGATACGTTTCGATGGGGGAGTTCCGTTACCTAAGAAAAAGTCCTTGAATTGAGCCATCCCCGAGTTATTAAACAAGAGGGTTGGATCATTTTTCGCCACCAAAGGGGCTGAAGGAACGATTAGGTGTCCTTTGGATTTAAAGAAATCTAAAAACTGTTGGCGGATCTCCGGTGAAGTCATGCGCTTATTTTGGTAATGGGTTGGTTTAATTCGCTCACTTGTTTATTTTTGTTTAAACAAGAATCGCAAAATTAGTTTTTTTTGCTGAATTTTTGAACCAAATAAGGGCTTTTATGAATTTAGACAAGCAATATTATTCTATTTCGGAAGTTGCTGACCTGTTTAAGGTCAATACGTCTAAATTACGCTATTGGGAAACGCAGTTCCCCCATTTATTACCTAAACGAACAGGGAAAGGTATTCGAAAATATACACCTGTTGATATCGAAAAGATTTCCGTGTTAGTCGATCTTATTGATAAACAAGGTCTTACCATCGAAGGCGCTAAATTAGCCATCAAGAAAAATGGTTCCCCAAAGAATCCCAATCAAGTGGTCATCGATCAGTTAGTTGATATTCGTGATTTTTTACAAGTTATTTCCGATGATTTAGCGTAATTCCCTCGTAGTTTGGTTTCCTAATCGAAACCTTATGACATCGGAATTACTATACCAAATCGCACTTTCCCGCATTCCACAAATTGGCGTTGTTAATGCTCGTCGTTTAGTGTCCTATACGTCATCCGTAGAGGCAATATTTCGAGCAAAATCTAGTGAATTACAGAAAATTCCCCACATAGGACCCGTCATAACTCAAGCTATTTTACATCAAAATGTATTGGCTGAAGCTGAGGCAATTGTTGAAGCTTGTATTAAGGAAAACATTAAAGTTCTTTTTTACCTGGATGACGCCTACCCGAATCGACTAAAGCATATTTATGATGCCCCCATTATTTTGTATTACTCGGGTTCCATTGATTTAAATCAAGATCGATTTTTGGCTGTTGTGGGAACACGAAAGGCAACGGATTATGGTAGACATACGACAAAATCCTTGGTTGAACAATCTGTGGGAAGTCAAGCTATTTTTGTTTCAGGTCTTGCCTATGGCATTGATATCGAAGTTCATAGAACCTGTATGGAGCATCAAATTGCTAACATAGCCGTTCTGGCTGGTGGTTTTCAACATATTTACCCAGCGAAACATCGGAAATATCTGGAAGCGCTGGTAGCGAATGGGGGTATTTTGTCCGAACATCCTTTACATCAAAAGCCGGATCCGCGTTTTTTTCCCTTACGAAATCGAATTATAGCCGGCATGACGGATGCGACTTTGGTTGTAGAAGCGGCAGAAAAAGGAGGCGCCTTGATTACTGCTGATTATGCGAATAATTATCATCGAGAGGTATTTGCCGTGCCGGGTAATTTAGACAAGATTTTTTCAGAAGGATGTAATCGCTTAATTCAGAAGAATAAGGCAATTATTTATACGGATTTTGGTGCATTGTGCCAACAAATGAACTGGGTACATGCTGGCCATCAAATTAAATCCTCAAAATCATTGAATTGGTCTCGTTTGACGGAAAATGAAACGGAAATTATGGCTTTATTGGCTCAAAATGGACCAACGGGTTTAGATACAATTGCTTGGAAGGTACAAAAAAAGGTGACCGACATTGCGATCACCTTATTGAATTTAGAATTTCAAGGCCTGATAAAGGCATTGCCAGGCTATGTATATCGACTGAAAAATTAGACACCCCAGCTACTTGGGTTCAATCGCCAATCTTGTAATGTCATTAATTGCGAGTCGGAAATATAATCTAATTTGATAGCTTCCTCCACTAATACATCGTAATTTGATAAGGTTACTAAAGGAATTCCAGCGTTTTGGAAATTTTCATCTGCGATGCCAAAACCATAGGTAAAAATGGCAGCCATACCCAAAACCTCGACACCAGCTTGTTGGAGCGCTTCTGCAGCCTTCAAGGAACTTCCTCCGGTTGAAATTAGATCTTCGATTAGGACGGCTTTTTGACCCGCTTTTATAAAACCCTCAATTTGATTTCCCATCCCATGTTTTTTAGGCTCTGGTCGTACATAACAAAAAGGTAAATCTAAAAAATCAGCCACTAAGGCACCTTGTGCAATTCCTGCAGTTGCCACTCCGGCAATGACATCAACGTCCTTAAAATAACCTTTAATAACTGCGGAAAGACTGTTTTTGATGTAAGTTCTTGCCTCTGGATCGGATAATGATATACGATTGTCACAATAAATAGGTGATTTCCAGCCCGATGCCCATGTGAACGGTTGGTCTGGACGTAATTGAATAGCTTTAATGCGTAATAAATGATGAGCGACTTCTTGGGAAATGGTCAAATTGGACATGCGGTATCGATTCTGTTTTATAATTACAAAAATAGGTTTTTCGGCTTATCTTATCGTTATTTAATTCTATTTTTGCCAAAATTAAATTTACCTAATGGTCATTTTTATCGACGATCGCCCGATCAAATTAATTAATCGAAAGAAAAAGCATAGCTATCCACCGATGGAGGATTTTGATGTGATCATAGATGCTAGATTAAAGCCCGTGAAAATTGCTGATTTTAAGGGACATACTTGTCTTTTAAATGTTAGTGTTGATCAAATGGCTAAGATCATCGAAGAACTTCATGGTAAAAAACTTTTTGATTTTCATTCACTTTATATTTTGACGGGCATTAAACAAGCATTGAAAGAAAAGATTTGTTCGCTATATACGGTGATTGAAGCTGCAGGTGGCGTTGTTCAAAATGAAGCAGGTGACGTTTTATGGATTTACCGATTGGGTAAATGGGATTTGCCTAAAGGTAAATTAGAGAAAAACGAAAAGTTTAAGAAAGCAGCTGTACGTGAGGTCGAGGAAGAATGTAATGTGAAAGCAACTCTCATTGATAAGGTTTGTACAACTTTTCATACCTATTCGCATAAAAACCAACGAATCTTAAAGAAAACCAAATGGTATTCAATGCGTAGTAATCATTCGGCGAAATTAATTCCCCAAGTAGAAGAGAATATTGAAAAAGTAGAGTGGTTAGCTCCGTTAGCCATGAATAAGGCAATTTCGGATACCTATTCTTCCATTCGCTATGTAATGATTAAGTTTCAAGAACTTCAAATTCCGTCTAAGGTATAAGGTAAGTATTGATCGATTTTGCTGCCATAGCGATGTAAATCCCGAATAATCGTTGAACTGATCGGAGCTAAATGAGGCGACGTAATTAAGAAAACGGTTTCCAATTCTTCGTTGATATGCCGATTAACTTGCGAAATGGAATTTTCATACTCAAAATCCGTTGTATTGCGTAATCCACGTATAATGAATTTTGCTCCTACTTCTTTCGCTACATTGGCTGTTAAATTCTGATAAGTAACAACTCTTACGGGTTTCCCTTGAAAGGTTTGTTCAATATAGCCCTTCATTTTTTCCAAATTGAAATATCGATTCTTATTTGAATTTTGACCGATACCGATTACGATTTCGTCGAATAATGTTAACGCACGCAAGACGATGTCCTCATGCCCTTTTGTGAATGGATCAAATGATCCAGGAAAAAATGCTGTTCTTCTCATGCTAGTGGTATGTTCAATCGGACTAAATCTTCGATCAGTTTTTGATTCACGGAATCAGGCCCTTGGAGGCGTATGCTTTCTTGATTCCAAGGGATATCGAATGCGTCTCGAATGGAATGTAAATAATAGGCCAAAGCTAATTCATGTTCGTAAGGGAATACATTAATCAGTTGTAATTTCCCATGTTGGAAATAGGTAACATAGGCATGATTTTCCTGTAAATACACCTGAATTCGAGGGTGAATGTACAATTTAGACTTTTGGATTTCATTACCCAAGACATGCTCGTAATCGATTTTAGCTAATGGGAAAAGCCCAATTAATTCATCTTTCCAAACACTCGGTATTAAATATAAGAGGGTTGAATCCACCAATGCACAAACTTGTTCATGTAATTCATTGCCATCCATGCATAGTTCGCCAAGCGCTTTTTCTAGCAACGCTACTCGATACAAAGGGTCATTGTATGCGTTTGGTAATAATAAAAAAGCAGGATGTATGACTTCAATGGAAACATGACTAATCGAAGAATTCGTCAATCCCTTGGTTTTAAGCGCTTTTTTTGCTTCGCTCCAAGCTATATTTTCCTCACCTTTAATACAAATACCCAATGCACTAACCTGCAAGTGTAGGTCTGTTCGCAAATTACTCGT
>CANGCD010000144.1 GCA_947452215.1 Cytophagaceae bacterium | reverse complement strand
CAAAAGATTCTTGAATATTCAGAGCGTCCATTTACGGCGATCATGGGAGGTTCAAAAATTTCGGATAAAATCTTAATCATCGAACGTCTTTTGGACAAAGTTGACAATTTGATCATCGGCGGCGGCATGACCTATACGTTTTCATTAGCAGAAGGTGGGAAAATCGGTAAATCAATCTCTGAACCTGATAAAGTTTCCTTAGCGAAAGAATTAATCGAAAAGGCGAAAGCGAAAGGGGTTAATTTAATCATGCCTGTAGACAATGTATGTGCAGATGATTTTAATAACAATGCAAATCGTCAAATAGTTAGCCGAGGAGAAATTCCTGACGGTTGGGAAGGTTTAGACATCGGTCCTGAATCCGTTAAATTATTCCAAGAAGTAATCGCGAAATCAAAAACTATTCTTTGGAATGGCCCAATGGGTGTATTTGAATTCCCGAACTTTGCCATTGGTACAAATGCAATTGCAGATGCGGTTGTAAAAGCGACAGAGGAAAATGGTGCATTCTCGTTAATAGGTGGTGGTGATTCTGCATCAGCTGTCAACAACGCTGGTTACGGTGATCGCGTTTCCTATGTATCTACCGGTGGTGGAGCATTATTAGAATATATGGAAGGTAAAGTATTACCAGGAGTAGCAGCGCTAGAGGCATAATTTCTAGTACGTATAAATTTTAAAAGGCGAGGCGTTTTTCCTCGCCTTTTTGTATTTTAGTCTTTTGTTCAACACGCGCACATGATTTACCCCAATGAACCCGTTCAATTAAAGTCGACCTATATCAGTTTAGACAGTCGGCAAATCTACGAACCTGCCGACACAGCTTTTTTCGCTGTCCGTGGCTTACATCATGATGGCCATCAATATGTTGAATCCTTATATCATAAAGGTGTCCGCGAATTTATCGTAGAAAAATCGGCTTGGAATGGTTCATTAGCAGAAAAAGCGAAATCGTGGAATAATACCTCGATTTGGGTGGTAAACAATAGCATTGAAACACTACAACACGTTGCCCATTTGCATCGTATGTCTTTTGGTTTGCCGGTTGTGGGCATTACAGGGTCAAATGGCAAAACAACCTGCAAAGAATGGTTGTACACATTGACCAAAACAAAATTTCATGTGGTCAGAAGCCCCAAAAGCTTCAACTCTCAAATTGGCGTACCGCTTTCCGTTTGGGGTATAAAAGCCCAACATAGCCTTGGAATTTTCGAAGCAGGTATTTCACAGAAAAATGAAATGAATCGCTTAGAGCCAATTGTTCGGCCTGAATTTGGGATATTAACCCACATGGGCGAAGCACATGGGAAAAATTTCGAAAATGAAGCCGAAAAACTTCTAGAAAAACTAGCCCTATTTCGTCATGCTAAAAAACTCATATACCGCTCAACAGAAAGTACAAATCCACTTGTTAACGAAGCAATGCAACGGATTAATCCCGATTGTGAATTAGTCAGTTGGAGCACAAGTGACCCCAACCAATCCATATTTGTGCATTGGAAAATAACAGGAAAGAACAGCCAATTAAAATTTCAAAAAAGAAACCAATCTGAGCCCTTTATAAGCATTCAATGTCATATACATGATGAAGCATCCTTAGAAAACCTTAGTCATTGCCTCATACAAGCGTATTTATTGGGCATTAGCAATGAAGAATTAACTACGGCCGTTATGGGGATAAAACCCATATCGATGCGTTTAGAAATCAAAGAAGGCGTACGAAATAACCAACTTATTGACGATTCATACAATAACGATATCGATGGACTTAAATTAGCCCTTCCACTTTTCAAACGTTACGAAGAAAAAAAGAAAGTTCTAATTATAAGTGATTTCATTGAAACAGGGATAGAAGAAGAATCGTTGTACCAACAAGTCGCACAATTAATCGCGCATGAACGCATTGAAAAAATCATAGGCATTGGAGGTCAAATCGAACGGAATAAACACATTTTCAAGCAAATTGATACGTATACGACGGCAGAATCATTGGTAGAATCCGGTGATTTAACAAACCTACATGATTCAATCATCTTATTAAAAGGAGCCCGAAAATTTGCCTTTGAAAAGATAGTCAATGCCTTAGAGACAAAAACACATTGCACGCAATTGGAGATCAATTTGGATGCACTTCAGCATAACCTAAGCTACTACCGAAAGACCATTGGACAATCAACAAAAATTATGGGAATGGTTAAGGCGCAAGCGTATGGCGCTGGGGCGGTTGAAATAGCCAAAATACTACAATCACAAGGAATTGAATATTTGACCGTTGCCTATGCAGATGAGGGAGTTTTATTAAGAAATAATGGTATTTATACACCTATTATGGTCATGAATCCACAAGTGGAGGAATTTGACAAATTAGTATCTTATGCGCTAGAACCTGAAATCTATAACTTCAGTTTATTACGTGCCATTGACGAATACAGCACAAATCAAAATAAAAACATCAAGATTCATATCAAATTAGATACAGGTATGAAACGATTAGGTTTTGAAATGAGTGAAATAAACCAACTCATGGATGAACTTAACCAAATGCCACAACTATGGGTTGTATCCATTCTAAGCCATTTAGCAGCATCCGAGAACCCTAAACATCGTGAATTTACAGAATATCAAATCAAGCAATTCAAACAAGCGGCACAAGCCATTAGCGATCAACTAGGATACAAACCCTTAAGGCATATAGCTAACTCAGCAGCAATCCAAAATTACCCAGATGCACACCTTGAAATGGTCAGATTGGGTATAAGCATGTATGGAATTTCAGGTAATTCGGTCGAAAAAACAGCCTTAGAAAATGTATTAACACTTAAAACTTATGTTTCACAGGTAAAATCGGTGACAAAAGGCGAGACAGTTGGATATGGAAGAATAGGACAATTCAAAGAAGATGGTAAGATCGCTACCCTAGCAATTGGCTATGCAGATGGTTATAACAGAACGCTTGGTAATGGAGAAGGATTATTTGAAATTAAAGGACAATTATGTCCTACGATTGGAAGTATTTGCATGGACATGTGCATGGTCGATGTAAGTCCCATAAAGGACATCCAAGAAGGAGATGAGGCAATTGTATTTGGTGGAAAAATACAATTAGGCACTTTAGCGAAATCCGCTCAAACCATCCCTTATGAAATGATGACTGGTATCTCTTCACGTGTTAAACGAATCTATATTCGCGAATAACAAATCTTCAAAATCGAGTAAAATAACAGCTAGTCACATGAACAAAATCATGTGACTATTTTTTTTGTCTTTTCAAATTGAATCCAAATTAAAATCGCACTAAACAAAGCGAAGAACTATACGACAGAAGCAATTAAAAGACTAAAATCAAAAATGACCATTTCAGAACTCAAAAACATTACTTAGCATAAAAACTAATAACTAATAAGCGAACTCGCTAATTATTTAGCGTAAAGACTAAATATTATTTAGCTCAAATGCTAAATAATTAGTCTTAATACTAAATACCTTATATATACATCAAGCAGTACTGATTTTGATATCTTAATAGATTATATTAATTTAGCTAAATAAGTAATCATTATATGACAATCGAGGCGATAAGTAAAGCAATTGGCGATGAATCCAGGCGGAAGATCATAGAGATGCTCAAGGATGGCGAAATGCCCGCGAGTAGTATTTTTGATCAATTTGACTATGCCGCACCGACGATTTCACGTCACTTATCTGTTTTAAAAGAAGCCGGAATTGTAAGCACACGCAGGAATGGTGTGTTTATCTATTATGCTTTGGAAAAAGAGGCATTAGCCCAGTTGGCCCAATGGCTCAATCCCCTACTCCCACCGACAAGTGCTGTTGCAAAATCAGCTCCGAAGGAACGAGTTATACGTGCCCCAAAAGTCAAAATCGAAAATCCATTTGACAAATTTCAAAGTGAATTTTAATTAGAATAATACAATTTTTATGAAACGATTTGTGATCATTATTCGTGGCCCAGTTGAGGGAATTTCGGGAGCTAACAGCCTAGCATCCTCCGAAGAATTGGAACAAATTCGTACCTGGTTAAAATCCATCAAGGAGCAATATCAAGACATGCTCTATCAAAAATTTTCGGGTCAAACTTTATATTTAGGCGCTAGTGGTAAAATTGAACAAAAGATAGTTCAGCTGATTGATGGCGGAGAGATTTCGCAAGTCATTACACTCATCATGACCTCGTGGGAGGAAGCGACACGTGTCGCTGAGAGTTTTCCCTTTCCCAATACCTTTTATACGGTTGAATTACGTGAAATGGCATAAAAAAGCCCCATACGTGACGTATGAGGCTTTTTAAACGCAATGCCGCGAGAATCGCGTATTTTTTTCTTACTTATACATTGATCTCGCCTACCATATTCTCAGGACGAACCCAAGCATCAAACTCCTCTGCAGTTAAATAACCTAAGGAAATAGCTGTTTCTTTCAATGTAGAGCCATTTTTATGTGCTGTTTGAGCAATTTCAGCTGCTTTGTAGTAACCAATCTTCGTATTTAATGCGGTAACTAACATCAGGGAGTTATTTACGTGCTTAGCGATGTTTTCGTGCAAAGGTTCGATACCTACAGCACATTTATCATTAAACGCCACACAAACGTCTCCTATTAATCGAGCGGAGTGCAAAAAGTTATAGATCATCACCGGTTTGAATACGTTTAATTCAAAGTGGCCTGAAGCTCCTCCAATATTAATTGTAACATCATTACCCAAGACCTGAGCAGCAACCATAGTCATAGCCTCACATTGCGTAGGATTAACCTTACCTGGCATAATTGATGAACCTGGTTCGTTGTCCGGAATGTAGATTTCACCAATACCTGAACGAGGGCCAGAAGACAACATACGAATGTCGTTTCCTATTTTCATTAAACTTACCGCAACGGTTTTTAACGCTCCGTGTGCTTCTACAATCGCATCATGTGCAGCCAAGGCCTCAAACTTGTTTTCAGCCGTTCTAAATGGCAATCCTGTCAATGCAGCAATATGCTTCGCCACATTCTCAGAATAACCCTTAGGTGTATTAATGCCGGTTCCTACAGCCGTCCCTCCTAGCGCTAATTCTGCTAAGTGATCTAAGCAATTATTGATCGCTTTTAGGCCATGATTCAGTTGGGAAACATACCCTGAAAATTCTTGTCCTAATGTCAAGGGCGTCGCATCCATGAAGTGTGTACGACCTATTTTCACCACGTTTTTAAAGGCTTTTGCTTTCGCATCCAAGGTATCACGTAATTTAGTGATTCCTGGGATTGTAACCTCCATTAAAGCTTGATATGCAGCAATATGCATCGCCGTAGGGAAAGTATCATTCGAAGATTGTGACTTATTTACATCATCATTTGGGTGAACAAACTTCTGCTCATCCATTAAATCGCCTCCTTGAATCACGTGCGCACGGTAAGCAATTACCTCATTACAGTTCATATTCGACTGCGTACCTGATCCCGTTTGCCAAACTACTAAAGGGAATTGATCGGCCCATTGACCAGCTAAAATCTCATCACAAACCTGGCCAATTAGATTCTTCTTTGCTTCATCCAATACGCCAGCCTCGAAATTTGTCATAGCAGCTGCCTTTTTCAAATAAGCAAATGCTCGAATAATTTCCTTGGGCATCTTATTGATATCTTGTGCAATGGGGAAATTCTCGATTGAACGCTGCGTTTGTGCGCCCCAATATACATGTGCAGGTACTTTTACCTTGCCCATCGTATCTTTTTCAATTCTATATTCCATAATGGCTATTTGTATTATTTTTGTAAGCAATTCACAAAAATACCACCAAAACCAACAAGGTGGGAAAGAATTTAAATAAAAATTATATGATCAAGATCTACGGAATTCCCGCTTGCAATACGATGAAAAAAACATTCGATTTCCTACATGAGAAAGGCATTGAATATACCTTTCACAACTATAAAAAAGAAGGAATTTCAGCCACCATATTACAGGGCTTCATCGATGCCTTGGGACTCGAAAAGGTAATGAATAAACAGGGGTCTACTTACCGACAACTTTCCGAAGAAACAAAAGCCTTACTTAGCAACGATAACGAAGCTTTTTCCTTCTTAT
>CANGCD010000143.1 GCA_947452215.1 Cytophagaceae bacterium | reverse complement strand
TGAACCTTGTTATCAAGGCGGTAATCAATGTAAGGACCTTTTTTTAGTGAACGTGCCATCTACTATTTTTTTCTTCTACTGATGATAAGACGATTAGTGTGTTTTTTTGGATTACGAGTTTTCTTACCCTTAGCCAATAAACCGGTACGAGAACGAGGGTGACCTCCTGATGAACGACCCTCACCACCACCCATTGGGTGATCGACTGGGTTCATTACAACACCACGAACACGTGGACGACGACCTAACCAACGATGACGACCTGCTTTACCCAAGTTCACGTTCATGTGATCCGAGTTTGATACCGTTCCGATTGTCGCAAGACAACGAGCCAATACCATACGCATCTCACCTGAAGGCAACTTCAATGTCGCATATTTTCCATCACGCGCTAACAACTGAGCATATGTACCAGCCGAACGAACCATTTCAGCTCCTCTACCTGGTTGCAACTCAATCGCGTGAACTAATGTACCCAAAGGGATATTTGCCAAAGGCAATGTGTTACCTACTTCCGGAGCCACTGACTCACCCGAGATAACGGTTTGTCCTACTTGAATACCTGCAGGAGCTAAGATATAGGTCTTAACACCATCTGTATATTCGATCAAAGCAATACGTGACGTACGGTTTGGATCATACTCAACTGTTAAAACAGTCGCAGGTACATCAAACTTTTGACGAGCGAAATCAATCACACGGTAACGACGCTTGTGACCACCACCGATATAACGCATCGAGCGACGACCATCTGCATTACGTCCACCTGTACGCTTGATAGGCTCCAAAAGGGGCTTATACGGCTTGTCCGTAGTAATCTCCTCGAACGTCGGCGCAATGCGATGACGCTGTCCTGGAGTTGTTGGTTTAATTTTTTTAATTGCTGCCATTTAATTAGTTCAATTTATCGGGATGAACCCCCTTAATTATTTTTATTAAATTCCTTGGTAGAAGTCAATCACTTCTCCCGCTGCTACTGTAACGATCGCCTTCTTGTAAGTTGACGTGCGTCCTGAAGTAACCTTTGTACGTGTGCTCTTGGACTTAACTTTTCCAATTTGACGCATTGTTTGTACATCTTGTACATCAACTCCGTACATTTTTTTAACCTCCTTGGCAATTTCAATCTTGTTTGCTGTCAATTCAACTACAAACACGTATTTGCCTTTTTCTTGCATGGCTTGCGACTTTTCAGTCAAGGCCGGACGTTTAATAATGCCCATTGTTTATTTCGTTTAAACAGAACCGAAGCTCCGTAAATTATTTAATATATGTTGACTCAATTTTTTGGATCGCATCCACTGTAATTAACAATTTCGATGCATTAACCAAATCATATGTATTCACGTCTGCCGCGTTCGAAACTTTCGTTCTTGGCACGTTACGTCCTGACAATACAACGTTCTTGTCTACTTCATTCGTGATCAACAACGATTTTGTGTTATCCAAAGAAAGAGCTTTCAACATAGCTAAATATGCTTTTGTCTTTGGTGTATCAAAAGATACAGTATCCAAAACAGCGATATCGCCTGATTGTGCTTTAGCAGCTAATGCCGACTGGCGTGCCAAAGATTTAACTTTCTTATTCAATTTGAAATGGTAATCACGTGGACGTGGACCGAAAATACGACCCCCACCTTTCATCAACGGCGATTTCATAGAACCCGCACGTGCGCCACCTGTACCTTTTTGTTTCTTAATCTTACGCGTCGAACGCGAAACTTCTGCACGCTCCTTCGCTTTGTGTGTTCCTTGACGTTGGTTAGCTAAATATTGCTTCACATCTAAGTAAACCACATGCTCGTTTGGAACAATTCCAAAGACCTCATCAGAAAGGGTTACTTTCTTTCCGGTATCTTTTCCTGCGATGTTATATACTGATAATTCCATACTTCAGAATGTCTATAGGCTATGCCCGAATTTTAATTTTCAATGATTACGTATGAGTTCTTTGCTCCTGGTACCGATCCCGATACGACCAAAAGGTTTTTCTCTGGATAAACTTTCAAAACCTGTAAGTTTTGAACCTTTACGCGATTACCTCCTGTACGACCCGCCATACGCAAACCTTTGAATACACGCGATGGGAATGAACACGCACCGATCGAACCTGGGTGACGACCACGGTTATGCTGACCGTGTGTTTGTCCACCTACTCCGGCAAATCCGTGACGCTTTACAACACCTTGGAAACCTTTACCTTTTGATGTACCTACAACGTCAACAAACGTTTCTACTTCTAACATCTCAACTGTCAAAACATCCCCTAATGCTAAAGGCTGCTCAAACGTGCGAAACTCAACAAGTTTTTTCTTAGGAGTGGTGTTTGCTTTTTTGAAGTGACCCAACAAAGATTTTGTTGTGTGCTTATCCTTCTTCTCACCATAACCGATTTGAACGGCATTATAGCCTTCTTTCTCAACGGTCTTCACTTGCGTAACCACGCAAGGTCCGGCTTCAATCAGCGTACATGCGACAGATCTCCCATCTTCCATGTATAGGCTGGTCATTCCGATTTTTTTACCAATAATTCCAGACATAGTATTTTTATATTTATTAAAAAATATGCTTACAAGGCGATCAAGGCTTGTTGTAAGACTTTTATTCAAAATCGTTTCGCAACGATATAGGAATCACATTAAATAAAAAGCAGAATTGGTACAAGGCGACAAAGTGGAGTCACTGTGGATAACAGTGAAAATCACTCTGTGTAGCTTAATATTCAATTAATACGTTGGGCATTCAACTTGTACTAACCAATACCAGTTCTGACACAAAAATCGAGCTTACCTCAATTTAAACCCTGTTTCGACCCGCATTTTTGTGTTTAAAATAAATTCGAGAAGTTCTGCCAACCTCTTTCGGAATTGAAAACTGCGTTTGTCGAACGGGAGTGCAAAGGTACAGAAAAAAATAATACGTGCAAGAGGTTGAGTAAAAATATTTTGAAAATCAGGGAATTAGGGGAAAATGTGGTCAGGGGTCAGGCGTCAGGGGTCTGTCACTAGTCGTCAGTCCCGGGGGAATGGTCCGCCGGCGAAAGTAATATAAATAGAATAAAAATGACTTCAACTAAATGAATAAATGTAAACCGTGGTTTATTCATTTAACAATACTTCCGCTTAATCGAAAGCTTCGCGCAAATCCTTATTCTAAATATATAAGAGGATATAGATTATTGTGGAGAGATGAGAGCATTTATCCTGCTTTCGGCTTAAGTCTTCGAGCGACTGGGGCTATCGGCAGCACACTGCCCACTGATCACTGACCACTAAAATTGTATTTTTCTCATTTTTATGCCTTGAAATTGAACTTATTTTAGTATTTTTGGCCGTTACTTGCTGAAAATCAGGTACTTTATATTTATTTCCCAAGAAAAAAAATCATTATGTCAAGTTTATCCACTCAAAAAGGTGTATTGCATGGAGACGCGGTTCAAGAGCTATTTGAAATCGCTAAATCAAATCAGTTTGCACTTCCAGCAGTAAACGTTACCGGTACAGATACTGTAAATGCTGTTTTAGAAGCTGCGAAAGCGGTTAACTCTCCAGTAATCATTCAATTTTCAAACGGTGGCGGTATTTTCTACGCAGGAAAAACCCTTTCAAACGAAAATCAAGCTGCAGCAATCGCTGGTTCTATTTCTGGTGCATACCACGTTCACCAAATGGCAAAGGCCTACGGTGTTCAAGTTGTATTACACACAGACCACTGTGCTAAAAAACTTTTACCTTGGATTGACGGTCTTTTGGACGCAGGTGAAAAATTCTTTGCGGAAACTGGCCAACCGTTATTTTCTTCTCACATGATCGACTTATCAGAAGAGCCTTTGGAAGAAAATTTGGAAATCTGTGCCAAATACCTTGAGCGTATGTCGAAAATGGGCATGACGCTTGAAATCGAATTAGGTGTTACAGGTGGTGAGGAAGATGGTGTCGATAACTCGGACGTAGATTCGTCTAAATTATATACGCAACCCGAAGAAGTTGCTTACGCTTATGAAGTGTTGAGCAAAATCTCTCACCGCTTTACGATCGCTGCTGCCTTCGGTAACGTTCACGGCGTATATAAGCCAGGTAACGTAAAATTACAACCTGTAATCTTGAAGAACTCACAAGAATTCATCAAAGAAAAATACAGCCTAGCTGCTGAGAAACCGATCAACTTCGTATTCCACGGCGGTTCAGGTTCTTCTCGTGAGGAAATTCGTGAAGCCTTATCATACGGTGCAATCAAAATGAATATCGATACCGATACGCAATGGGCTTTCTGGGAAGGTATCTTAAACTTCTACAAAGCAAACGAAGCTTACTTACAAGGTCAAATCGGTAACCCTACTGGAGACGATTCGCCAAATAAGAAATACTACGATCCACGTGTTTGGTTACGTAAAGGCGAAGAGACATTGGTAGCTCGTTTAAAAACAGCTTTCGAAGATTTGAACGCAACAAACGCGAATCAATACCTATAATCTTTCGAGATTCATTGAATAAAAAGGGGGCTGCGCTGCAGCCCCCTTTTTTTATCCTGTAAGGTTTAAGATTGGAATAGGAAAGTCACTTTCGAAAAACCAGATCCTTCGTCAACTCATTCAAAGCCTTAATCTTCGCCTGAAAGTCTCCTTTCAAAGTTTTGCGAACGGCTTCCATGCCCTCAAGTCCCTCTTGAATCTCCTCCGGTATTACATCCTCCAAAAATGCCCGAATTCGCTTAGCCAAGGTAGGCGACTTCCCATTTGTCGAAATCGCAATCTTCAAGTCTCCCTTCTGAACAATCGAGCCCAAATAAAAATCACACAAGTCCGGAGTATCCGCAACGTTACACAATAAATGACGCACCGCACAAGCCTCCTTAATTCCCACATGTAAGTCCCGATTATCCGTCGCACAGATTACTAAATCCCTTCCTTCTAAATCCGAAAATTCAAAGCCACGCTCAAACAAAATAACCTGCGGAAAATCCTTTAAATAAACGAGCGTATCCTCACGGAACATCGGCGCCACCAAAGTAACCCTTGCTCCAGGTGAATTGCGCAACAATGCCGACGCCTTTTCTAAGGCCACGTTCCCGCCCCCCACGACAAGCGTGTTCAAGCGGTCCAACTTTAAAAATATGGGGAAAAGCTCATTCATGGGCTTATTTTTTACCGGCCAATTGCCCGCAGGCTGCATCGATATCTTTACCTCTTGAGCGACGAACATTCACAATCATTTTCTTACTCTCCAAAAACGCCGTAAACTTCGCCAAGGCATCCGCCTCCGCATTCACAAAATCTGCTTGCTTAATCGGATTATATTCAATGATGTTAATCTTACACGGTAAATGACGTGCGAATTCATACAATTCCTTCGCATCCTCCACCGAATCATTAAACTTATTAAACATGATATACTCTAACGTAATCTCATTCTCCGTCTTCTCATAAAAATACCGCAAGGCCTCCGAAAGCGCCTCCAAGGTATTCGACTCGTTAATCGGCATGATGCGATTACGCTTCTCATCATTCGCCGCATGCAAGGATAATGCCAAATTAAATTTTACCTGATCATCGCCCAACTTCTTGATCATCTTGGCAATGCCGGCCGTTGAAACCGTAATCCGACGAGATGCCATTCCCAATCCTTCCGGAGAAGTAATCATTTCAATCGACTGCAGAACATTGGCATAATTCAATAACGGCTCCCCCATACCCATATAAACGATATTGGTTAACGGAATTCCATATTTCTCCTGTGCCTGATCACGAATCAAAACGACCTGATCATAAATCTCAAATGCCTCCAAATTCCGCTTACGATCCATATACCCAGTCGCACAAAAACTGCAGGTCAACGAACATCCTACCTGCGACGAAACACAAGCAGTCATCCGCTCTCGCGTCGGAATCAAGACTCCTTCAATCAAATGCGCATCATGCAAGGCGAAGCTCGACTTAATCGTCCGATCCGTACTCACCTGCATCTCGGCTGTGGTTACACATTGCAAATCAAATTCGGAGTCCAACCACTCGCGAGTCGTCTTGGGAATATTAGCCATGGCTTCAAACGAGCGCACCGACTTCTTCCAAATCCACTCATACACTTGTTTGGCACGAAACGCAGGCTCCCCATGTTGAACCATTTC
>CANGCD010000142.1 GCA_947452215.1 Cytophagaceae bacterium | reverse complement strand
CAGTTTCGCCTTTGGAATGAGTTAAGACAGCTTGAAAATGAAAAGGTATACTACCAAAAAAAAACCAAGGAACTGGAAAAAGAGCGCCGACTCGTCATCGGAAATCCATCTTTGTTGGAAAAATACGCGCGCGAAAAATATCTGATGAAGAAACCGAAAGAAGATATTTTTGTGATTGTCGACGAAAACAATCAACCCATCGAACACTAACAAAAAAGCCCTTCAAACGAAGGGCTTTTTTTATATCTTAATATCTTTACTTGAAATAGCAGCTTTCTCAGCAGGATTTCCTTTCCAAATACTCCAAGGATCTGTTTTCTGACGCGTTAAATTAGCCCCCATAGCGACCAATGTTCCCTCTCCGAGAACCGTTTGATCTCGAATGGTGGCGTTCACACCAATGAAGCAATAATCCCCCACTTGGCAACCGCCCGAAAGCACCACATGAGACGTAAAAAATACGTGATCTCCAATCGTTCCGTGGTGACCAATGTGATTGCCCGACCACAATACGACATCATTTCCAATCGTCACATAAGGCTGTATAGTATTATCCTCCAAGATGAAACAGTTGTCACCTATTTTATCTGTCAACACGGTTGCATGTGAACTAATATAGGAGATATAGGAATAGCCTTTCTCTAAACCTTGCTCATATACACGTGCACGAACCCGGTTCATGTTCTTTTCGGTTAAGGGGGCAAAGAATTTAAATTCAGACGGAGGATATAGCTCTTCAAGGGTTTCAAAAGGTACCAAAGGCAAACCATGAAAGGTCGGTTCTTGAATGTAATCTTGCTCAACCGTAAACGCTACGACTTCATGTTCAGAATCGTTTTGCAAATAATAGAGTGCAAGTTCGGCGGTACGCGTATTACCAAAAATAATGACTTTAGCCATATATAAATTTAAAGCAATAAAGGTAATTAGAGAATCCCTAATTCCTGAGTGATTGATGAAGGTTATTTATCAAATGGTAAACTTTTCACGTTGGGGACTTTCGCCCCCCACGCGAAATTTAAAACAAGGGTACCCCAGTCATTTCTTTCGGCTGGGCAACTCCCATCATCTTCAAGATTGTAGGAGATACGTCCCCCAACTTACCATTTTGAAGTGTTGGGTGAAAATCGTTATCCACTAAAATACAAGGAACCAAATTTGTAGAGTGTGCTGTATTTGGCGTTCCATCTTCGTTCATCATCACATCGGCATTTCCGTGATCCGCAATGATAACAAATGAATACCCGTGCGCTAAACCTGCTTTTACAACAGCCTCAGCACATGCATCTACGGTTTCAACTGCTTTGACAACAGCATCAAAAACGCCTGTATGACCCACCATGTCGGGATTTGCAAAATTCAAACAAACAAAATCGACCTCTTCCTTCTCTAATTCAGGTATCAATGCATCGCGTAAATCAGCTGCCGACATCTCCGGCTGCAAATCGTAAGTTGCCACTTTTGGAGAATTGCGCATGATATTTTCTTGTCCTTTGAACAATTGCTCACGCCCTCCTGAAAAGAAGAAAGTTACGTGTGGATATTTCTCTGTTTCTGCGATACGAATTTGCTTTTTACCCGCTCCTTCTAATACTTCACCCATCGTCATCGGCAAATTCGAATCATTGAAAATGACCTTAACGTTTTGGAATTCCTTATCGTATTCCGTCATGGTCAAGTAATATAAATCCAATTTGTGCATATTTTCCTCATGGAAATCACGTTGCGTTAGGGCTTGTGTAATTTCCCGACCACGATCCGTACGGAAGTTGAAACAAATCACAACATCCCCAGCTGCAATCTTCGCCAAAGGTTTTCCCGCTGCATCTGTCGCAATGATGGGTTTAATAAACTCATCCGTCACACCTGCATCATAGCTCGCTTGAATCGCAGCTAAAACATCTTGCGTCGGTGTACCTTCCGCGTCAACCATCGCATGGTAAGCCAATGCAACACGTTCCCAGCGGTTATCGCGATCCATAGCAAAATAACGTCCTGTAACGGAGGCAACTGCAGTTCCCGTTTTCTTGGTATGGTTGACCAAGTCGGTCATGAACTTCATACCCGACTTCGGGTCTGTATCACGACCATCTGTGAAAGCATGAACAAATACATTTGTTAAACCCGCTTCTGTGGCTGAAGTCAATAAAGATTTCAAGTGTTCGATGTGGGCATGAACGCCACCATCAGAAACCAAGCCCATGAAGTGAACCGATTTATTTTCTTTTTTTGCGTATTCAAATGCCTTCGCCAATTCAGGTTCCAGACCTAAGGTATTTTCGCGAACGGCTTTGTTAATACGAACCAAATTTTGATATACGACACGACCAGCACCTAAATTCATGTGCCCTACCTCCGAATTACCCATTTGGCCTTCAGGAAGTCCAACTGCTTCGCCGGACGCCTCTAGTTTTGAATGCGCATATTTAGTATATAACGAATCAATAAAAGGAGTTTTGGCTGCGTCAATGGCGGAAACTTTTGGGTTGGTGGCAATTCCCCAACCGTCTAAAATCATGAGTACGACTTTCTTATTCACAGTAGTATATTTAATTATCAAACAAAAATAGCCAAAAAGCTATAAACGCGCACGCATTTGTTTGGCTAATGCCAAAATATCATTGCCATCTACCGTTTTAATTGGCGAACCAAAAACGGCCGTTTCTACCATCGCATGCCCCAACTCCTGAAGGGTACAAGCCGTATTCGGAGCAACCAACTTGAGAATCGGGAAGATCCAATCAATATATTTATAGAAAGATAAGGCATTTTTTAGCCCGGGAGTTGGCCGAATCATGGCCGGTCGGAAAGAATAATAGTCCCCAAAACCCAGCTTCCCCAAATCATTTTCCGTTTTGCCTTTAACACGCGCCCAAGCTAAACGACCCTGCTCCGTTGAATCGGTTCCGGCGCCTGAAATGTAACTAAATGACATTAGAGGGTTCTCCTCGTGTAGGACTTTGGCAAAGCCCAGCGTCAAATCGTAGGTTTTCTGTTTGTATTCATCGGCTTTCATGCCCACCGAGGAAACTCCTAAGCAAAATAAACAGGCGTCATAGCCTTTGATTGCGTGGCGCATTTCTTCGGGTTTCAAAAAATCAGTTAATAAATATTCTTTGACTTTCGGATGCTGCACCCCACAAGGCTTTCTGTTGACAACCAAAATTTGACTAACAAATGGGGAATTAATTGCTTCGTGTAGCACACCTTCTCCCACCATGCCCGTGGCACCTGTGATGATTAATTGCTTTTGTAAATTTTCCATCGTAGACTTGAATAATATTTAACTACCTATTTAATGACTTCCAGAAGAAATTTCCTCCAACAAGCCGGTTTGGCGGCTGCAGCAAGCAGCGTTTTACCCAATGCAAATACCTCTATGACCTTTATTCACCATGTGTTGTTTTGGGCCAAAAACCCAAGCAACGATGCCGAAAAAGCACAATTGTTGGCCGCTCTTAAACAATTAGGCACCTTGCCTATGATTCAAAATGCACACGTCGGCCGACCCATCGTAACTGAATTCGATAAAGGAGCAACAGATGGAAGTTATACTTTTTCTGTCGTTTTAGTGTTCGATAACGCGACAAAAGAATCCGAATACTTATATCACCCCTTGCACAAAAAGTTCATTGATGACAACAAGCACTTGTGGGGAAAAGTTCAGGTGATTGATTCTGAATTAATCTAAGGTAGTCGAAAAGCGAATTGACTCGTTATTAGAGAGGCCTTACTTTTAGGGCATGAAACCACACACCCGAAAATTATATCAATTAGTTCGAGCCAAATTACATTTGGGCGAGCAAGATGGCATGAGATTTATTCATGGCATCCAAGAAGAAATACAAGATTCCACGAATGAATTTGTGAGCAAGGATTTTGTCCATCAGACCGTTGCCGAAGCAAAAAGTGAACTCATTAAATGGATGGTTATTTTTTGGGTGGGGCAAGGGGCTGTGACGTATATGATTGTTTCCCTGATTAAAAACTGATAATTATTGGTCTATTCAGGTATCGAATTGACTCATCAGACATGTCATGGTAAGTTTACTACATGGAAGCGAAATCAATTCAATTGTATCAATTAGCGCATAAAAAACTCCACTTGGTGGAAAAAGATGCCATGGAATTTGTAGATGTCATTCAAGACACCATTGAGTACCGCACTAAGAACTTCGTCACGAAGGAATACTTAGATGTTCGACTCATGGAACTGGAGTTGAAATTATTAACAAAAATAGCCGATTCGGAAAAAAGCATTCTTTGTTGGATGTTTACCTTTTGGAATGGTCAGCTCGTCGTGATGTTCGGTTTTATATACTTATTTTAAAACATTAGGCTTTTCGTTTTGCGAGCACAAACATCCCGATGACGGAAATGAATAACATTCCGAGGCTCGCGACATCTTGCCAGCGGAGCATTTCGGGATGATCAAGTAAGTTAGCCCAAGAGGCTGCCTGTGTACCTGTCCACAAAGCAATCAGTGTTCGCGGCAGCATTCCCAAGGTTCCGCCTACAAAAAACTGACGCAAGGGAACTCCCAAAAATGCCATCAAAGCATTCGTAATGGCAAAAGGAAATATAGGAGATAAACGGGCTAAAAATACCCAAGCAAAAGATTGAGCTTGAACGTTATCCAGAAAATCAGCCGCTTTAAACTTGATTCGAATCAGTTCGATCAGAGCATCTCCTTTCATTTTTCGAGCTAATACGTAGCCCAACAAAGACGCGATGGCATAAGACACAATCAACGGCAATAGACCTCCCCAACCCCAAACATAACCTGTAAACATGGCAAAAAAGGTTGTAGGGCACAACGCCAGCCCCATGATAAAAACAGCACCAACCCAAAATAATACATATTCCGTAGGCGAAAATTCTGTAAAAAATGTGGGATTCGACAAAGCAAAATACCCGAGCAACAAACTTGATAAGATGGGCAATGCCCCCATCCAAATGAGGTACAAGGATTCGAAAAGAATGCGGCGGTTTTGAGACATAGGGCCAACAAATATACGCTTCTTTTCATAATCCAAGCCCTTTTACCTACCTTTGCAGGGCATTTTGCCCCATTAAAATTCGTCCATGGAAATCGCAATCATCAAATACAATGCCGGAAATGTGCAATCGGTCATGTACGCCTTGGACAGAATCGGGATGAAATACCAATGGACAGACGACGAAAAGGTGATTCGATCAGCCGATAAAGTCATTTTTCCTGGGGTGGGAGAAGCGAGTACGGCGATGGCCTATTTACGCGAAAAAGGCTTAGACCAATTGATTCCTACCTTAAAGCAACCCGTATTAGCGACTTGTATCGGTATGCAATTATTATGTCGCGATTCCGAAGAAAATAATACGACATGTATGGGCGTTTTTGATGTCTCGGTGAAACGATTTGTAAGTGCCGACTTGAAAATACCCCATGTAGGCTGGAATTCCATTCAAGCCTCTGGTGAAAATATCCTGATGGAAGGGCTCAAAAAAGAGGAGTACATGTACTTCGTTCACTCTTTTTATGCACCCGTGAATCCCTATACAACAGCCATTTGTGACTATGTCCAACCCTTTTCGGCCATGTTACAAAAAGACAATTTCTACGCGGCACAATTCCACGCAGAAATATCCGGCATGGCTGGTCAAAAAATCATTCAAAACTTCTTAGCGATTTAATCTATGTTCCAACTCATTCCAGCCATCGATATTATTGGAGGACAATGCGTTCGATTAACGCAAGGGGATTACCAACAAAAGAAAGTTTACAGTTCTGACCCGCTTGAAATTGCCAAGGCATTCGAAGGGGCGGGAATCCAACGCTTACATTTAGTTGATTTGGATGGAGCGAAAGCAAAAGAAATTGTCAATGCTGCCGTATTAGAGCGCATCGCTTCGAACACCTCCTTACATATTGATTTTGGTGGTGGGGTACAATCGGATGCCATGATTGATCGCGCATTTTCTGCTGGAGCCGCCCAAATTACCGCCGGAAGTATCGCAGTTCGCAATACCGAACTCGTGCATGGCTGGTTCAAAAAATACGGAACTGATAAAATTATCTTGGGCGCAGATGCCCACAACGAACAAATCGCCGTGTCTGGTTGGCAAGAAAATTCGAATATTTCCATCTTTGATTTTCTGACCGATTATCAAGCGGCAGGCGCTCAATACGTCATATCGACGGATGTGGCGAAGGACGGATTATTACAGGGGCCAAGCTTTGATTTATACGAAAAAATCCAAGCGAATAATCCTGGATTAAACATCATTGCGAGCGGTGGTGTAGCCAATATGCAAGATTTAGAACAATTACGTGCCATGAATTTATTTGGCGTGATTGTAGGAAAAGCCTTTTACGAAGGCCGGATTACACTCGAAGATTTAGCCACCTTTGCCAAAGAAT
>CANGCD010000141.1 GCA_947452215.1 Cytophagaceae bacterium | reverse complement strand
GGTGTCGGCTCCTTTGCCGCTGAATTCATAGCCCGTGCAGGCGTGGGGACCATGACCATTGTAGACGGTGATGTGGTGGACCCGACCAACCGAAATCGGCAATTGCCCGCTTTATCAACCAATCACGGCATTTCGAAAGCTCAAATCATGGCTGAACGCTTGTTGGCGATCAATCCAGCCTTGAAATTAACGAGCATTGAAACCTTTTTAAGTCCAGAAGCAGCCAAAGAGTTATTGGAGCAAACGCGCTTTGATTATGTGATGGATTGCATTGATTCGGTTACTCCCAAGATAACATTATTGAAAACAGCCTATGATTTAGGTTATCGGATTGCGAGTTCCATGGGTGCTGGCGGAAAATTGGATCCTACGAAATTGCGCACTGCAGATTTATTTGATACGCGGGAGTGTTATTTGGCATCCTTGGTACGTAAGCGTATCCGTAAAATGGGCGTAGGAAAAGGGATTAAAGCCGTATTCTCTCTTGAAAAAGTGAAGGATGAGTCCTTGATTTTGACGGATGGTTCCAACTTCAAGAAATCAGCCTATGGGACGATTTCGTATTTACCTGCTGCATTTGGTGGAGCCGTTGCGTCCATCGTCATTCGCGATTTATTGGAAGAGCCCATCCCGATGGAAAAACGCATTAAAGCCTATAAGAAATGATCAAAATTGGCGTAATCAATGTGTCTGACCGAGCAAGCGCGGGTATCTACGAAGATATTCCGGGCAAAGCGGTGGTTGAATTATTGCATGAATACTTGACTTCGCCATTTGAAGTGGTTTATGCTGTCATCCCAGACGAGCAGGCTTTATTGGAAGCCAAAATGATTGAGATGAGCGAAGAGGTTTGCCTCCTCGTTACCACGGGTGGAACTGGCCCTGCATTGCGTGATGTTACACCGGAAGCAACGGAGGCAGTATGCCAAAAAATGATGCCGGGTTTCGGTGAGTTGATGCGATCCGTGAGTTTACAATATGTACCTACGGCGATCTTGAGCCGACAAACTGCTGGAATTCGTAATCAAACCTTGATTTTAAACCTTCCCGGAAAACCGAAAGCTATCCGCCAATGCTTGGAAGCTGTTTTTCCAGCGATTCCTTATTGCATTGATTTAATCGGGGGACCTTTCTTGGAATGCAACGAGGCGAATATGAAGGCTTTTAGGCCGAAATAGACGTTGGACGTTGGACTTTAGACGTTGGAATATTTTGTAGAGACGCGATACTTCGCGTCTATTTTAATACGACGAATCAGAAATAGTAAATAAAGAAAATACTAATTAAATAACCCCTTAGTAATATCGAGAATAAAACTTCTCTTAATTCTCACTAAATCATGGGTTCCCTTATAGTACAAATTCATAGATGATTCATTAAAATCGCAAATGAAATTTTCATCAACATCTTTAACAATGTGTTTATCTCCGTCAAGATTATTTTTGTAGTAAAATCTAAATGAACTTTTACCATCTCCAAAGATCATTTCACCGTCAAGAATATTCTTTAAAAATTTAATATCAACTGTCTTAATTTCTTCTTTCTTCGAAAAGAGAGTTTTCTCCATTTCAACAGGTATTGTACTCAACTCAATTGAATCTTTAATTCCATCTATTTTAGCAAGATTCAAATATGTTCTCAATATTTTACCCCAGGATTCCTTGTTCAATTCTACAACGTTAATTCTTGAAAAGGAAACTCCATTTTCATTCAACCAACCAGGGCTTAATATATTCAACAGAATAATAGGGTCCTTTCCTTTTTCTTTATATTTAAAAACTACGGTTCGAACATTACTTAATTCGGACCTAGTTGTTGCCTCCCATTTAATTAGACTCAAATCAAATTCTGTGCTCGTATCAAACTTCTTATTTCCAAACACCCATTCAGTCATCCCTCTTTCTAATCCCTCTTTAGTACTTTCTACAGAGATTCCGACAGCTATCCCAGCAATGGCTGCGCCGCCTATTATCGCTGCAGTAGTAGCTAAAGCTTGATTCTGCGCATTTAAATTTCTAATGGGCAATAAAAAAACAAAACAGATAAGTATAAAATTTTTCATTTTTAAGTTAAAGTTTCTAATTCAATTAATAAGTCATAAATGCGCCTCGCCACCGGCCCTCGTCCCCCCGTACCAATTTGTTTCCCATCAATCGCTAATATCGGAACCACCCGTTTCGTACTCCCTGTCGTAAACACCTCATCGGCCGTTAAAAAATCATCCAAGGTACAGCGTTGAACTTTCACCGGATAATGCAATTGGGCAATTTCCAGCACTTTCTTTCGGGTAATACCCTCCAAAATATGAACATCAGGAGTGAAAATCTCCCCGTTTTTAACATAAAACAAATTACTCCGAGTGGATTCCGAAACGCCGTGCTTTTCGGTGTAATAAAGTAAATCATCTGCTCCTGCCGACTTCATCTCGGGAATATGACGAATGCCGTAGGCATAATTCAAGGATTTGATATCCGCCATCTCGCGAACAAATTCCTTACTCAATAAACGTAAGCCCTTTTCCGGATCCGTGAACTGAAATACGCCAGGTAATATCCAAAGATTTGATTGGGCAGGCATATAGCCATTTAAGCTCTCTCCTCCTGTTAAAACCATTTTGACACCTAGGCAAGCATCCACCGACAACGCCGCTAATTCATGAATACAAGCTGCTAATTCCTCCGTTGAATACGATAATTCCAAACCAATTTTCGCAGCTGAACGCTCGAATCGCGCCAAATGATCCGCTAAAAAAATAGGCTTCCCGTCCATAATGCGAAAAAAATCAAAGATGCCATAGCCACGTAAAAAACCGATATCTCTCACGGAAACATGCACTTCGTCCGCAGGCTTCCAGGCCCCATTAAACCAGATTGGATAATCCATTCGATTGTAATTTTGCTAGTAAAGTAATCACCTCACGGGCCTCCGCCACATCATGCACCCGTATGATATTGGCCCCTTGTTGCAAAGCTATGGTATGCAACACCGATGTCCCATTCAAGGATTCAGCGGCCGAAATACCCAATGTTTTGTAAATCATCGACTTACGTGAAACACCAAGTAATATAGGAGCACCCAAAGTTTTGAAGGCAGCTAAATGAGCTAATAACGTATAATTATGTTCTATGGATTTAGAAAAACCCAAACCAGGATCAATGATTACATCCTTCGCCCCTAAGGCACGAAGCGTCTGGAGTTTTTGGGCCAAATCGGACCAAACATCCGAAACAACATTTTGGTAGTCCGGAACCTCATGAACTTGGTCAAAAGCCCCCCGACTATGCGATAAAATATAAGGAACTTGATTTTCTGCTACCCATTCGAAAATTCCGGAATCCATTTGGCCTGCACCTATGTCATTCAAAATATCAGCCCCGGCGGCGATAGCAGCTTTTGCAACAGGCAGGCGATAGGTATCAATCGAAATAATTAACGAAGGGAACTGCTCACGCACCCTTGTAATCACGGGAACAACACGTTCAATTTCTTCTTCGACTGAAACATGCGCAGCACCTGGACGCGTGGAATGCCCACCGATATCAACCATTTGAGCTCCTAAAGCAACCATTCCTGCAACACGTTCCAAGCAAAGCGAAGTATCAAGTGCTCGACTGCCCTCATAAAAAGAATCTGGAGTAGTATTCAAAATCCCCATGATCCAAGGCTCATCTAGACGCAGGATTCGACCTTTAATCCGAATTGTTTGAAAAGATGGAAAAAGAGCGTTCAAATCAAATGAAATTTAGGATAATTTAAATATTTTTGTAGGCTATAAGTAATAAAACCAATCCGTATGAATAAGGACTCCGCGCCTTCCCAAACTGAAATCGAATATCGCCAAGTAATTTCATACTGCAAAGCCTTGTTTGATAAAAAAAACAAAGATTACGGTACCTCTTGGAGAATTTTACGTTTGCCTAGTTTAACTGATCAAATCTTCATTAAAGCACAACGCATCCGTAGTATTCAAGACAAAGGTTCTCAACGCATCGAAGACGGCATCGAAGGAGAATTCATCGGAATTATCAATTATTGCATCATCGCATTGATTCAAAAATCATTAGAATCATCCGATCAGATGGAGTTTTCACAAGAAGAATTAAGTGGTTTTTACGACCTACAAGTTGAAACAACATTAGAATTATTGCGCAACAAAAACCACGATTACGGCGAGGCTTGGCGCGATATGCGTGTCAGCAGCATGACAGACCTAATCCTCATGAAAATATTCAGAACCAAGCAGATCGAGAATAATCAAGGGGTAACGCTTGTTTCGGAAGGTGTAGAAGCCAACTACCAGGATATGCTGAATTACGCGGTCTTCTGTTTGATTAAATTCAATGAGGAGAAACAGATGCAGCAAATGGCCCAACAGCAATAAAACGGATGAAGCAATACCGCAACATAGCGACGTTTATATTGGTCGGGATATTTTTATTCTCCGGTCTTATCAAACTCAATGACCCCATTGGAACGCAATTAAAACTCGAGGAATACTTCGAAGTATTTTCCGTTGATTTTCCATGGATGGCTGGTTTCTGGAAATTATTAATTCCTCAAGCCCTCCTGTTTTCCATTGGTTTAAGCAGCGCAGAAATTGTTTTGGCTGTCGCTTTGGCATTGAATTACAAGACAAATAAGACACTCTATAGCTTTGTAGCTATTCTTATCTTCTTTAGTTTTCTTACTTTCTATTCGGCTTATTTCAATAAGGTGACTGATTGTGGCTGTTTCGGAGAAGCCATCAAATTAACACCTTGGACTTCCTTTGGCAAAGATATTTTCTTGCTCATCCTTACCTTGAGCTTATTCCTTACGGATAAGATTAAGCAGCGAAAAACAACCGGAAAATGGGTACTCGCATCCGCCGTAATCAGTGTTGGTCTAGGTACCTATTGCTATTTCTATCTCCCCATTCAAGATGGTCTTCCTTACGCGGTGGGCCAACATATTCCATCGAATATGAAGAATCGAGAAGATTTAAAGTTTAGTTATGTCTACAAAATCAATGGTAAAGAGGTCGAATTGACGGAGATGCCTACGGATCCGAAAGCCGAGTTTGTTTCCATGCAAGCAACCAACGAAAAAGAAGCACGGCCTTTAATCACCGACTACCGTTTATGGATCGATGGAGACACAACGGAATATACACAAAAGATATTCAACGGTGACCATTTGTTGGTCATTGTACCAAACGTGCATCACACACGTTTAGCTGCTTTTGAAACAATCAGCCAATTGGCGAAAACAATTCAGGTACCGGTTTGGTTGGTAAGTGCATCTTCGGACGAAGACGTTAATGCCTTGCGCCATGAATACCAATTGGCATTCCCGGCCTTATCCGCAGATACCAAAGTATTAAAAACCATCATTCGCTCCAGTCCTGGACTTTGGCTTATTAGCCAAGGAACCGTCAAAGGAAAGTGGTCGGCTTATCGCCTACCGGACGCGGATGAAATTCAACAACGTTTAAAACAATAAGTGCAAGAATGAAGAATATCTATTTAGTTGGAATGCCCTCATCAGGAAAAAGTACATTAGGGAAAGAATTAGCAAGAAATTTAGGGTATAGCTTTACAGATATGGATAAATTGATTGAAACGCGTGAACAAAAAACCGTTTCTGAGATTTTTTCAAACTACGGTGAAACACATTTTCGGGAATTAGAAAAGAAGACGCTCCGAGGTTTCCAACCGAATCAATCGGTAGTGATTGCTACAGGAGGCGGTGTTCCTTGTTTCAATGACAACATGGATTTCATCAAAGAAAATGGTGTGAGTGTTTTTTTAAATGTGGATGTCAATGATTTGGCTAAACGCCTTTACAAAGCGCAAGGGAATAACAGACCGCTATTGGATAAAAGTCAAAGTGAGGAGGTTGTGATTGAATCCATCAAAAAGACCTTTGAGGAGCGTTTATCTTTTTACCAACAAGCCGATATTCAGGTAGACGGAGAAATTACCGTCAGCCAATTATTGTGGTTATTAGACCAATACATTCCTGTTTAGAAAAAGATTCCACCTCCCAAGGTGAATTGTGTATTACTAATATTCAATGCGGCTGATGCATAATCGGCCGCATTTTTTAATGTATAGGGTGTAAAGGCATCTTTTCCTGTTCGTTGAACAACCGCAACATCTACATAATAAGCTTTATTACGGTAGCCAAGACCACCTGAAACCTGGAATTGACTCCGATCAATCGAGTCATAGGTACTGGCAAAGCCATTCCCATACACAGCAGCTCCACCGCGTACAGTCAAGGAACCTGTAACACGGAACTCAGCACCTACTTTCATATTCAAAGCCGTCTGAAAATTCTTCGAGATTTGGGTATTGTATTTATCTTTAAACTGTTGGTTTGCATAGGGCCCTAATTCTGCAGATGCCACCGACATACCCGAATAATTGACCATTTCCACATCAGCCGTCAGCAAGCCGCGTTTTCCAAAAAAATAGGCCATG
>CANGCD010000140.1 GCA_947452215.1 Cytophagaceae bacterium | reverse complement strand
GTTTAATTTTTAATAATTTACCAAGCTGACTTTCAGCTTTCTATTGTTGTGAAGACACGAAAATCGCATCTCTACAGTATTTAATGCTGCATTTCTGCAAGCAATTCTTTTGCGGCTTTGGTTTCCTCTGCGTCTTTACTTTCGTTAACGACGCGTTTGAGGACCTTTTTAGCCTCTTCTTTTTTATCTAACTGGGCCAAACAAAATCCGAGGTTTAAGGCGGCTTTATAGTTGTTCGGTTCCAGCTTCAATATCTGGGTGAATCGTTCTTGACCTTTGCCAAATTGATTCGATTTAATGGCTAATATACCCAAATTGAAAATGGCCGGCACGAAAGTCGGCTCCTGTTCAATCACTTCCCTTAAAAGGCTGATGCCTTTCATCGGAGTAGGTGTATCTACATAAGTCATCGCCATGTTCGTCTTAACCAGTAGGTTATTCGGATCCAGCGATAACGCTTTTTCAAAGTAATTACGCGCTTTATCGCCAAGGATTTGACCCTTTTTAACGTTGATCGCGTAGGTATGTGCTTCAAAATACAATTGTCCCGCACGTAACAAATGAGGTAAACTCGCGTGTTTGTCGGCATAGTCTGCTGCATAATAGGCAGCGCTATCGTATTTGTCGGCACCAATAAAAGCACTTGCCAACTTCTCCAATGCGGATACTTGTTGTGCTTCGGTTTTGGCTTGTTGCAGCGTTACTTTTAACCCTGCAATTTGCTTTTGCTGCTCCGGTGTTAAGGGAGTGGCATGGCTTGATTCAGACTCCGATTGTGCAGTTTCATTTGCTGCGGCATCCCGGTTTGCTCCTCCTGCCACGGGCGAAGCTGTTTTATTGCTCACATTTCCTTTGGGTAATTGGAAAATGAGGGCACTGATTGCGAGGCCTAGAAATAAAATGATTCCTGTTGTCTTCTTCATTTTATTGACCTAAAAACCAATTCTCGCGAATTAAGCTTTCGCAGGGTCAGTGCTTGTTTTAACTTGTTCTATGAACACTTTCGCCGGCTTAAAGCTGGGTACATAGTGCTCATCAATCGTAATTGATGTGTTTTTCGAAATATTACGTGCGATTTTTTTCGCTCTTTTCTTATTGATAAAACTTCCGAATCCACGAACATAAATATTTTCTTGTTTCGCTAGGTTATCTTTTACTACTTCAAAGAAGTTTTCTAACGTTTCAGATACATCTTTTTTATCTATCCCTGTTTTGCTGGAAATCTCAGCAATTACATCTGCCTTAGTCACGGTAATGAGTCTTTATTTATTCGTTGATTCTATTTCAATCCCTCTTGCTTTCAAAAGGGACACAAAAGTAAGGTTTTTCTTTAAAAGGGGCAAATGAAAAAGTGATATTTATTTTTTTGCTTTTGGGTTGGCCATTATCTTTGATGCTTTCATGAAGAAAGCCAACCAGCACCCCTTTGCCGAAACCTTGATTACATGGTATAAAGACCATGCTCGGGACTTACCTTGGCGAAGAACTCAGGATCCGTATATCATATGGTTGTCGGAGATTATCCTCCAACAAACCCGCATCGCGCAGGGATTGCCTTATTTTTATAAATTAACGGAGGCTTTCCCCACTGTGTTCGATTTAGCGGCGGCCGATGAAACGACCTTATTTCGTTTGTGGCAAGGATTAGGCTATTACAGCAGGGCTCGTAATTTGCATAAAACCGCCAAATACATTGTTGAATCGCATCAAGGGAAATTCCCCAATACCTACACGGATTTAATTAAGCTACCAGGCGTGGGACCATATACCGCGGCAGCCATAGCCTCTTTCGCCTTTGGCGAAGCGAGTCCGGTTGTCGATGGAAACGTATATCGCATCTTGGCTCGTTATTTTGGCATTGAAACGGATATCCTCCATGCGTCTGCTCGGAAGGAGTTTACGGCACTTGCTCAGGAATTAATCCCTGCGTCTGATCCAGCTCGCTTTAATCAGGCGATTATGGAATTTGGTTCTTTGCAATGCAGTCCGAGTCCCTCTTGTGAAAATTGTCCTTTAAGGACCTCTTGCGTGGCTCTTCGAGATAATCGGGTCAATCAATTACCTGTAAAATCCAAAGCCAAACCTCAGCGCATTCGCCACTTTCACTATTTTATCATCGAACAAGCGGGACGTGTGCTCGTTCATCAACGACAGAAAAAAGATATTTGGCAAGGATTGTGGGAGTTCTTTTGCGTGGAGTCGGAGTCTTTAGATGATGCCATAAATTTTTACCCTTTTTTGTCAGCGATGATGCCATATGCAATGTCCATGCGATCGCCAGGAATTCATGTATTAAGTCATCAAAAAATAGTTTCAGACGCTTTTTTGATTCAATTGCCCTCTGAATATGCGTTCAGTTTGCCTGAAGATTATCAGTGGATTTTGTCATCGGAATTCGAAGCATTGGGCAAGCCAGTCTTGTTATTAAATCTGATAACTGATAATATTGCATTGAAGGAAATATTGGAAGGCTAGAACGTGTACATTTGGTTGTTCAATTACCTAACCTTTTAAACAATACAATTATGGCAGGCGTAAACAAAGTGATTTTATTAGGCAATTTGGGAGGAGATCCTGAAGTGCGGGCATTACCGAATGGGGTAAAAGTGGCGAATATCAATATCGCAACTTCAGAGGCTTATACAGGCAAAGACGGCCAACGCGTGGAACAAACCGAATGGCATCGTGTGGAGCTTTGGGATAATTTGGCCAACATCGCCGAGCAATATTTGCGAAAAGGCAATCAAGTTTACATTGAAGGTAAAATCCGATCAGAAGAATGGCAAGATAAGACAGGTGCTACCGTTCGTGGGTACCGAATTCGGGCAACGAGTATGAATTTGATTGGCGGACGTAACGAAAAAGGGGCTGATGCTCCCGAACGCCCTAAGCCAGAGGCGGTCAATTTAAATGCCCCTGCAGCGCATGCGAATCCTTTTCCAAGTGTGATGCAGGAGGATGGCGATGATTTACCATTTTAAATTTTCAATAAGAATGGGGAATTTAGGATGACTCTATTCCCTTTTTCTTAAATTTGTGTGTACTGTGCACAAAAATTATGGAGGCTGACCCCTTTCCCATTCATTTATTAAGCTTTATTGACCCCAATCTTTCCGTAAGTTCGGTGCTTTTCATCGGACTCATTTTGATTGCCCTCCTTTTCTTATCCGCGCTTCTTGCGGGCTCTGAAGTGGCTTTCTTTTCCTTAAATGCGGACCAACGTGCTGCCTTGCGGGAGAGCGATAATCCTGCAGAAAAGGCCGTGAGTGTCCTTTTGGATAACCCTCAGCAACTTTTAGCAACCTTATTGATTGCGATAAATTTTGTCAACATTATTTTTATTACCCTGTCAAATTACTTGACGGAGATGATTTTGGGTCCCCAATCCGTTGGGACATTACTCGTGACCTTATTTTTATTGTTTGGTGTAACCTTTATCATCACCTTTTTCGGGGAATTGATTCCAAAGGTATGGGCCCAACAAAATAATATTCGTTTTGCTACGTTCTCAGCTACATTGATTCAGTTTTTCACCTTGATTTTTACTCCCCTCTCTAAATCTTTGTTGGCCATTTCTAATTTGATCGAAAAACGAATCGAAAAGAAATCGTACACGCTTACAGCCCATGAGTTAAATCATGCCTTGGAGATTACGACAGATGAAAATACGACGGAGCAGGAAAAGGATATTTTGCGGGGTATTTTGAATTTTGGGAATACATCCGTTAAATCCGTCATGAAGGCTCGAAGAGACATTGTTGCGTTTGATACCGAAATGGACTTCCATGAATTGATGGATAAAATCAATAAGAATGGATATTCTCGCGTTCCCGTTTTTAAAGAAACGATCGATAAAATAGAGGGTATTTTGTACATCAAGGATTTATTGGTTCATGTAGAAGAAGACGAGAATTTCGATTGGATTTCCTTGTTGCATCAGCCGTTTTTTGTGCCAGAAAACAAGAAAATCGATGATTTGCTCTATGATTTTCAAGAGAAACGGGTACACATGGCTGTGGTCGTGAATGAATACGGGGAAACCGAAGGTTTGGTCACGATGGAGGATATTATCGAGGAAATTGTGGGCGAAATAAATGATGAATTTGATGACGAAACCGTGGATTACAAGCGCATCGATGAACAAAATTACATGTTTGAAGCCAAAACGTCTTTAAATGATTTTTGCCGAGTATTTGACTTAGAACCTGTGTATTTTGAAAAAGCCAAAGGAGAAAGCGAAACCCTTGGAGGGCTAATGATTGAGCTTTTTGGACGAATTCCCAACTCAGGCGAAGAACTTACCTGGGAGGATTTTCAGTTTAAAATTCAGTCGGTAGACGCCCGCCGTGTGAAAAAAGTTAAGGTTTGCCATTTGAAAATTCAAGACCCAACAGCCGAAAATGAGTAATATTCAGCGTAAATTCTTTTTGTTGGCCATGGCTAGCTCTATCTTGGCATCGTGCATCAAGTCGATGCCTGACCCAACGGACCCTACGGTAGGGGAGTCGTCTTTTTATGATGGCATCGACCAAGGGACGCTTGACAATCCCAAAATTATGGAGGCATCTGGAATTGCAGCAAGCCGTAAAAATCCTGGGTATTTTTGGGTAAATAACGATTCTGATGCAGCTGGGCCTATTTTGTATCTGATAGATTCGCTAGGCAAAGGGAAAAAAGAATACGTATTGGGTGGTGCAATTCAGCGAGATTGGGAGGACATAGCTGTTGTCGGAGAATCCGATGGTTCCGCGACGGTTTATGTGGCAGATTTTGGCGATAACTTTTTGGACGTCACAAATCATGCCATCTATTGGTTTAAGGATTTGAAGATTACAACCAATCCCTATACGGTGTTGACCGATGTAAATAAATTGACATTTCGCTTGCCTGACGGTTTTCATGATATGGAGACCTTGTTAATCGACCAAAAAACCAAGGATATTTTTGTTATCAGCAAACGAGAAAACAACAAGCGTTTATATAAAATCCCCGCTGCGAAAGTTGTAAACGCTACAACCGTTACGGCTGAATTCATTGAAGAACTGACGTTTTCGGTGCCTTTTACGAATGATTTGAAAATTCAACAGGCTTACTATTTAACCGGAGGAAGCGTTTCACCCGATAATTCTGAAATTCTAATTCGTAATTACATCGGGGCATATTATTGGAAACGCAAATCGGGAGAAAGCATTCCGGATGCTTTGCTACGCGGCGCGAAAGCAGTTCCTTATAAATTGGAACCGCAAGGTGAAGGTATTACATTCTCGCATGATGGATCAGGCTATTATACTATTTCAGAATCCCCTGATTTAACACCTACTCACTTATATTATTACAAGAAAAAGTGAGACAACGAAGTCGGATTCAGGTGATGTTGATGGGTCTGCTCGTTTGGGCTTGCCAGTCTTTCTATATTTCCGACGGGGAAAATGCGCAAACTAGATTTCAAGGAACGAAGGATTTGGGTGTACTCGCGAACATCGAAATTGACGAGGCCTCAGGCATGGTGGCCTCTCAGCGCAATCCCGAACACTATTGGGTGATCAATGATTCAAAGGATTTGAATCGTATGTTTTTAGTTAGTCAGTTGGGTCAAGGCAAAGCTGAATTTACTTTATCGGGACTTCAAAATAGGGATTGGGAAGCGATGGGACGTTGGCAAAATCGAACCGGTCAAACCTATTTATATGTAGCTGATATCGGGGATAATTTTGCACAAAATCCAAGTTATCAAGTGCATCGCTTCTTAGAGCCATCGCTGAAACTCACGGATCCTTTACGACATGTGATTAAAGATACTCAATCCGTAGATTTTATTTTACCAGATGGAGCCCATGATATGGAGTGTATGTTGATTGATCAAATATCCGGCGACCTCTTTTTTATCACCAAACGCGACAATCACAAGCGTCTTTATCGCTTGCCTGCTGCTGCATTTGCGAATCATGGGACACAAAAAGCGCAATTCATCTGCAAGCTGAATTTTTCCGTACCTACTTCTGATGTAAACCTTTTGAAGCAATTGTACTTTATCACCGACGGTAATGTAGCCTCTTCGAATGAGGAAATCATCGTTCGGAACTACTTGGAGATCTATTATTGGAAAAAGAAAAAGCACGAAAGCATTGCGGATGCGCTTCGTCGGAAACCACGTATTGTCCCAAGCGTATTAGAACCTCAGGGTGAGGCGCTAGCTTTTGATGGTAAGAATCAGGGCTATGCAACCATTTCTGAAATCGCCAGTTTTTCAAGCCCGGTACATTTATATTATACGGCTAAGCGATAATCATTAGTTTCGCGAAACTTAAAAGCAACGTTTTTTCTCCTACGCCTTGTTCAAATCGAATATGGGCCTTTCGTTCGGCACCATTGACTTCTAATTTCTGAATCGTTCCAAAACCAAACTTTTGATGTTCAACCCGCTGGCCTGCTGCTAAACTCATGGCGTCCGACTGCACAAAATTCGCCGAAGGAACGTGTTGGTAATTGGTATTCTGTTTCGGTTTCTGAATTAATTGGGCCGCACTTGCACTGGTTGATTTCTCCACAAAGCCTGTTTTTTGTACGGGACGGAAATTAGAAGTATCCTTCTTGCCTGGCGTTTTGGCCATTTTCAGGTAGGTGCTATCTAATTCGTCGATGAATCTACTTGGCTCACAGCTTTTTAAGCGCCC
>CANGCD010000139.1 GCA_947452215.1 Cytophagaceae bacterium | reverse complement strand
TAGCTATCTTAATGAGCCTGTTAGCAAAGTGGAGGAGTTATATCCAGTTTGGGAAACGATCATACTAGGTGGTTTGTTAAAGCTTGTACGTAATCGAATTCGTTTTAATGCGTTGTATAACTTTATATTACAGAAGTCGGCGCCCATCAATGACATCGAAGCATTCTTAGCTTCAGGTAAAAATAAATATGATGAGGATGCTATTCTTCGTTATGGAGAAGGGATGATGGGTATTTTGATTCCAGATAAAAAAAGTGCCATTGCGATGTTATTGTCGCGTGAAATGGGTGCTAAAAGTTCAGCGATTTTAAAGGGTTTGACCTTATTTTTTGGCCTTTATGGTTATCGTTTGAAGCAAGAGGAATATGCTGCTTTAAAGGATTGGAAGGCTTATGGAGATTATTTTTTGGGATTAAAGCAACAGTTTTATGTGTTGTGTCCAGCTAAAATTCAATTAGGTGTTTCGGAAATATTGTTGTTATCGGATATTTTGCGCGTAGATACCGGAGCATTATTGACTTATTCGGATGAACAAGAGCCCATTAGTGAGGGTGGTTTATTGCAGAATTTGACGGTGAATACCTTTGTGTACATGCTTATAATTTTGGTATTGGGGGCTGATGTGATTTGGTATACGGCATTTCGTTCTTCGGATGCCGAGGAGGTGGTTGCAGATACGGAGGAAATCATTCCCATTGATAGTTTAAGTAAATTGAATGATAGTTTGACGCGTGCGGTATTGGATTCTACCAAATTGCGATCTGATTCGCTAACATCGCTGGTTTGGCCCAAAGGTACCTTTTTTGATGTACCCAAAAATTCGGTTGTCGTAGGCTTGCATCAGTATTTATCAGATTCTACCCAAACAGATGCCATTGAATTAGTTGCCAATGAAATTCAATTTAATGAGCAAACTGATTTATTAGACAAGCCCGTCGATTATGTTTTTAAGCGTATGGCCGAAGGCTTAAATCGCTATAAAGAAGTGTCGATTAAAATTGTTGTTAATTCGGATAAAGATGATCGTTCGTCGCTTAAACGCGGTTTTGTGTTGAAGAATCGATTTGTAGGGGAGGGCTTATCGCCCGCACGCATTGAGGTTAAAACAGGAGATGCCAAAGGAGTGGTTTTCGGTATATCAAAGAAGTCATTATTAAAATAATCCAATTCGTTTGCTTCCTATTGTAAGTATGACTACTTTTGTGGCATATTAGTACAAATGCATCCGCATAAATCGATTACAAGCAATTGTAAATCCCCTACCAGATTGTTTAGAGGGCTATTAGGTTTGATTACGGATGTGTTAGGGCATCATAATTAAACATACAAATCATGAGTGAAAAAATTCGCTTTGATAGTCTTCCTTTGTCGGAAGGTATCCAAGAAGCAGTAAAAGAAATGGGTTTTGAGTTTGCTTCTCCCATTCAATCAGAAGCTATTCCCTACGTTTTAGAGGGTCGCGATGTTATCGGGCAAGCACAAACAGGTACAGGTAAAACTGCGGCCTTTGGAATTCCGATGATCGAACACATCGTTCCATTTGAGAAATTCGTACAAGCAATTATTTTATGTCCTACGCGTGAGTTGGCGGTTCAAGTTTCGGAAGAAATGAAGAAGCTTTCTAAATTCACCAAGGGTGTTTGGGTTACTACAGTTTATGGTGGTGATTCAATCGATCGTCAAATTAAGTCTTTGAAGGCTGGAGCCAACATTGTTGTGGGTACCCCAGGTCGTGTAATTGACTTAATTGAGCGTCGTGCATTGAAACTTCAGCAAGCATCAATGATTGTTTTGGATGAAGCAGATGAGATGTTGGATATGGGATTCCGTGAGGATATTGAAAGTATCTTGCAAGAAATGCCAAACGAGCGTCAAACGGTTTTGTTCTCAGCAACGATGTCAAAGCCTATTATGGCACTGACTAGTCGTTATTTGACTGAGCCTAAATTGGTGAAAGTTGTTAAAAACGAAATCACGAACGTAAACATCGAGCAATTGTATTTCGATGTAAAAGGGCGTGCGAAGATGGAAGTAACGACACGTTTAATTGATTTTTATGCCTTGAAATTGATGTTGATTTTCTGTAATCAGAAGAAACGCGTGGATGAGGTGGTAGAAGAATTAGTTTCTCGTGGATATGCTGCAGAAGGTTTGCATGGTGATTTGCGTCAAAGCCAGCGTACACAAGTTATGAATCGTTTCCGTAATGGAAATGTTTGTATTTTGGTTGCAACGGATGTAGCAGCACGTGGTTTGGACGTAGATAATGTGGATGCTGTAATCAATTATGACATTCCATTAGATGAAGAATATTATGTACACCGTATCGGTCGTACAGGTCGTGCCGGTAAATTCGGTAAGGCATTTACCTTGGTTGTAGGTTCTGAGCGCAATCGTTTGCGTGAAATCATGAACTACACCAAAGTTAAAATTGATAAAGGTGTTATTCCATCGTTCACGGATGTTGTTGGGATTAAAAAAGGCATGTTCATTGAACGTGTAGCTGCAACAATCAATGAAGGTGATTTAGAAGTATTCTCAGATTCATTGGAAAACTTGCAGCATGCAGGTTTTACAACAGAGCAAATTGTTGCTGCGTTGGTGAAAATGAACATGGGTATCCAGAAGAATGAGTTTGGTGACGAAAATCTTGAAGGTGAATTAGAACGTCAATCTCGTAAGTACGGTCGGGAAGAACGTGGCGGAGGATTCCGTGATCGTGATTCACGCGGTGGTGGAGAACGCCGTGGTGGTGGTCGTTTTGATCGTGATTCACGTGGCGGAGGAGATCGTGGTGGTCGTTTTGACCGTGATTCACGTGGTGGAGGAGATCGTGATCGTGGCCCACGTGGCCCACGTATGGATCGCGAAGGAAAACCTTATCGCACAGATGAAAACATGGTTCGTATGTTTGTTAACATCGGATTTAATGAGAAGATTTCTCCTTCTAATATCGTGGGAGCCATTGCTGGTGAAACAGGCATTCCAGGAAATGTATTAGGTCAAATTCAGATTGAGAATAAGCACACGTATGTAGATGTGCCTAAAGAATATGCGAATCAGGTGATCGACAAAATGGTTGGTGCGCAAATTAAAGGCAAGCGAGTTCTTGTTGAAATCGCAAAGCCGGTTTAATCGTATTTTTTTTTTTTTGAGGGGGATGGCCATCGGTCATTCCCCTTTTTTATGACTTCTTTAAATAGAAATGTTGTTTCGGTGCGATGGGCTTTAATGAAATAATGCCCATTTCAAATAATTCTATGCTATGAATGGCTTGAGCTTGACCTGCCATAAAAGCCCAATATTGTAAGGATTCTTCAGTTTTGCGAATATTGATACACATGAGTATTTGTTCTTGGTCATCCATTAGCTTATGAATCATAGGTAATTCGGAGGCTTTCAATTGACCAAAATCGATAATTTGAATTCTTCCTGCAGCTAGTTTTAAATGTTTTCCGATTCCATGAATCAAAGCATCTTGCACATCCATGGGTTTGAGGTGATAGATTGGGTCAATCACCTGCGTGTACAAATCAAATACGAAAGGGGAGTGCAAGCCATGCGCTGTTTGTGCCTTCCAATTAAATGCAAATCGTTTAAACATTAGTTCTGTGCAAATGTCGTTGTGAGTGAAAAGGCAGGAATCTCAACCTGAAATGTTTCCTGTGATGTTAGATTTAAGAAGGTATAATGCCCGCTCATTTTGCCAAATTCTGCCATTAAGGGGCAACCCGATGTATACGTAAACGATGTATTGGGTTCCAAGATGGGTTGTTGGCCTACCACCCCCAAACCTTTCACCGTTTCTTGGTGCAATCCTCCATCTAATATTTGCCAATACCTGCTAACGAGTTGGACAGGTTGTGAAGACCGATTTAAGATTGTAATTTGGTAGCTAAAGAAGTATTGATAGGGTTTTTGAATTTCCATATCCGGAATATGGGTTGCAATGACTTCGATTGATATTTCAGGCGTATTATGCGACATGGATTGATTGCTATGGCAAATGAAGATTTAAAATTACAGGATTTACTGCAGAATGATTGGAAGTCGGTCTTGAAATCTACTATGGAGTCGGAATATTTTATTCGTCTTTCCGAAAAAGTCATTCGATCTTATCATGAAGAAATTGTTTATCCTCCCAAAGCTCAGTTATTTGAAGCTTTTAATCTTTGTTCTTACGAACAGACACGGGTTGTTTTACTTGGACAAGACCCATATCATGGCGTCGGCCAGGCACATGGCTTAAGTTTCTCTGTACCGAATGGAATCCCTATTCCTCCTTCATTAAAGAACATATATAAAGAATTGTTTAATGACCTAGGTTTGATGAGATCGAATGGTGAATTGCGTGATTGGGCAAAACAGGGTGTCTTATTAGTAAATACATCTTTGACAGTTCGTGCTGGTGAGGCTGGTTCTCATGCCAATATGGGCTGGTCTGATTATACAAAAGCTGTACTACATGTATTGAATTTAAAGGAAAAGCCTATCGTTTTTTTATTATGGGGTAATCATGCGCAGCATTTAGCATCAATGATTGATCCATCAAAACATTGTGTGATTAAGTCGGCACATCCTTCTCCCTTATCTGCCAATCGAGGTGGATGGTTTGGGACAAAGCCTTTTTCTCAAACGAATGATTTTCTGATTTCGCAAGGTTCAGAACCGATTCAATGGGCCTAAAGCCGTTTTAACTGACTTGGGAAATACACAAATTGATTTGGGAATTCAGCTAAAAAGAAATTTGAAATTAATGTTTCAATGGCTTCTTTTCTCGCCTCTTCTGATTGTGGGATTAAGCATTGTACCGAAAATCCTTTGGAATCAGGTTCTTGGTGGGAGCTGATTTCAAAAACATGAGCTTGTTCCACGAAGTCCCAGGTATTTAATTCAGGTACGATATGTTGGGTTAAAGCTTGAATGGACTTTGCTTCTATATTATTCTCTACAAAAATGGATATGTTAAATTGGATCATGGTTTGAATGTCTTTTGTGCGAGTGCTTGGTACATAATTTCAGCCGTATGGAATGCGTCTTTATCAATTCCGTCTTTGACTTGGTGCCGGCAAGATGTTCCATTCATCGCTATAATGCTTTTACTTTTTGTGGCTAGTAATCGGGGGTATAAAACTAAATTGGCTATTTGCTGGGATAATTTATAGTGTTTTTTATCATAACCAAAAGAACCAGCCATTCCACAACAACCCGTAGGTAAGAGTTCAACCTCATAATTAGTCGGAAAGTTCAATACTTGTCGGGTACTACTAATTCCTGCAATCGATTTTTGGTGGCAATGTCCATGCAAAACGATTTTTTCAGGCTTATCGGTAAAGTGAGCTTGTGTCACTCGCTTGGCTTTTATTTCACGTAGGAGAAATTCGTCGATCAACAAGCAGTTTTCTTTGAGTTTATTAGCTTGTTCTCTTTGGTCAGTTTCCACAAGGTTAGGGATTTCATCTCGGAAACTTAAGATGGCGCTGGGTTCAATCCCGATGAACGGATGTTCATGAGTAATGACATCTTGTAACAAAGCCACGTTGGTTTGTGCGAGTTTCTTGGCAAAGGCTAGCATCCCTTTGGAGATATAGGATCTACCACTGATAATTCGATTCGGTATTTTTACCCCATAGCCTAGTTCATTTAATAGCAATACGGTTTTTTTACCCAAATTTACTTCATTGTAATTGGTGAATTCATCAGCGAATAAATAAACAAAGCCATTGGAAAAATTTTCTTGATTAATCTTTTTGCTGTAGCGTTTATGCCAAGTTTCCAGGCTTGTAAAATAAACTTCAGGTATACTTCTATTCCACGAAAATCCCATCAAACTTTTTATGATAAGTGATGTTCCTGGAAAATTAATAATCAAGTTATAGACCGGAGCGATGTAACTTGCTATTCGTTGAAGTTTTGGGAAATGTCCAATGAGTTTAGTTTTCCATGGAATTCCTTGTTGGTCATGATGTTGCTGCAGGGTCTCAGCCTTTAGCTTGGCCATGTCAACCCCCGAAGGGCATTCCGTTTGACATCCTTTGCAAGAGAGACATAGGTCCAAGACCTCCAATAATTCTGGATTTGAATAGCCTGCAGATCCTTGCTCCGTGATAATGGAACGTAATGTATTCGCACGACCACGCGTACTATCTTTTTCTAATTGGCTTGCCATGAAACTCGGGCACATGGTTCCGCCGCTTAATGCTGTTTTTTTGCAATCGCCTGACCCTGAGCATTTTTCAGCCAAGCCCAACGGACTACCTGTTTCTGGGTAGTGGAAATAAAATGCTTGAGGGGATTGAATTTCTTTCCGACGAAAAGCCTCATCCATGGGAGGTGAATTAACAATTTTACCTGGATTGAGGATGTTTTGTGGGTCAAATATTTGTTTGATTTCTACAAATAATTGATAAATTTCGTCTCCCATCATTTTGGGAATGAACTCGCCACGTAATCGACCATCGCCGTGTTCGCCGCTGAGGGATCCTTGGTATTTTTTCAGAATTTCGACTGTTTCGCTGAGAAGTGTTCTGAATAAGGATTTTCCTTGAGGGTTATGAATATCAAGAAAGGGTTCAATATGTAATTCTCCCGCACCTGCATGTGCATAATAGGCGGCCTGCACTTGGTGTTTGGCTAATAAGGCTTGTATGTCTGCTACATAAGCTGGCAGGTCTGCAGGTGCCACAGCACAATCCTCGATCAAATTGACAGGTTGTTTACTGCCCGACAAATTTCGAATGAGACCTAAGCCAGCTTTGCGTATATCCCAACCTTTGCTGATTTC
>CANGCD010000138.1 GCA_947452215.1 Cytophagaceae bacterium | reverse complement strand
TCATCAAATCCCCTGCTGAAATCGCCCTCATGCAAAAGGCAAATGATATTACGACACTGGCCATCCAAGCCGGTATTGCAGCTTTAACGGAAGGTTGTAATCCCCGACAAATCAGTCAAAAAATTGCGCAAAAGCATGGTGAATTAGGTGCCCAACACGGTTTTGCGGGTGTTACTTTTGGTGTGGCGACATCATTTCCACACGGAAGTTCCCGCAGACAAATCCTTCAAAAAGGGGATATAGTTATGCTGGATTGTGGTTGTCAAGTCGATGGTTACGAATCAGACATTACAAGAACCGTGGTTTTTGGGGAACCATCCCAAAAGCAAATCGATATTTGGAACTTGGAAAAAAGGGCCCAGCAAGCTGGATTCGATGCGGCCATGTTAGGTGCGCCATGTGAAAATGTTGATTTGGCTGCTCGAGGAATATTAGTGAAAGCCGGCTTTGGTCCGGAATATAAATTACCAGGCCTTCCACACCGAACGGGTCACGGTATCGGCATGGATGGACACGAATGGGGAAACATGGTCAAAGGAAACAAATTACCCCTACAAGTGGGAATGTGCTTTAGCATCGAACCAACCATTGCCATTCCGGGTGAATTTGGCGTACGATTAGAGGATTGCGTCTACATGACCGAAAATGGCCCGAAATGGTTCAGCCAGCCGAGTCCTTCGATCAGTCAGCCGTTTATATAAAACGCGCCTAAATCCTCAGACAACAGTCTGAGGTTATAAAATAGTTTTAACCCCAGGTTTTAACCTGGGGAATAGACGCGAGGTATCGCGTCTCTACAGTCCAACGTCAAAAACTCATGTCCACCTCCCAACACCTCCAAGCCGCTTACATCGAAGCGCGCATCCGACTCGGAAAAGTATCCGAAACCATCTCAGCCGCAGATCTACCCAAGAAATTAGGTGCTGCACCCAATTCCATCGGATTTTTACTGCAACACATTGCCGAAGTAGAGTTGCTTTTTTGTAAAAATGTGTTTGGGAATTCTGAAATCAAAGTAATTGCACATACCGTGATTGACCAAAAAGACTTGGGTGAATGGACGGATTTAGCTGCGATTCAAGCCCTATTGGCAGAATCCGGCAATTCAATCACAACGATTATTGGCTCTGTACCTGAAGAGGATTGGACAAAGCAAATTACGACCAAGGAATTTGGAACAAAGAGCATAGCCGAAGCCTTTGGAAGAATCATTTCGCACACAGCTTATCATGCGGGGCAAATTGCGATGATACAGAAGTACGGATCGTAGAGACGCGATACATCACGTCTACAGCCCCAAATGGATGTCGATATTAACCCCAGGTTTTAACCTGGGGACTAGACGCGAGGTATCGCGTCACTACAAACTCATTTCCTTTGTGATACAAAAGGGAACATCTTCCGAATAATGTGACACAAAAATCAATGTCATATCAGAATGAGCTGCGATTGCGTTAATCACATCTTTCAACACCTGCACTTGCTCCTGATCCAAGCCTTGACAGGGCTCATCCAAAATCAACAATGGCGGATTTTTGACAAATGCCCGCGCAATCAAAATCATCTTTTGCTCCCCTGTGGATAAGGTATGAAAATGTCGATCGCTAAGGTATTGTAGACCAAATAGACCCAGGCACGCATTTACTTGGGCCGTCTGAACCTCATTCACCTTTCGCGTCACACCCAATAAATCAAACAAACCCGATGCCACAACCGCAAAACATGTTCCCGTTTCCTTGAAATACAAATGCATCTCAGGGCTGACATAACCAATGTTGCGTTTGATATCCCAGATGCTCTCTCCTGTTCCACGCTGCCGACCAAACAAATTTATATCCTGCGAATACGATTGTGGGTTATCAGCCGTTATTAAACTCAACAAGGTAGACTTCCCTGCCCCATTGGGACCTTTTAAAACCCATCGCTCCCCGCGATTTATCGTCCACGAAAATTGATCCAATATGGTTTTTGTCCCATAACGAATCGTTACATCTCGCATCGAAACAATCGGGGAATCTCCTAAATCCCCAGGCTGAAGCCCGGGGTTATTATTTTCCTCCCCATGCTGAAGCATGGGGTTATAAGCATCTTGTCTAACCCCAGACTTTAGTCCGGGGTTCTCAGGAACATCCCTGCGAAGCGTATAAACCCGATTCACAAACTCAGGCACATCACCTCCTGATAAAAACAAGATAAATCGGATGCCATGCGCTTTTAATTGACCTAAGCCTGCCGACAAAATTGCCCGACCAGCCACATCCAAACCTAAGTACGGGTTATCCAACAATAACCAATCCGGCTTTTGGCCTAATGACTTCACAATCTGCAAACGCTTATTTTCGCCGTTGGAAAGCTGCAACAAGGGCTTATCGAGTAAGGATTCGATACCAAAAATAGATACCCATTCCGACATATCCATATCCCCTAATTCCTCCCGGACCGTGTAGGAATCTTCCGAATCAGACGAATTAAAACGTTGCTGTAGGTAAAATTCAGAAATGTTACTCCGATTCTTAAAATGATGTTGTTGCTCGACATAGAGTACAAATGACCCATTAAACCATACCTCTCCCTTCCGGAACAAACGACCCGAAAGCGCTTTTGCTAAGGTCGTCTTTCCTGAACCCATGGGTCCAACAACCGCAAAACAATCATTCGAAGATATCTCAAAGGAAATATCATTCAATACTTCGTTGGCTCCATAAGAGACCGACAAATGACTAATCCGAGCAACGATTTCTTTTGACATAGGGGAAATAAACCGCCAACAATTTACCGCATTTTTCATACATTTAACCTACTTTAAACCGATAAACCATGAAAAAACTATTCCTAATAGGCCTAATTAGCTTATTGGCCATTCCTGCCTTCACGCAATCTTTACCGAGAAGTACACCTGAAGCGGAAGGAATTTCCTCTGCCGCAATCCAACAATACATCGAAAAAATTGACCCAAAACGCCATGAATTACATTCCTATATGCTCATTCGCCATGGAAAAGTAGTTTCTGAAGCTTGGTGGAAACCTTATGCTGCGAACAAAGTGCATTCCATGTATTCCGTTTCAAAAAGTTGGACTTCCACCGCAATCGGATTTGCCGTGACAGAAAAACGCTTGAGCGTTCAAGACAAAGTCATCACATTCTTTCCTGAATATGCCGACCTGAAAGACAAACCCTTTATTCAAGATCTACGTGTGCAAGATCTATTGACCATGTCGGTGGGCCATGATAAAGAACCCCTACGAAGCGTCATCGTTATGCAACCGGATTGGATTCGAGGATTTCTGAATCACCCGATTGTTGCTAAACCAGGCACTAAATTCCTCTACAATACCTTAGCCACCTATATGCTTTCCGCGATTATTCAGAAAGTAACCGGTGAAACGACTTTGGCCTATTTAAAACCACGTTTATTAGATCCGCTACACATTTCTGGTATCGATTGGGAAGCAGACCAAAAAGGCATCAATGTAGGTGGTTGGGGCATTCGTGTCAAAACAGAAGACATGGCTAAACTCGGTTTGTTGTACCTCAACAAAGGAAAATTTGAAGGAAAACAGATACTTCCAGCTGCGTGGGTTGAAGAAGCCACAAGCAAGCACATCGATCAAGAACCCGATGCGACGGCCGACAAGCGTGCAAATGGTCAATATGCAGATTGGATTCAGGGGTATGGTTATCAGTTTTGGCGGAGTCGGCATGGATCATTTCGTGGCGATGGGGCCTTTGGGCAATACATCCTCATGATGCCGGAACAAGATGCGGTCTTAATCATCACCTCTGAATCACAAGATTTACCGGATGATTTAAACCAGGTATGGCAAAATTTACTACCCGCATTTCAGGCCAAAGCCTTAAAACCGAATCCAAAAGCTTTGGCAGCCTTAAAGCAATTTAATGCATCCCGACAGCTTGAAGCGCCTACATCTACAATTCCATTCAAAGACCTACAATCATCGATTCAATTAGAAAAAAATCAATTCGATTTCGCGCGTATGCAGATTCAAACGAAAGGGGAAGCAGCACAAATGACCATTATAACGAAAGATTCTACCCATTACACGTTCAAATTAGGCTTCAGAACTTGGGGTATAGGCAAATCCAATATGGTCGGTCCGTATATGCTTCGTGCCGCACGTGTGGATTTAGCGAAAAAAGCTCCGTTTGATTATGCAGGTAGCTATCGAATCTTGGAAGATCAGTCGGTCGAAATCACGCTACGCTATTTCGAAAGCCCGCATCACTGGACATTTACTTGGAAACCGGATGTAGTTAATGTGGTTAATTCGTTTGAGCCTAACACGAAAATCACGATAAAAAAAATGTAGAGACACCTCGGGTGGATTCCCTAGGCTAAAGCCTAGGGTTATTAATAACCTCAGACTTTAGTCTGAGGAACTATGGCAATCCTGAAAGGTTTGCCATAGAAAAAAAAGTCTTTCGTCGCAAAATTACCCCCAAAGGATACATTTATCAAAAAGGATTCCTATACTTGACCTTCTAAACCTTTACTCCTATGAAAAAGAATTACAACAACTCCCGTCGGCAATTTTTAGCTGCCGGCTCACTCGCCTCTTTAGGCCTTTTATTTGCCAAACCCGCTGCGTTCGCATTTGGCTCAGCAAAACCCGATTCCAAATTCGGCGGTGTTCAAATCGGATGTATTACCTATTCATACCGCAGCAAGCCAGGTTCCATCGATGAAATCATCGGATATTTGACTCAATCAGGCATTTCAGCAACGGAGTTAATGGGTGATGCTGTGGAAGAATATGCTGGAAAACCGGTGAATCCCGTGCAAATGCGTTGGGTTCCAGGCCAACCGCGTCCTACGTTAACAGATGAACAACGTGCTGCGATGAAGAAATATCAAGAAGATGTCAAGGCTTGGCGTGAAAGCGTTTCGATGGACAAATTCAAAGAAGTGCGTGCGAAATTAGATAAAGCTGGCATCAACGTATATGCCTACAAACCCAATGCCTTTGGACCCAACAACTCGGATGCGGAGGTAGAATATGCTTTGCGTTCTGCTAAGGTGTTAGGAGCAAAATCGGTGACTGTGGAATTGCCAACTGACCCGAAACAAACACAACGCTTAGGCGATTTAGGAGCAAAACACGGCATCTATTTTGGATATCACGCGCATTTACAAGTGAAGGATACTGCGTTTGATGAGGCTTTGGCACAATCGCCTTACAACTCGATGAACTTGGATGCGGGTCATTACATCGCGGTGGGTGCACCACATACTACAGCGACCTTATTGGCTTTAATCGAAGCGAAAAAAGATCGAATTACATCTCTGCACATCAAAGATCGTACATCTAAAGAAAATGGCGCAAAAAACCTTGTTTGGGGAACAGGCGATACTCCTTTAAAAGAGATATTAACTGCGATGAAGAAAAATAAGTACAAGTTCCCTGCTACGATCGAATTGGAATATGACATTCCAGCTGGATCTGATGCGGTCACGGAGGTGAAAAAATGCGTGGAATACGCGAAAGCAATCTTAGTCTAAGAGACGTATTTCACTCAAATGATCAATTAAATCGGAGGCTACCAAACTGGCCTTCGATTTTTTTTGTATGGCCAAATCGCCGGAAAAGCCATGAATATAAGCCCCCAATCGAACCGCTACATCCGGCGCATAATCCTGTGCACAAAGGCTCGCAATAATTCCTGTCAACACGTCTCCGGAACCCGCTGTAGCCATCCCATCGTTTCCGGTGGTATTCGTATGTAAATCTCCCGAATCTGTCACCACAATCGTAGGTGCCCCTTTCAGCAACAATTGGCAGGAATAAGTTGAAACAAAATCCACTACCTGCTTTTCGCGGTGTGCAGCATCAAACTCTAAACTACCCAAGCGTGCAAATTCACCGGGATGGGGTGTTAAAATATGATGTGGTTTTACTTGGGAAATTAATGACTCATAAGAGCCTAGCAAGGTCAATGCATCCGCATCAAAAACCACGGGGCCTGCGTAGTTTTGCAAGATAAACTCTAGATTACGGCGAACTTGTATCGAAAAACCCAATCCTGGGCCAAAGGCAATCGCATCGTATGGCTCCAGATTAATCGTCGACAAATCTGATTCAGTACGATACATGATCTCTGGGCTGTTTGACAATAGCGGCCCCACACCCTCTTCGGGAATCATTGCTGTCACCATGCCACAACCGGCGTGTAAAGCAGCCCGTGCGCACAATAAAGCAGCACCTACTTTTCCCGGACTACCGGCAATGATCAACACATGCCCGAAGGATTTTTTATGTCCATCGGGCTGTCTGTTATGTTTAACTTGATTGATCCAGGGAAGGTCTATTCGATTCATAGACCTAAATATAAGGAATTAATTAATAGGCCGTTATTGTTTCAATAATTCCGTCTGGGCGATATTTTAATTCCGTCACTTTAATGTTGCGCAAATGCGTTTTTCCGGATAATTGTACATCATGAAAATATAAATACCATTTGCCGTTTTGCTGTACAATCGAATGATGATTCGTCCAACCCTTTACTGGTTTCAAGATAACACCTTGATAAGTAAATGGACCGTAGGGACTAGATCCTGTAGCATATGCTATGTTATGCGTATCCCCTGTTGAATAAGAGAAATAATATTTTCCTTGGTATTGGTGCACAAATGCCGCCTCAAAAAACCGACGGTCATGATCGGATGACAATAGTATTTTTCCGGATGCATCTAAAATTTGCACATCGCGAGGCTTTTCAACTAAGACCTTCATATTTTTGTCGAGTTTCGCCACTTTGGCCATCAAGGCTGGTTGGTCGTTTGCCGGTTGGCTATCATCATTCGCCATGTAATGCCCCATTTTCCATCGCTGCAATTGGCCACCCCAAATACCCCCACAATACAGATCGTGTGAACCATCCGAATCTTTGAAGACACATGGGTCAATGCTGT
>CANGCD010000137.1 GCA_947452215.1 Cytophagaceae bacterium | reverse complement strand
ATCGGAGCTGGATCCATGGTCCTATCGCACGTAAATGATGCAGGATTTTGGCTCTACAAAGAGTACTTTGGCGTATCCATTAAAAACAGCTTACGCTCCTGGACCATCATGGAAACCATCCTTGCGGTTATGGGACTGCTCGGGGTACTCGGACTCGAATTAGCGATACAATAGAACGGTTTTACCCGTTTTGGCCGACTCCCTTGCGGCCGATAAAATCTCTACAACGACTTGATTGATTTCAAACGAAGATAGGTCTTTCTTGGGCTTAATACGTCCTTGTACCACCGCTGCCAAATAAGGGAAGACATTCGAAACATCATGAGGCAAGGGGCTTAAATCAATCATCCCTTCTTTCCCAAATCGATCCCCCGTCACATAGCGCATCTTGTTGGTTTTATCTGCTACGAGAATTCCTTGGGTGCCATATACTTCCGTATCCTTACGGTCGAAGGGCCAATTCCAAGATGCTTGAATGATGGCTTGGCAATCCGGATAGGTCAACAAAATACTCGCCTCGTCATCTACTTTCGGATAAACATCCGGCTTTAGTTGTTGGGTCACCGCCGTCACCGAAAGGGGTTTTTTGCCATCCATCAACCAAGTCATGATATCCGCACCATAACAGCCAAAATCAATAATCGCCCCGCCGCCATTCAGCACGGGATCTGTCAACCAATTCAAAAATTCAGGTGCGCATCCAATTTCCTTAGGCCCACGATGCCCATCCATGATGACCACTTTACGAATCGTACCGAGCGACTTTTCCTCCTTGACCATTTGCCACATTTTTGCGTGTGACGAATACCACGTCGTTTCAAAGTTTGTCAATAAATGAATGGGATGTTTGGCAACGAGTGCCTTCATTTGGTTCAGGTGGTCCATATTAACCGCCAAAGGCTTTTCTACAATCACATGGATTCCTTTGGGTGCACATACTTTCACTACCTCAAGGTGCTCATAAATACTATTGAACGCGGCAATTGCCTCCGGTTGGGTCTTCGCAATCAAGGCTTCCAGAGACGGAAACCAAAGCGAATCGGGCAAGTTTTGTTTCTTTAGGAGCGACAAAGCCAATTCCTTATTCGGCTCTGCAAAGCCCACAATGATCACATCTTGTTGGGGCTTTTTAATCGCAGTATACACCTGGCCCACATGACCGTGCGTCATACCTGCAATGCCAACCCGTACAGGTTTGGCTTGAAATACGAAGGGCAACAAAACCAAAAGGAGTAGCTTTTTCATGATTATAGTATTTAAGCAGGAAATTATAAAATTTAACGTATATATTTGAAACTAATCTAAACCTAAAAAAAGGCTGCTACACTTATGACCCAATCTATCCTGCGTCGTGACTTTATCAAGTCGAGTGCTGCACTTTTTTGTGGTTCGCTTTTACCTACTCCATCCATGAAAAAAATGGCTCCAAAATCCGGTGATATCATCCTGGGACACGGCTCTTTTCAGTATAAAGTTATTCCCAATTGGGGCATCCTTGACGCTGGAAAAAATCCCGTAAACGACTGCCATGAAATGGTGGAAGATGCAAAAGGGCGACTCATTTTATTGACAAATGAGACCAAAAACAATGTGCTCATTTATGACAAATCCGGAAAGTTTCTCGAAACTTGGGGGCATTCCTATCCCGGTGGACACGGCTTAACAATCCTCAATGAGGGGGGCGAACAGTATTTATTAATCTGCGATACCGCCAGACACCAGGTTATCAAAACAGACCTGAGAGGGCGTGAAATATTCAAAATCGAATATCCCAAAGAAACCGGCATGTACGATGCCCCGAATCAATTTTTGCCAACAGAAACCGCCGTTAATCCCCGCAACGGAGATATCTATGTGGCCGATGGATATGGCGCAAATTTCATTACTCAATACGATGCAAAGGGAAAATACATCCGCCATTTCGGTGGCAAAACGAGTGGATATGCCGACGACAAGTTCAACTGCTGTCATGGTGTCTTAGTTGATACACGTGATGCCGCAAATCCCACCCTATTAATCACCGACCGAGTCAACAATTCCTTAAAACGATTCACCCTCGACGGTCAGTTCATCACTCGATACCATTACCCCGGTTCCTATATTTGTCGGCCTGTATTACACGGCAAGCACATTCTCGCGGCCTGTTTCCGTAGTACGAGCGAATCAAATGTTGGCTCCGGTTACCTCCAAATCCTAGATCAAGACATGCGTGTCGTTTCCACGCCTGGAGGATCCGCACCGGAATATCAAAATGGCATACTACAAGCCCAACATAAAGATGACACACATCAAGTTTTCATTCACCCACATGACGTTTATGCTGATTCGGATGAAAATATTTATGTTCCACAATGGGCCTCAAATAAAACCTATCCTATCAAATTAGAGCGTATTTAGCATGAACAGGAACCTGCGCTTCATACTCGTTTTTGCCATTGTAACGATGAGCATTTTCGCGTATACCCGCTGCTCAGATTCCCAGGCACAAGATACCGCGATGCCGGATGTCATCGACTACAATTACCACATTCGTCCTATCTTTTCCGATCGCTGCTTTAAGTGCCATGGGCCGGATGCAAACAAGCGTAAGGCCGGCTTACGTCTAGACACGCCAGAAGGAGCGTATGCCGCCTTCAAGGATAATCCTTCCATGCATGCGATCGTTCCGAGCCATCCGGAAAGTTCAGATGCATTTCAGCGTTTAATTACAAAAGATACTTCGTTGCGTATGCCGACCATGAGTTCGCATTTGACCGTATCTCAACATGAAATTGATTTAATCGAAAAGTGGATCAAGCAAGGTGCTGTATACAAACCGCACTGGGCATTTATTAAACCTACCCAAGTAGCTTTGCCGGATGCAGATGAAGACTGGGTAAGAAATCCAATCGATTATTTTGTCTATGCGAAAATGGCTGAAAAGTCCTTAAAGCCAAGTCCAGAAGCATCGAAAGAACAGTTGCTCAAACGGGTTTGCCTCGACTTGACCGGATTGCCGCCAAGCCTCGAGATGCAAGATCGTTTTCTGAAAGACAATAGCCCGCAGGCCTATGAAAAGATCGTGAATGAGTTGCTCGGTAGTAAACACTATGGCGAAAAGATGTCTATTCCTTGGCTGGATTTGGCGCGATATGCAGATTCACATGGCTACCAAGATGATGGCTTGCGCACCATGTGGCCTTGGCGAGATTGGGTGATTCACGCATTCAATTCGAATTATTCCTATGCCAAATTCGTCACGTATCAGTTGGCCGGCGACCTATTGCCGAAACCCTCGAAAGAGATGTTGCTCGCTACGGGCTTTAACCGCAATCACAAGATTACCCAAGAAGGTGGCGTCATCGATGAAGAATACCGCGTGGAATACGTGAACGATCGAACGAACACGTTCTCCAAATCCTTCCTCGCGCTGACTTTTGAATGCGCCCGTTGCCACGATCATAAATACGATCCCATTTCCCAAAAAGACTATTACAGCACCTATGCCTTCTTCAACCAAGTTCCAGAAAAAGGCTTATTTGGCACGATAGACGCATCTTTTGCTGATCCGCCGAATATGTCCATCACGACGCATGATGTGCAATCCATCCTGAAATTTATCCACAAAAAAGATACGGCTTCGGTGGATGTCATGGTCATGGCTGATTCCATTAAACACCGGCCTACCTATGTATTATCGCGCGGTAATTACGACATGCCGGGTCCTGAAGTTGGGTTTGGATTACCCAAAAGCATCTTGCCCTTTTCCCCAGCAAAGTATAGTCAAAATAGACTGGGATTAGCTCGATGGGTACTAGACCCTCAAAACCCATTAAGCTCCCGCGTATTTGTGAACCGCATGTGGGCACAGTTTTTCGGTCGGGGCATCGTGAAAACAGTCGGTGACTTCGGCATGCAAGGCGAACTTCCTACCCATCCGGAATTATTAGACTGGTTGGCCGTCGACTTCCAGCGCCATGGCTGGAATATCAAACGGCTGGTGAAACAGCTGGTGATGTCGGCGACGTACCAACAAGCTTCTACGGTTACCGCCTCGTCCCAACAAGTGGACCCTGAAAACATTTACTTATCCCGCATGTCACGCATTCGTATTCCGGCGGAACAAATTCGGGATCAAGTCTTGGCATCAGCCGGGATTTTGAACCCGGAAATCGGGGGGCCAAGCGTGAAGACTTATCAGCCAAAAGGGCTTTGGGAAGTAGCGACTTCAGGACGCGGTTCTTTAATGAATTACATCCAAGATCATAACCAGGATTTATATCGTCGCGGCATGTATGTGTTCATCAAGCGGACGGTTCCGCCGCCAACGATGTTGATTTTCGATGCGAGTAATCGGGATCAATGTGAAGTACAAAGAGGCCGGACGAACACGCCATTGCAGGCTTTGGTGATGATGAATGATCCGCATGTACTTGAAAGTTCGCGTGTGTTGGCCAGCCAATTTTCTCGTGAAAAAGGAAGTATTGACGAGAAACTAACGCGCGCATTTAGACGAATTGTTTGTCGGGCCCCCAAAGAAAAAGAGCTCGCCATGCTTAAAAAATATTATGAAGCCGAGCAGACATCTTGTATTCAAAATCCGAAAAAAGTTCAGAAACTGATGCAGATCGGTGAGTACAAACAAGACAAGGCGGCGGTCACGGGATCCACGGCAGCGATGATGCTGACGATTCAATTAATCTATAACATGGAGGAGGCCATCATGCGGGTATAATATGGAAAACGAATTCTTCAAAAATCGACTGAACATTACACGCCGGCACTTCTTTGGTCAGGCGGCCGCGGGAATAGGCGGATTAGCGCTAGGGTCTTTGCTTGTACCTGAGTTATTCAAAGGTGATGCGTCGAGTCAATCGTTGCCATTAGGTGTAGCCCATTTTGCCCCCAAAGCGAAACGCGTGATTTACCTATGTCAAAACGGTGCGCCTTCGCAATATGAGAGTTTTGATTACAAGCCAACCTTGAATAAAATGGCAGGGCAGGATTTACCTGATTCGATACGCGGCGGCCAACGGCTAACCGGGATGACTGCATCGCAGGACAAATTTCCATTGGTTGGCTCCTTTTACAACTTCAAACAATACGGAAAATCAGGGACTTACATCAGTGATTTATTCCCGCACATTGGGTCCGTCGCGGATGATATTTGTGTGATCCGTACCATGAATACGGATGCGATTAACCATGATCCGGCCTTGACTTTTTTGCAGACAGGAGCACAGGTGGGTAACCGACCGAGCATGGGGGCTTGGATGTCCTATGGCTTAGGAAGTGAGAACAAAAACCTTCCTGCATTTTGCGTGTTGTTGTCACGCGGAAGAGGCAATGGACAAGGGGTATATTCGAAACTTTGGACCAATGGCTTTTTAGATTCGACACACCAAGGTGTCGTGTTTAGTAGTTCCGAAGATCCGATATTATACTTGAATGATTCCGATGGAATCGATAAAGCCGGTCGGCGCAGAATGCTGGACCAGCTCGCCGAATTAAACCATGAGGGTTTTGCGGAAAACAAAGATCCGGAGGTAGAGGCCAAAGTGCAGCAATACGAAATGGCGTATCGGATGCAAACCGCTGTTCCGGAATTGACTGATTTATCCAAGGAGCCAGATCACATCGTGAAGATGTATGGACCGGAATGTTTGGTGCCGGGCACGTATGCGGCCAATGTATTATTAGCTCGAAAACTATCCGAATCGGGCGTTCGATTTGTACAGATTTACCATCAAGGTTGGGATTCGCACGGCAATTTGCCAAAAGAAATGGCCATGCAGGCAGAGGATGTAGATCGTTCTTCGGCAGCGCTCATTACCGATTTGAAACAACGCGGTTTATTGGATGAGACCTTGGTGATTTGGGGAGGGGAATTTGGTCGGACAAATTATTGCCAAGGGAAATATACGGTCGACAATTATGGCCGAGATCACCATCCGCGCGCCTACAGCATTTTCATGGCAGGTGGCGGCGTGAAGGCGGGAACGGTGTATGGCGAGACGGATGAGTTTGGATATAATGTGGTAAAAGATCCGGTGCACATCCATGATTTTCATGCGACAGTACAGCATTTGATGGGAATCAATCATGAGCAATTGACATATAAGCATTTGGGGCGGCGTTACCGATTAACCGATATCGCAGGGAACGTTTTACCAGGATTAATCGCGTAATGGGGAAGATCGAAAAAATAGGAAATCTACTCTTATGGGGGCTGCAAAGCTTCTTGGTTTTCCTCTTGATTTTCCAGTCAAGCTTCGCATTGCCCTTTGCAGGTATCGGACATATCCACCCCTTGATTTTACATTTACCTATTGGATTTGGGGTATTGTTAATTGGTCTTTTTGCCATTAAAAAACAGCTTGCCACTTTCGAAATTTTAGCTGACTTTTTACTTCTATTAACCGCTGTATTTTCTACCTTAACCGCAGTTTTTGGATTGTTTTTAGCCAAAGAGGGTGGCTATGAAACGAGTGCCTTGGATTGGCATCAATGGTCGGGCGTGGCGGTCTCGTTTGTCTATTTTACTTGGGTACTTGTCCGACGAAACATCTTCGTGGGAGCGACGCTTGGATTCATCGCATTAGCCATTGCTGGACATACCGGCGCGAGCATTACGCATGGGGAAGATTACTTGCGTTTTGGTGCACAAGCTACCGAGATAACGCCGGAAAGTGTGGTGTTTGAGGACATCGTCCAGCCGATTTTAAAAGCCAAATGCGAATCGTGTCACAATGACCAAAAGTCGAAAGGGGCGCTCAAAATGAATAGCATCGCGAACCTGATGAAGGGCGGAAAACATGGTGCGATTTGGAAGGCGGGCGATGCCTTGAATAGTCACATGGTCCAACGAATCAAATTGCCTATGAATGCGAAGGAACACATGCCTCCGCTGGGAAAGGCGCAGTTGACGCCTGATGAAATTACGATCTTGACTTTGTGGGTGAAAGAAGGGGCCTCCTTCGAGAAGAAATTGGGGCAATTCAGTCCTGAT
>CANGCD010000136.1 GCA_947452215.1 Cytophagaceae bacterium | reverse complement strand
GAAAATTGGATGCCTTTTTCAGCGGGAATATTATATGCATTACCCTTGTTGTTTTTTGTTTGGATGCTGACAAAAATCCCAAAACCTAGTGCGCAAGAAATACAAGACCGTTCCGAAAGGGCACCCATGAATCAGGAAGATCGCAAATTGTTGATTAAACAACTGTGGCCTGGAATTCTTTGCATTAGTGTACTTTATCTATGTGCATCGCTTTTAAGAGGAGTTCGATCTGATTTTGCGCCGGAAATCTGGAAATACTTAGGGTATGCAAGCCTGCCTGCCACCTATTCACAAACGGAAATTTGGGTAACTATTGGAATATTAGGAATCAATGGAAGTTTAGTCTTGATTAAACATAATTTTCGGGCATTTTTTACCAGCATGTTCGCGATTACAACGGGCTTTATCCTCTTAATCGTGGCTGGAATATGGGGGCAATACTTTTTGAATCCCTTTTGGTTAATTGTCCTAACTGGATTCGGGATATACCTTCCCTATTTAACGATAACGACCTCAGTATTTGAGCGCATGATCGCCATCACTCGACATAAAGCGAACATAGGCTTCTTGATGTACATTGTAGATTCGGTCGGCTATTTAGGTTACAATGTTTTACTGCTAACCGTTGGCTTTATATACCCTAGTCTAAATCTGCCCGAACTATTTTTTGCTTGGATCAAACTGCTTGGACTGCTTGGACTCGCAATCAGCTTAATTTCAGGATTCTATTTTATCAAAAAACTGAAGTAATCAAATACATTGAGACTTACGGGATAATGACCCCGTAAGTCTCAACTACATTACTTTAATTGATATACCGAAACCCCGAAAGTGCCAGGTGCAGGCGTCTTACCATCTTCTAAGTAATTAGCCCCTGAAAAGAAAATTTTATTTGACAAAGCATCCAAAGCAATTGTCTTTTGCCCTTTAGCTGTTTCTAGTGTTTGAACAACCTCATATTGGTCAGGCGTAATTTGACGAACCAAGGTAGCATTCCCTTCGCCATTTGAAGTCACGATTAGCTTTTTCGAAGCATCGTAAATCACACCATCTACACCTGCTCCAATGGGCAAGGTAGAAACGATTTTACCCGTTCTTGCATCGAGTACAACTAAGGTTTTTGACTTCCGACAAACTGAAAATAAGCGGTCATTATTGATATCAATCGCTAATCCTGTTGGCACTTCATTCGGCGCCAAAGAAAAGCGATTCCGAATAGACATTGTTTTCGCATCTATTTCAATCACCACATTACTTTCTTCATTGTTGTTATAGATACTTCCTCTCAAGTTCGTAGCTCCAAATTCAGGGGCGCCTCCCATGGTAATTTGACCGATAACTTGATTCGTTTTAGGATCAATTACAATAGCATCTCCACTACCATTATTGAAAACAAAAATACGTTTGGAATAGGTATCATATAAAATGGCATCTGCTTTTTTCCCTGGGATAGCTAACGTAGCAATCTTAGAAAAGTCAGCTAATTTGAAAATCGTAATTTCATTTTTCACCCCATTGGTGATAAATCCCTTACCGAAAGGCTCCGCAATGGCTATACCATGCACTCCATTTAACGAATCAAATTCCGCAATCTGACGACCATCAGCAAGATTTAATACATGAACCCGGTCGCCATGAGAAACAAATAATTGTTGCTTGTGCACCAACATATAATCCCATTTTTCATTCCCATTTGGAATAGAAAAACGACCTACAGCATTCACAACGGTTGATTGAGCAAAAAGTTGGCATGTACATGCCAACAACATAATAAGAGAGCATAATTTTTTCATGTTCGTGGTAATTATTTGGTTAGGTTAAAACGATCTACCTCATTTCCTTCGGTATCAAGTTGGCGTAAAACTAAACTATTTCCATGGATTTCCACGACCGATAAAGTGTGAACCGTGGATATAAATTTAGATGTGAATTTTTGCCAACTGTCTGGGTCATTTTCTTGTTCAGGATTATACAATTCTTGTCCACCTGCGCCCGTTACAACATACAAAACGCCTTTAGCTTTTGAATTTTTAAATCCGTCAAATTTTTTGTCCAATACCCATTTCCCATTTACAACTCTACCACGAATACTTTTATTTTCTTTTCCTCCTACTAATAAAGTCCCTTTACGATCAGGAACAAAGGACATCGGAAATGTTCGTTGGTAATTATGTACGTGACCATTAAACACCACATCTACGGCGCCTTTTTCAAAAATAGGCGCTAATAAACGCATATGCTGTTGTTCGAAATGTTCGCGGGAAGAATTGAATCCTGGGTGATGAAACATCACAAAATGCCAAGACGCATCTTTGGAATTTTCTAGATCTTTTGCAACCCAATCCAACAAGGCCCCGTCAGTCCAATCCATGTATGTATTCGCATCGATGACTGTCCAGTGAGCATTACCATAATTAAACGAATAATTTGTCATTTGTGGATAATGATTTCCTGCTCCTGCTAAAAATGCTTGTTTATTTTCTTCAGAACCCTTCAGGATGGGCAATAAGGCTCCGCCTTCTTTACCGAGCAAGCCATTTAAAGGCTGGCTAAAATAATGGTAATAGGCCAAAGCATCAGGTGTTTTGTCCATATCCCGGCTATCTGCATCATGATTACCCACCGCCGTTATAAAGGGGATAGATCGCATAATGGGAGCGCCCAAAGAATCCGCAATTTCAGCATTATAAATTGGCCAAAATTTGGTCTTATATTCTGATATTAAGCCATACTCGTATACGATATCACCAGGGACAGCCACAAAATCGGGTTTTGCTTGGTACATTTGAAATGCAAGCTTTTTCTGGTCCACAGTCTCAGCACCAATATCCCCCACAACAACGAATCGTTGACTTTGCTTTGCCGATTTTGGTGCTTGGGCAAGCGATGAAAATACCGATTTCCCATCCAGTAAAACGCGGTAGGTGAATTTTTCACCCGCAGGCAAACCGCTTAATTGGGCCGTTACTACCTGATGGGCATCGATTCCTTTAACCGCAACGAGGCGGTACGACAAAGTATCAGCTTTTTTCCATGGTTGCTTATCCCCCACGCGGTGTTCCAATTGCCAAACGTGTTTTTCAGGTTTAGCATGCCATAAAATCTGTAATGCATTCGGCGTAACTTGTTGGCCTATTTGCACATACGGTTTTGTCACAAATGCCTCTTGAGCAATAATGTTTACAGAAACCAAACAAAAAAGAAGTATTTTTTTCATGCTTAAAGAGCGAAAAATAGAATAATTATCAATGGGAAAATCAATCCTGCCACGGCAAGCTTCCAACCGCGTAGGCGAAACGTATTTTTACCTTTTTCAATCATCAAGGCGCCTGAAATTGCCATTATGATTAAGGAAATTCCAAAAATGTCGGAATAATAAATCCACCAATTGGATGTGCTTTTGTGTAAATAATGCATTTGTGAAATGAAAGGAGTCTTCCCATATTCCACAAGACTTCCTTTACCAGTAGCTAGATTAATTTCTAAGTCATGATTTTCATAGGAAACTTTCAATTCCCCTTTTTTAATCATGGCTTTCCGAAATTTATCTTGAATGCCTAAGGAAACACCGATTTGCTTGGCTTGATCCTCTTCAATTTTATCAATCAATAGTGGTTTTATTTGAACAGATTTCTCTGTAACTGTATATTTTTCAGGCTTCCACGCGTCACGGTGATTTTGCAAAATGCCAGAAAAGGAAAATGAGATGATTAAACCTATGTAAAAATAGCCTAAATCTCGGTGTATAGATCGAATGTTGGGTTTCATCGGATTATAAAAAAAAGTCAGGGAATATTCCCTGACTTGATTTAAAATGGTATTGATTAGTGCTTATTACCTGAACCATCAGCTGGATAACATCCCATGTCCTTATTAGGAGGCGTCAAAGCCGTTGCTCCAAAACGAGGATGAACAGGTACGACGTTCAAAATAGTCACATCCGTAGTTCCTTTTCCTAAAGCAGGAGAAGTAGGTTGTAATCTAAAATTATATGACCCAACAAAACTGATATCAGCTAAACGGTTGGCTGTCATTGGTAAAGGGAAGTTGACAAATAATGGATTGTTTTTCCCCACAATAGCAGAACCATCATACACCGCACCTGGCTTGTAACCTGCAGGCAAGAATGAACTTGGTGCGGGAATATCCGTTGTTTGAGGCTTCGTAGCAAATCCAATTGGATAAACTTCGTTCGCAATTTTCAAACTATCTACATAATTGTAGTTATTGCTGTATTTAATGTTGGTTGTATCCGCCACAACTAACGCATTACCACTGTAGTTAGCTGTTGCACCTACGATACGAGGACCATATTTACAGTTAACCATTAGGTTATTCCAATAGCCTCCACGCGCACCTTCTTCGAAGTTGATTGAACCACCACGACCAGCAGACGAACGACGGTATCCATTGTGAATCATCGTATTGTTGTACATCTGAATATTCGTTTGTGGATTACGTCCACCATTGTTTGATGCTTTAGGACCGTTTGTCGCCATACCAATCACCAAGTTGTATGCAAAAATACCTGTTACGCCAGATTTGATATTCATTGCCTCGCCACCTGTGAAACCACATTTTTCAAATGTATTACGCATAACATTCATTTTGCAACCAAATGGACGAATAGGATCATCGATTGAACCATAGATCCAAGAATCTTCCACAACTAAAATACCGTCCGGATTCATGGATGAAATCGCATAAGAAGTAGATCCATTCGCCATGAAAGAAACAGGAGAAGTTCCTAACTTACCCCCACCAAACTCAACTTTAGTCCATTTAAGTACAATACTCTTGAACATAGTCTCGCCATAAATACCACCCCATAATCCTTTGTAAGCTGGATCTTTCGTAGGGTCAGCACCATAAACATCGGTTTTAACGGCTGAAGGAACTGTAAAATAAATCGGCTTAGCCTGTGATCCTAATGACAATAAAGTACCTTTTACAACGAAGCAATAAGGTGCGTTTCCTGGGAAATGAATACGAGCACCTGGTTGAATTACCAAAGTATCCGTTTCATTAATAAATACATCACCACCAACTGTGTAAGTTGAGTCACTTAATAATGTTCCTTTGATGGAACCAGAAAGCGGTGTCTTTGTACTAACCGCCTTACCTACCTGAAACAAGGGCTCCGATACGGTAACTTCTTCGGACTTTTGACAAGATCCCAACATAAATGCGGATACTGCCATTGCAGCCGCAGCGAAAATAAACTTACTTGTAATAGATTTTTTCATTGTTTTTTGGATTATTTAAATTGAATAGTGATTAATATTTGTATCTTATACCGATCAGGTAGGATTGTTGGATAATATCTTTTTGAACTACTATGCGATCGTTACTCGTTTGCTCAGGTAAACCTGCTAAGGTATTTTCTTTCAACACCTCAACGATAATGGGATTGTTCAACAAGTTTGTAATCTTGGTAAACAAGGCAAACTTACTTTTACCAATCGTCTTCTCCGCTGAAAAATCAAGTTGAGAGGTTCCATGTTGCCAATAGTCTAATCCCAAATACGGTGATACAATGTTGATTCGCTGGCCCGTATACACCCAAGAGAGTTGAGCATCAGCCCCAATTTTAGGTGCCTTGTAGATTAACGACAAGTTGGCAATATGATCCGACTGCCCTTGCAAGGGACGAGTCTGTTCGCCTAAGGTATTGACGATATTTCCTGAGCCATCCCGACCATAAATTCGTTTGCTCGTCGTAATGCTAGAATGGGTATAGGTGTAATTTCCTGATACGCCCCAGTTCTTAATGAATTTGTTGAATACTAATTCAAATCCAAAGTTTTGGGCATTACCAAAATTCATCGGTGTATAAACATACGTTGCATTTCCGTATTGGGTAAATCCATATTCAATCGGATTTATGATGTTTTTATAAAAAGCGCCCACAAGTAATTGCTCAGAACCACTAGGGAAAAATTCATACCGTAAATCAATATTATCGGCTTGCGTATGTTTTAGTTTAAAGTTTCCTTGTTCCGTGAAATATTCCCCAGGAAAACTTGCAGGAACTAACTCAAAATACCCTGGGCGAGAAATCCCTTTGAAATAAGAAAAGCGTAAATTTTCCTTGTCTGACAAGGTATACCGCAAGTGTAAGCTTGGTAAAATATCCATGTAACTTACATTTCCATTTTTACCCACTGCCGTTTCTGGCAATTTAGATTTATAAGATTGTTCAGTGTTCTCCAATCGTACACCACCCAAGATTTGAAGTCCACCAATATTCCACTTCGCCTGTCCATATACCGCACTAATATTCTCTGTCGCCGAATAATTATTGGCATTTGTGCTATCCGCGTAAGCGTAAGCATCTTGCGGAAACGAGAAAATGGTTTGATCAATCGAGGTGAATATTTGACGAACTGCACCGGGTAATACGGTAGCCAACGAATAATCATTGTAATAGTTCTTGCGATCTTTTCTCCGGACCATTCCTCCCGCGGCAAACTCTAGATTCTTTTTTAAGGTATAGGTAAAATTCAAGTAACCCGTTAAATCATGATCCTCATTATGTGTCCAAATGTGCGTCACATTATCCACATACCTTGCTGACTCGATTGGGTTTCCATTGATATCGGGTGCCGTGCGGTAAGTAACAGATAGGTTAGTCCAATCCGGCATTTGACTCGCGGCGATTGAATAGGCAACTGTCCAGTCTGTTTTCAACCGCGAGGAAATTTCATGATCCCCATGTAAGGTGTAATTATTGATTGTTTGAATCCGGTAAACCGAACGATCGTTCATGCCTACGTCGCCGAATTTGGTTAACTGATTTGAAAGCATTTGGCGGTGTTGCCAATCTTCCAACTGCATGTACAAGCTATAAAGTGAGATCTTGTTGCCTCGATTAAAATCGTAATCGAATTTTAAATTTAAGCCTAATCGCGCTTGCTGATTTGAATAAGTCCGATTTTGAACGGATTCAAAAATGGGCGTATTCGGTTTTGGATCGGCATTGGGCTGGCCATTCAAACTGAAAAACGAAGACTTACTCCCGCGATAAGTTGATTGGTAGCTACCTCCAAACAGAAAACCAAGTTTATGATTTAGAATTCGATTGCCAATAGACAAACTCAACAAGCTATTAATGGGGGTTGGAACCTTTTTATATTGCAACGTATTGATTGAAAAATCCGATGGTTTTGCCAT
>CANGCD010000135.1 GCA_947452215.1 Cytophagaceae bacterium | reverse complement strand
CCATCGTTTAAAAAATTTCCGGGTACTTCAATGTTTGAAGTTATTATTCCTTCATTAAATACGTCAATCTTACTTCCAATATTAAATATACATTCTCCAGTACTTGCAAATACATGTAAACTGATATTCAAATTGGCTTCTTTTAGAAATGACCAAAATTCAAATTTAATCGTAAAAGCATTGTTGACTGTCCAATAGTTAATTTGGCTATCCAAATGTGGCTCTATTTCAGCATTTTTTAATTTAATAAATTCGTTTCCAGGAGCTGAATCTGGATCAGAAAAAGTATGTGAAAGCTTTTTTGACTGACTTTCTGACATATAAGCATTTAAAATGCTACCTGTTTCTCCAAATTGTTTGATAGTACCTTTTTCTAAATGTAAGGTTTTATTACATAAATTTTGAACCGCCGTAAGATTGTGACTTACAAATAAAATCGTTTTATCTTGGGCTGCTACTTCCTTCATTTTACCCAATGATTTTTTTTGAAAATCAGCATCCCCTACAGCCAAAACTTCGTCTACAATCAATATTTCAGGATTTAAATGTGCCGAAATAGCAAATCCTAAACGGACATACATACCTGAAGAATATCGCTTTACAGGTGTATCAAGAAATTGGGCTATTTGAGGACCCGCAAAATCAACAATTTCGTCAAATTGACTTTTAATTTCAACTTTATTCATCCCTAAAATAGCTCCATTTAAAAAGATGTTTTCTCTGCCGGATAATTCTGGGTGAAAGCCCGTCCCTACTTCCAATAAACTAGCCACTTTACCTTTTACCGTGATTCGGCCAGTAGTAGGTTGTGTAATTCTACTTAAGATTTTTAATAAAGTAGACTTACCCGCACCATTGTTTCCAATAATCCCTAATTTATCTCCACGCTCAATACTAAATGAAACGTCGTGCAAAGCATTAAATTCCTTTGTCGAATTGGAGGAGAAAAAGCTTTTAATTCCATTACGTATCGACGGACTATCTTGACTAGATAATTTATATGTTTTCCCTACTGATTCAACTTCGACTATTTTCATAAATTATAAATGATCAACAAATGAATCTTCTCTTTTATTAAAAATGATCAATCCAACGACAAAAAAAACAATGGAACTTCCTGCGGTTGCTAAGATTTGCTGACTACTAATGGATTGATAACCAGCTAATAAAAAATGTCTTGCAATCTCTATTAAACCCACAACAGGGTTAAATATCAAGTAATAGTTGAACCAAGTTTTAGTTAATAAAGAACTAACCGTATAAACTACGGGAGAAATAAAAAAGCCATATTGAACCACAATGGGTATGATTTGCAATATATCTCTATATTTAATTGAATATGATCCTAAAATAAGTCCTAGGCCTACAGAAAAAAAAGTAGTCAATAATATAGCAATGGGAAAATAGATAATAGAAAAAGGAATTGGGTTTTCGTAATATACATCGAGAATGATGAACACCAGTAAGCCTATAAGCAAATCGAGTAATGATACCGCAATGGAAGAAAATGCAATGATTAGACGTGGGAAATAAACCTTTGAAATCAAATTGCTATTGACTAATAGCGAATTACTGACAGCTTGAAATGAGTTAGCAAAGTAATTCCAAATTAAGATACCAGAAAAAAGAATTAATTGAAATGGATAGGCTTCACTTGTTTTTAATGATGGTATTTGCTTAAATGCGAAAATAAATACAAACATTGTCGCTACTGGCCGTATTACTGCCCACAATATTCCCAACATGGTTTGTTTATATCGAACTGTAATGTCTCTTTTTGCTAATATTAATAGCAAATCCTTCTCCGCAAAAACCTCCTTGATACTATTAATCATTCTATTCAGCTGATTTAGTTACATAGTATTCTTTGTATAAATTATATAAATAGATACTAAAACACGAAAGGAAAAAAGCTATGATAACGCTTAATAAGGTAACTGCCCCATAGGAATAATCTTCTACCAAAATTGGTAATTCTGTATCTTCTATAATAGTAAGCAATGGCGCTTCCTTTACTAAAGAGAAACGAAGATTATCTAAACTTCTCGAGGCTTCAAAATAAAGACCTTGCAATTGACTGCTTGTCATTTGCAAACGCTCAGCTATAATTCTGGCTCTCTGGAAAATGATTTGCTGATTCTGGTCGTTATAATTTGCTAACTTACCTTGGGTATAATACAATGCTGATTGTAGAGAATCAACACGATTTTCCATGACAATTAATAGTTCCTTCGATTTCTTAGTCTTTGTTTCAATGTAGTAGTCGGTAACTGTTTTTAAAAACAACTTAGACCATACATAAGATAATGTATCATTCCGCGTTTGTACACTTAACGTTTGAAAACTAGATTTTGAATTATTTTGTTTGACAACCGTATTATCTTTTAAATACATATAAATGGTATTTAAAAGATTTTTATCCTCAGCAGATAAAGTATTTAAATTGGAATTCTTGAACTGATACGTAAAAAATTGTGGGGGTAGTTTACTCCATTCATTATCTTGTAATTGACAATGACGCAAAAATATATTACCAAAAAAATCTTCTTTATTGCCGTATTTAACTTTCGTTAATAGTGCCTTACGATAAATAATTTTTGTTTTTAATAACTCTTGGAAGTTCTCTCCACTAAACATGGAAGAACCTGTTGAGGCACCTCCTAAACCTAATGATGAAGCGATATCAGCAAGGCCACCGCCTCCCCCTCCATTATCGTTTTCAAGTAAGAAAATGATTTTTGAAGTTACAGTACGTTCTTTATTACGCTTATATTCAATTCCAATCCCTAGGACTAAACCTAATAAAACACCTACCACAATTTTCTTCCATTCTTTTTTCAAAAATGGTATAAAAATGAGTAGTTGAATTAATACGTATTTAATATTGTTTTCTTCCGCTTTATTTTCGTTTTGCATAAGATTATTTAGCAGTAGCTTTAATTAACGTGATAATACCAATAATACTAGTTACTGTTCCGGTTAGTACAGAAACAATAGAAACAATTTGTTGGCTCGTATTACCCACTTTTACTTTCTGTGGAACAATGATTTCTGAACCTTTTTCAATTCTAGGGTAAAACTTTAGAAACAATAAATTCTTAGCTCTTTTCACAGATCCATTTGAATATAGAACGTAGATGCGCTTGCGAGCCGAAGATGAGGTAAATCCACCTGCTTGTGAAATATAATCCTTTACACTAAATGAAGCGGTGAATTTTACACTGTTGGGATAAAGTACTTCTCCAGTTACTTTAACTGTTTGAGGTTCCTTAGGTATATCCAAAATATCCCCTTCATTTAAAAATAAATCATTGACACCTCCAGGATTATTCAAAGCATCTACTAAGTCAATGCCAATCGTCTCATATTTTGTTGTACTTACTTTCTCTTTATTAATATTTACATTAGAAAAATTATCCTGGATTTCTGCTAATTGTTCCGATTTCATTTTCTTTTCGGATTCTGAGACTTGACTAATTCGCAACAATTTAGCACCCTCCGGATATGCTTGGGGATTTAGACCCCCTGTACGAAGCAAAATGTCACTTATGCGTTCATCCTTTTTTTCTAAACCGTAAATACCCGGATAAAATACCTGTCCTTTAATGGTTATGAATTGTTGTAATTCATAATTAGGAGACGAGCGCACAAATACTTCATCAAATGGCTCTAACACGAAGCTAGATGATGTCTTATCTAATTCTAAATTAGAACTAATCGCAAATTTCGTTATTTCAGCAATCTGGGAGTTGATTAAATCTTTATTTGTAACTGATGTATTCTTTTTACGTCTAACAACTTCAACAAATCCAGTCGCAGCCGATTCTCTTAATCCACCACCTTTTAGTATCAAATCTTCTACCGTCATCTTTTCAACATACGGCAGAGTTAATTTAACTTGACGATTAAGTAATGAATTTGATGCGTTATTAGATTTAAGGTCTTCAGAAATTTCACTTTCAGTATCTGTTTTTTCTTCGTCACCTACTGATTTTGTTTGCATTTCACGATTCTCTAGATCATTTATTTTTGGTGCTACTTCCTGTTGTAATTCATCTGATTCTTTTGAATTACGAGGATTGCTTTTACCTAGATTTGATAATTTCCGATCCCTTACTCCATTAATTTCACCATGAAGCGTTACGGTATAAGCTTCACGTAAATCAAATTTGGAATAAACATAAATTTTATCCTCACGCTGTAAAGTAATGTCTTTCGCTTTGTCTTTTAATAATTCAGCAATATTTACCGATATATTACTTGGATTCAAATCAGCTCCTAAACGTTGAATTGTAATTCGTCCAACAAAAGCATTCTCTTTTAAGCCTCCTGCGCTAGCAATAAGTTGTTTTAAGGATGGATTACTTTCCAGCGAAAATAAACCAGGTCTAAAAACCTCACCAATAATCTCAAGGCGATTTTCATATCGTTCAAGATTGATAGGATCTACTTGAATGATATCACCTGACTTTGGAGAAAATGAACTAATTAAATCGGAACTAACATCCAATAATTTTCTCTCTGTATTTGTAAAACGTACAATTTTTAATTTTTCACGGAAAGCATCTTCTGTATAACCACCCGCAAAATTATTAATGATGAAATCTAACTTTTCTGTAGGTAATACTTCGAACAATCCAGTTTTCTTAATTTTACCTTTCAATTCGATACGTGTCTTGTATACACTTACTTTGATGATGTCTTGATCATGAACTAAGAAATCATTTTTAGAGTAACCTTGGGTTAAATAATCATACAAATCGATTGTACTAATTACACGATTATTACGAATTAACTGAACCTCTCTAAAAGTTCCATTTTCATTTGGACCTCCTGCTAAATACAATACATTAAATACACGGGCTAATGAAGGTACCGAATACGTACCTGGGAAATTGACTTCACCTTGTACGGTAACGCTGACAGTTCTAATATTACCTAATGAGATACTCGCGTATAAATTAGTGGAATTGTTATTGGTTGATACACCAGCGCGTTTAAGACCAATAAAAATCGAAGACAATTTTTTAATCAATCGAGATCTAACTTCTTCTATCGTTAATCCTGCTACATAAACATTACCAATTTTATTGATTTTTACATAACCATCAGGATTAACAGTTAGGTTATAGTGTTCCTCGGAATAACCATTGATATCAACTATAATTTCATCATCTGGCCCTACTACATAGTTTTGAGGAGTTGCAATCTTCAAATTGGGTTCAAATGTCCCTCCTTTACTATTGAAAATAGAATACCCAAAGATTTTCTTTCTTAAGTTTGTTATTAATGTGTCTGTGGTATTGAATTCAGAATTGTTTGTCGATGAAGTTAATCTAGAATTCGAAATGCTGTCAGTGCGAACTTTATCTCGTGGTGAAGTGATAACTTCCCTTTTGGCCGATTTACTTGGATTTTTGGGTTGATAACTATTGGAATAAACTTGATTGCTCGTATTTGTCGGCATGTTGAATGGCAAAATTTGCCCAAAGACGAAAACAGACTGAAGCAGTATTAAAAAAGTGACCGCTATTTTAGTAATGTTGAATTCCCTCATAAAGTTTATTAGCAAAATAATATGCAAAGTAACTTAAAAAAAACAATTTTTCATTCATGGCTTCTCATAAAATATTTCTTTAAAATCAGCTATATTTGAATTTAAAATAAAGTTTGAAACATATTTTCATGGATACAAATAGCACGCCAATATACAATGACGACAGTATACGATCTTTAGATTGGAAAGAGCATATTCGTTTGCGTCCGGGTATGTACATTGGAAAATTAGGGGATGGCTCATCCGTTGATGATGGAATTTATGTGTTAGTAAAAGAAATCATGGACAATTCCATTGATGAACACATGATGGGTAATGGCAAACAGATTGATGTTAAAATTTCGGATCAAAAAGTAGAGGTACGTGATTATGGGCGGGGTATACCTTTAGGAAAAGTCATTGATTGTGTATCTAAAATTAATACTGGTGGTAAATATGATTCAGGTGCGTTCCAAAAATCGGTAGGTCTTAATGGTGTAGGCACAAAGGCAACTAATGCACTTTCGAACTTTTTTAAGGTACAATCCTATCGTGATGGTCAAACGAAATGGGCAGAATTTAGCAAAGGTGATTTAACCAATGAATCAAAAGGATTAGAATCTACATCTAGTAAAAGTGGAACATTCATTTGTTTTGAACCCGATAATACAATTTTTAAAAATTATCATTTCATCCCTCAGTTCTTAGATAACCTGTTTTGGAACTATGCCTTTTTAAATGCGGGGCTAACGATTAATTTTAACGGAGAAAAATATTTCTCTCAAAATGGTTTACTCGATCTTTTATCCAAGAAAACAAATGCTGAAGAAAACCGGTATCCAATTATTCATTTAAAGGGTAATGATATTGAATTGGCGATTACTCACAATAACCAATATGGTGAGGAATATTATTCATTTGTAAATGGTCAAAATACCACACAAGGAGGAACTCACCTAGCCGCTTTTCGCGAAGCGCTTGTTCGTACTGTGCGTGAATTTTTTAAAAAAGATTTCGATCCATCAGATGTTAGAGCAAGTATCGTGGGTGCTATTGCTATCCGTGTTCAAGAACCGGTATTTGAATCGCAAACAAAAACCAAATTAGGATCAACCAATACTTCTCCGGACTCCTCCTCCCCCTCTATTCGTACATTTATTGGTGACTTCGTTAAAACAGAATTAGATAATTATTTACATCAAAATCCCTCGGCTGCTGATGCCATGTTAAAGCGTATTTTGCAATCGGAACGCGAACGCAAGGATATCGCCGGTATCAAAAAATTAGCGAATGAGCGTGCCAAAAAAGCGAATTTGCACAATAAAAAGTTGCGCGACTGTCGGATACATTTAACAGATGACAAATCAGAAGCTCGCCAAGAAACCATTCTATTCATTACGGAAGGGGATTCTGCAAGTGGAAGCATTACAAAATCTCGAGATGTTCAAACCCAGGCCGTTTTTAGTCTTAGAGGTAAACCGTTGAATAGCTTCGGATTAACAAAAAAGATTGTTTATGAAAACGAAGAATTTAATTTACTTCAACATGCGCTTGATATCGAAGATAGTTTAGACAATCTGCGATACAATAAAATTGTTATCGCGACCGATGCCGATGTGGATGGAATGCACATTCGATTATTGATATTGACATTCTTTCTTCAGTTT
>CANGCD010000134.1 GCA_947452215.1 Cytophagaceae bacterium | reverse complement strand
CAACGTAATTGGATTGGGAAATCAATTGGTACGGATGTTGAATTTGAAATTGAGGGAATTTCAGATAAGAAAATTAAAGTATTTACGACACGTGTGGATACCATTTACGGGGTGTCTTTCATGGTCTTAGCGCCTGAGCATGAATGGGTCGCAGAATTAACGAAGCCGGAACAACAGGCTGACGTAGATGCATATATTACCTGGACGAAATCACGTTCGGAATTGGATCGTGTCTCGGAAGTAAAAACGGTTTCTGGAGTATTCACAGGTTCTTATGTGATTAATCCCTTGAATAATGAGCGGGTACCACTTTTCTTAGCTGATTATGTGTTGGCGGGTTATGGAACGGGTGCTGTGATGGGGGTACCATCAGGTGACCAGCGTGATTGGAATTTTGCGAAACATTTTGATTTGCCTATTCCAGCCATTTTGGATGCGCAAAAAGATATTGATAAACAAGCGGATAATACCAAAGAGGGGAAATACATCAACTCGGGTATCATCAATGGCATGGGGTATAAAGAAGCCACGAATACCTTAATAGCGTGGTTGGAGGAACGTGAAATCGGGAAAGGGAAAGTGCAGTACCGTATGCGGAATGCCGTATTCTCGCGTCAACGCTATTGGGGCGAGCCGGTACCGGTTTTTTTTAAGCCAACAGCCTCCGGTCAATTATTGCCTTATTTAATTCAGGAATCTGAATTGCCTTTGGAATTGCCCAAAATTGATAAGTATTTGCCTACGGAGACAGGTGAGCCACCTTTAGGGCGTGCTGCTGATTCGTGGAAATACCAAGGGCAATATGATTACGAATGGTCGACCATGCCTGGTTGGGCTGGATCATCTTGGTATTGGTATCGCTACATGGATGCCCAAAATGATGCTGCGTTTGCTTCTGCGGAGGCAGTGAATTATTGGAAGGCTGTTGACCTTTACATTGGTGGTTCGGAACACGCAACGGGTCACTTGTTGTACTCGCGTTTCTGGAATAAATTCTTGAAGGATTTGGGTTATGTCGCTGAGGAAGAATTTGCGAAGAAATTGATCAACCAAGGGATGATTCAAGGTCGGTCAAATTTTGTCTATCGTGTCAAAAATTCCGATCAGGTGACTTTTGTTTCCCATGGATTGAAAGATCAATATGATGTAGCAGCGCTGCACGCAGACGTGAATATTGTGGAAAATGATATCTTGGATGTAGAAGAGTTCAAGCGTTCTCGTAACGATGTTCCGGCAGATGCCCAATTCATCTTGGAAGATGGCAAATACATCTGCGGATGGGAAGTGGAGAAAATGTCCAAATCCAAGTTCAACGTCGTGAATCCGGATGATTTAATTGCCAAATACGGTGCTGATACTTTACGTGTGTATGAGATGTTCTTAGGACCATTGGAGCAATTCAAGCCTTGGAATACGAATTCGATTTCAGGTTCACATAATTTCTTACGCAAGGTATGGCGTTTGTTCTTTGATGAACAAGCACAAAAATCGGTTTTAGTAGATGGACCAGCAACACCTGAAGAATTAAAAGTATTACATACGGCGATTCGTAAGGTTCAAGATGATTTGGAGCGTTATTCGTTCAATACGGTCGTTTCAACCCTGATGATCTGTGTGAATGATTTAGGGCAATTGAAATGCCATAAGAAATCAGTTCTTCGTGAACTAGTCCTATTGCTTTCTCCTTACGCGCCACACATGGCCGAAGAATTATGGGTAGCATTAGGTGAAGAGGCTGGAAGTATTTCCCATGTCAAATTCCCGGTATTCAATCCAGAATTCTTGGTTGAGAATGAGTTCAATTATCCGATCTCATTCAACGGAAAAGTGAAATTGACTTTAGCTTTTTCAGCCACAGCAAGTCCTGCGGAAGTGGAGGCAGGTGTTTTGGCCAATGAGCAAGTACAGAAGCATTTGGACGGCAAAGCACCTTCGAAAGTGATTGTGGTTCCGAAACGGATTGTGAATATAGTATTAGGAAAATAGATAGAAAGGGCTGAGGATTCAGCCCTTTCTTATTTTTGAACAATTAGTTCAACAATTTTGATTAATGTCAAGCTGAAGGTAATTAAGCCGAGTGTCCAACGGATATTAGTCCTAATTGCCTTTTCGATGCTTACTTGTAATCGGGCCTCCATTGTTTCGAAACGAGCTTCAAATGCTTCAAATCGAACTTCAAGTGCAAGTATTCTATCTTCAAGTTTATCTAATCTATTCTCTAGATTATCTATTCTGCTCCCTAACTGTTCGAATTTTCCCGCTAGATCAATAAAGTCTAATCGAAGCTGCGCTACATTTGCGGCAATCGCGTCTATTCGCTCAACTAAATGGTTGATTTGGACGAATGCCGACTTAATTAACAAGGTACTAACATCTTGTTCAGAAAGCGCTTCTCCATTTGAAAACTTGTTTTCAATAAATTGAATTTTCGGCTGAATCATTTCCAATAATTGGTTCTCAATTTTGCTATTCTTTTTCATAATTAAGGCTAGGTTTGTTAACACAAATTTCGCCCGGAGAAATACCTTTTCCTATTCAAAAAATGACTAATTGAATGATTATCAATGAATTGATTTAATCCATTCGCGTATGAGCGCGACACCTTCTTGGTGAATGACGGTCCGACCGAGTTCAGGCATCATCACGCCTGGGTCATGTGAATTCATGCGGTAGTGTAAGATGCTTTCGGATGGTTTTCCTGCAACAATATCATACAACAAATTGCCAGATCCCCTTCCCGCCGCAACGGGTGATTTCATCATCCCATACGCCGTCGTTCCGTAATAACGATAATCCAGAAATAATCCCGAACTCTTCGCAGGTCCATTGGGATTATGGCAATGTGCGCAATTGATGTCTAAATAAGCTTTTGCTCGCTCTGCTAAGGCTGCACTTTCATCAATATACGATACGAATTTTGGACGTATTGCAGGTACTCCGCTCATTTGATGAGTCCTAGTCCAATAGTCCAATTGGTTTTCTTCTCCATGTGCATAGCGCATCGAGGCATTCATTTGCCTTGCCGATGGACCGATGGGCGTCATAATTCCATCTCGCTCATGGCAGCCTTTGCATTGATTCATGTTGGGTACAACATAATTCACTTGTTGTTTCTTACCCTGTTGGTTCTTGAATTCCACCAAACTCGTTCCTCCTGCCACTTCTAAATAGGCTTCTGTTTGCTCTTCATTCCAAATATAAGGCAACGCCACCCATCCTGTAGCTTCGTGGCTTAAGATGCGGGTTTCCATAATCCGCCGACCGCCTTTTGGATTGCGTTCGTCCACCGGATAATAAAATGTTTTTGCGATGCGGGTTCCAACGGGAAATTGAAACACTGAATCGGGATTGTAGGAAACCGATTGTCCCTTAGGTAATTGGATAAAACGTAATTTATGTGCGTAATCGGAAAATAGAGGAGATATTAACTCATAAGGGGTAACTCCAGTTTGGGGTTCTTGATTCTTCAATTCCCCTTGAAATAATCCATAATCGGATAATTTGCTAGGGAATTTAGGAGCGGGTTGGTAAGAAAATAGCCCCAATACTAAAAGGATTACTAAATAACGCATCGCTAAAATTGATTCGACTTGACATATTCCTGTACACAGTCAAGTTCAGCTGGATTACGTCGCACGTTTTTGAAATCATGTTCCGCGTCCATGTTGGCCACCGACTGGTTTACATTATTATGCACACAAATCTTATGTTGGGCTAAATAATTACCATCGGTCCCACACCGTGCCGTATCCAATACACCATCGTAAACAACATGTGGTACATCTCGACCAAATCGTAATTTGAATCGGTAAATCTGTGCAAAGCGACCTTCTAAGGGCACTCGACCGAGCCGACGTTCAAAGGTGTTGTTGAAGACCGATATAGCTGTAGGGTAGGGGTCATACTCCTTATCCTTAATTGCGATTTCTGCCATGAAATAGGAAATAATACCGACGCCTACAGTTTGATGATTTAAAATCTTATTGTCGTAAATGTCGACGTTGCTCGTTGCCAAAATCAACATCCCTGTTCCCTTGGGTACTTTACCTACGATATTGCCTTTAGGAGCGAAATTCGATTGGTTATTTTCTTCGATAAGGTTATCGTGAACTTTCACGAATCCACCCTTTTTTTGAATTAAATCCGGTAAGTCAAATACCAAAATTCCACCCGTATTTCCATAAGCGTGGTTGTGGTGCACATCTGCGTAAAGGGAATTTTCAATCTCAATGCCGGCAACATTTTGAAAGGCCGTACAATTTTTTACTTCGATGTATTGTGATTGTCCTACATAAATGCCTGCATCAGATGCTCCAATCGCAATGCAACTATCGATTAATATATTCGTACAAAGCACAGGGTATAAGGCATAAGAGCCATTTTCTGCTTTTGGGCCTCCCGTCCATTCCGCTTTGATCCGACGGAATACGATGTCTTTTACATGCATCGTTTTAATTAAATCCCCTTTGGAATCCTGAACAGTCAAATCTTCTAAAACGATATTTTCACAGTTGGTGATTTTAATCCCTTCCGCACCCGTTTTTTGATTCTTGAAACTCAAAACGGTTTTGTCCATTCCCTTGCCGCGAATGGTTATTTTCTTTTTGCCTTCTAAAGATAGACTTCCTGAAATTTGAAAATTACCTGCTTCTATTTCAATTACATCACCATCGGATGCCAAAATTAATTGAGTCTGTAGGGCTTTTTCAAATTGGGCTTGCCCCATGACTGGAGTAAGCCCAATAAATAATAATAAAATGCTGACGTATTTCATCCCAATTAGTTACGTGGAGGCCCACCCGCACGCATTTGCGATTGCATGGTCTTGTATTTTTCTAATTGCTCAGGTGTCAAGATAGCCTTCAATGTTTCAAGTTGACCTTCATTGATCTTCTTCATTTCGCCCATCATTTCCTCGCGTTCCATGCCAGCCTGACGGAATTCCATCATCTTTTCAATACGAGCAACGATCAAAGGTTCGATTTTATCCTCTTGTTCTTTGGTCAATTTCAATTCTGAACTCATACGGTTCAATTGATTCATCGCCATTTCCTGTGGACTTGGCATTTGTGCATGTGCTGCTTCGCCGGCTCCCAAAAGGGCTACGACCATTGCGAGGGTTTTTAAGATCTTTTTCATTTTTATAAGTTTAGATTTTCAAGTTAATCAATTTATTCAAACACCGTATTCCATATCAATGAATAAACTTCCGTTGGATCCATTTTATCATTCGACTGATTATCAGCAATGTACAATGGGAAATAGGCTTCATCACAGAACGGACTTCCATGCGAACCTTTAACTAATGACGCATCTAAAGGAATTACATCCATCCGATACCTGAATCCCGTTAATTTACGTGCTAATTTGTAGGCTGCACGTAATTTGATGAACGGATTTTTCGGATCCATGAACATTTCGACAGGATCGTAACCTGGTTTTTTGAAAATATCCACGCAACGCGCGAAATCTGGAGCTTTCTTATCGTCCAACCAGTAATAATAGGTAAACCATGCATCGTTGTCGGCAATCAAAACCAAATCCCCAGCTCGTGGATGATCAATGTGAAATGCCGCTAATTCATCACCTGATAGCACTTTTTTGACGCCATGTGTTTGCATCAATAGTAGTTTTACTTCATCCAAAACGGATGCATCTGGACAATATACATGTGCGATTTGATGATCAGAAACCGCAAAAGCGCGTGAGGCACCTGGATCTAGTAGTTCCAATCCTTGCTCCTCCCGTAATGCAATATATCCCGCTTCACGTAGGATTCGATTCAAATGTATGGGTTTAGTAACATTATTAATTCCATACTCGGACAGGATAATTACCTTCGCTCCTGTACTTTCGAAGTGCGTAATCAAACGTTCCACGACCTGATCAATTTCCTGTAAATCGCCTTTGATTTGATCAAAATCCACCCCGAATTTCTGTAGGCAATAATCTAAATGGGGCAAATAGATGAAAGTCAACGTCGCATCAAATTTCTTGTCTACATAAATAGAGGCATCCGCTATCCAATTTGTCGATTTTATATTCGCATTGGGTCCCCAAAAATTAAACAAGGGAAACGTCCCAAAAGCCTCTTGTAATTCGTCACGCAAGTCGGCTGGATGGCTGTAACAATCCGGCATTTTAACCCCATCCGAATGATATTGAGGTCTTGGCGTTACAGAATAATCCGCCGACGAATACATGTTATACCACCAAAATAAATTCGCACAAGTGAAATTAGGGTCTTTTTTATGTCCAGCATCCCAGATTTTTTCATCGCCGACAAGCTTATTGGATTGCTTCCAGAATTTTACTTCGGAGTCGATTGCATCATACCAACCGTTACCAACGATGCCATGTGAACTTGGGTATTTTCCCGTCAAATACACACTTTGTGACGTCGTCGTCACAGCGGGAAAAGGAGGCTTGATTTTTGATTTCTTTTTGCCCGAAATATAGCCGTCCAAAAAAGGAGTGTGTTGGCCTAGAATACTCTCACTGAGGCCTACGATATCAATGACTACGGTTTTTTGCATAATAGGTCTTGAATATAAGTGACTTCGCGCGCAATGGATGTTTCGATGGTTTCTTGGTATTCGGATGGCAAAACACCCCAAGTATAGGTTTCAATTTCCATCATGTTCGTTACCTGATATTGCTGGTGATAGGCCAATGTTTCTGCGATTTCTGATTGGGTCGAATTCAATAATCCATAGGAATCTAAGAAAAGGGGCACATGGAAATGCACGCGCCATTCGTCGTAAATGCCATCTTGATATTGCGCTAAGGCGTCGCCTAAATCTTTAAACGAAACATAACTCCCATCTTTTTTCAATGCTTTGACTTGATGCAAATACGTTGGCTCCTCGTATTGTTTCAGGGCTTCGATTCGTGCTAATGCATGAGTCCGCAAATCAACTCGTAATGCTGAACTGATTTGAATCTTCCCGATAGAAATATTTTTCTCGACTAATTCTGTCAAACAGGCTTGTGGTTTATCGAACGAAACGCCGTAGTGACATACGTCGAAACAGATATGAATATGTCGGCGTACCCAATCCTCGGGAATGCCCGCCGTTATAGCAAAAGGAATTAAGGTGTCCGTATACCAATCCACAAACTCTCGGTGGTTTTCCAATAATCCATCGGGTTCTGGTTCGATGTCAATATGAATCCACTTGCCTGTTTTCTGTTCGGTTTGGGCCAAATAAGGAACGAGTTTCAAGAGCTCCAT
>CANGCD010000133.1 GCA_947452215.1 Cytophagaceae bacterium | reverse complement strand
GTAACTAATACGTCTTCTTTTGCAGTCGCAATGGCACTTCGCACGTTATTTTGGAATGCAATTTCTTTTATGATGACGTGGTCGGCAGGTGCAACAACCAATGTGGCGTTGGGATTCTTTTTTCCAATCTTGTAAGCCGCATAGGCGATGCAAGGCGCGGTATTTTTGCGTTGGGGTTCTTGCAAAATTTGATCATCATGCAAGTAGGGCAATTGTTCTTTGACAATCCCGGCAAATTCTTCGCTTGTTACTACATAGATGTTTTCGGGAAGAATTATTCCTTCAAAGCGTTCAGCGGTTTGTTGGAGCATCGTTTTTCCTACACCCAAGACATCGTGGAATTGCTTAGGGTTTGCACTCCGACTGATTGGCCAAAATCGCGTGCCGATTCCGCCGGCCATGATGATGAGGTATGTATTTTGCATCTTAATGTGTTGCTTTTAGATAGGCTGATACGCGATTAATCGCATTGTTGCGAATAGGAGCGTAGAACAGATTCATGTCGGCTTGATGCCAATTTTTAATGTGCACAAAAGATCTTCCAAAAACATATGGAGTATTGATCCAAAGTACGCCTAAGTGATTTTGTGCATCAGCAAAGTTTTTGACCCATTTAAATCCGTAGGACACACCACCCGCATTGAGTTCTTTGGAAGCAAAGTTTTCGTCCAAAGTCCAAGTAAGTGGATTCGTGGAAACAAGCTCTGTGGGCTTGCCGGGATGCCAAGGGGGCAAGTAGCCTTGTTGGAACGTTGTCCAAGCCATAAAGCATCCTGTTTGATCCGCATTACTACAAGGAGGAATATGTTGAAAGGCATTTTTGGGAGTCGCAATGCCAATCAAATAGCCTGCGATGAATTGTTTTTGAAGCGCTTTACCATCAATCAGTTCCTTAATCAATTTCGTCGCATGAATAGTCCCTTGACTATGCGAGGCGATGATGAAGGGTCTTCCGTGATTTTCGTGTTTGAGGTAATATTCGAATGCTTTTTTAACATCGGAGTAGGCCAGTTCTAGGGCTGCATCTTTATCGGCTTTATTGGGTGTTACGAAAGCGAAATAATGAGCTTGCCGATATCGAGGAGCGAAAACACGCCCGGCAGCATTGAATATAGAGGCTTGATTGAGTATGGTAGAGGAATCTACTTTATTATTAAGATAGGTATCCTGGATATTAGCATTCCATTGGAAGGGTGTATTAGGCGCATAGGTATATATTGTGGGATGAATGAAGAAAACATCTGCTTGAGCATTTTCTTGTTCATCTTTCAAAGGAGATTTAGCGGGTACTAAATCGGCTGCGTCCTTACGGTTCGGCCAAGCGGCCCAATTTTCAGATTTGTCGTACTCAAAGGCAGGAGGGATGGGACTATCTTGCCAAGTGATTGAAAGCCTTGCAGGTTCTTGCGTCTTGCAAGCGGCTGTAATACAGAGTATTAGACAGAATATAAAGCGTGTGCGTGTTGCGAACATGAGTACAATAATTGATCAAAGCTACTAAGAAATAAGTCGTTAACGAAGCATTTTGGGATGAATGGAAGTTAAGTTTTGTTTATAATTAAAATATATTCGGAAAAATTGGTATATTTTTAATATGAAACATTGGGCAAATTCTTAATTCTTGTTTAGCTTTGTTTCAGAAGTGTATAAAAACGTTAACAGAAACTTCAAACAATCACATTTATGAAAAAACTTTTTACTCAAATCTTGCCGATTTTTACGGTTATCTTTTTGCTTGCGTTTGTAGCGGATGCTCAAACAAAAGTTGGAGGAACAGTTAAGGATGCGGCTTCAAAAGAACCATTAATCGGGGTTAGTGTTTCGGTTAAAGGAAAGGTAATCGGTACGATTACTGATGCAACAGGACATTTTGCATTTACGACGAGCACACCCGTTCCATTCACGATTTCGGTATCGATGGTGGGATATGAGCGTCAAGAAATTGCAGTTAAATCTGCAAAGTCAGATATTACAATTGACCTTAAGGAACAATCTACCTTAGGTCAAGATGTAGTCGTTTCGGCTTCGCGTATCGAGGAATCGGTATTGCAATCTCCAGTTTCTGTTGAGAAAATGGATTTGCGTTCGATTCGCGAGACGCCATCTATCAACTTTTACGATGCCTTGCGCAACATGAAGGGTATTGAGGTGAGTACACAATCCGTGAATTTTTCTTCCATCAGTATGCGTGGCTTTAATAGCAACGGTAACGTTCGTGTGGTTCAATTGATTGACGGCATGGATAACCAAGCGCCAGGTTTGAACTTCTCGGTAGGTAATATCGTAGGTATTTCAGAATTAGACTTAGAGGGTGTTGAGGTATTGCCAGGTGCTGCTTCAGCTTTGTATGGTCCCAATGCGATGAACGGTATCATCTTGATGAATTCGAAATCACCGTTCTTGTATCAAGGATTAAGTGCTCAAGTAAAAGCCGGTGCTATGTATGCGGGAAATCGTACGGAAGCGTTGACTCCTTACAGTGACATTTCCTTACGTTATGCGAAAGCAATCAACAACAAATGGGCTTACAAAATTAACTTCAATACTTCAAGTGCGGAAGATTGGCAAGCCACAGATTCTCGTGATCAAAGTTTATTGAATGGTACTAGTTTAGGTGCTGGGGATCGTACGACGAATTTGGCTTATAATGGTGTGGGCATTTATGGTGATGAGACCAATGTGAATATGTTGGCATCTTTGAAACCTTTATTAAGTGTTCCTTCGAATCCATTAACTGCAGGTATTAACCAAATTTCAGCAGCTACGGGTGGTTTGTTAACACCTTCAGCTATTTTGGGTTACATTGTTCCTAACGTAGCTATCTCACGTCAAGGATATGCTGAGCGTGATATCGCATCTTATGCAAACCGTAACTTGAAATTTAATGCGGCGTTGCACTATCGTTTTAATGACAAAGTTGAAATGATTTTACAAGCATCATATGGACAAGGTACAGCCATGTACACAGGAGCGGATCGTTATTCGATCAAAAACTTCTCAATGGGTCAATACAAAGCTGAATTGAAAGGTTCTAATTTCTTTGTTCGTGCGTACACAACACAAGAGAATTCAGGTGATGCGTATGCTACTGGTACATTGGGTCAGTTGGTCAATGAAGCCGCTAAACCAAGTACTGCATGGTATCCAGAATATTTCAGCACATTTGCTGGATTGGCGTTAACAAACTTTGCAACGGTATTACAAACGACATTGGCACAAACGAAAAACCCGACAACGGCAATCGGTACTGCCATTGCAAGTACCCAAGCAAGTTTCCCTTACTACCATGGAACGGCTCGTTCTGTGGCTGATGTGGGTCGTTTGGTTCCTGGTACTGCTTCATTTAATGCTGCAGTGGATGCAATCAAAGGAAAAGCATTGCCACAAGGAGCTAAGTTTACAGATAAGTCGGCATTGTACCACTTAGAAGGTATGTACAATTTGACAGAGAAATTGAATAACAAAGTGGAAATGATTGTAGGTGCTAACTACCGTCAATATGCGTTGAATTCAGAAGGAACTTTATTTGCTTTGAAAGATGATGGTAGCGAATTTACCATTACGGAGTATGGTGCTTACTTGCAAATGGCGAAAAAAATGTTCGCAGATAAATTTAAGTTGACAGGTTCAATTCGTTACGATAAGAACGAAAACTTTGAAGGTCAATTTAGCCCACGTTTGTCAGGAGTTTACACAGAAGGTCGTTCGAACTTCCGTGCTTCTTACCAAACAGGTTTCCGTATTCCAACGACACAAGATCAATACATCAACTTATTGACTCCTTCAGCTCGTTTATTAGGAGGTTTAGCGGTAGTTCAAGATCGTTACAAGTTATCGGGTAATTCTTACACGATACAATCAATCTTGGCTAGCCCAACGAATCCAGCTAACTGGAAAGTATATCAATCGAAAGAGTGGAAGCCAGAGCAAGTACATACATTTGAGTTCGGTTACAAAGGTTTCTTGGGAGATCGTTTGTTAGCTGATTTCTATGTGTATCAATCGAACTTCACAAACTTCTCTGCAGGTCAAGTTGTGGCACAGCCATCAACTACGATTGTAGGTTCATTGAACTACTTCTCATTCCCATCTAACGTAGACAACGAAGTTGTAACAAATGGTTGGGGCTTAGGCTTGGATTACCAATTAGGTTCAAACTGGACATTAGGAACAAACGTTTCATATAATGCAGTGAAAGACAACGGTGGTTTATCAGATTACCAATTAGCATTTAATACGCCAAACTACCGTACAAACATTTCATTAGGAAATCGTAACATCGGAGGTTCAGGTTGGGGTGTTAACGCGGTTTGGAGATACCAAGATCAATTTGTTTGGCAATCATCGATTGTTAACCAAGTTGTTAATCAATCACAACAAAGTTTAATTCCTGCATTTAATACATTGGATGCTCAGGTTAGCAAGAAATTGTCTGGCTTGAAATCTATCTTAAAGGTAGGTGCAACAAACTTATTTGGTACACCCTATACAACTGGTTGGGCTAACCCAACAGTTGGTAGCATGTACTATGTAAGTATTACATTTGATGAGTTATTGAACAAATAAGATAATCTCATTTTTCTTGAGGCTGCCCCGAAAAGGGCAGCCTCTTTTTTTGTACCTTTATGGATTGAAATTTTAGGAAAAGGCATGGACTTAACGGGTTTTTCACATATTGAGGTATTGGGTGCGCGGGAGCACAATTTGAAGAATATTGATGTTTCCATTCCTCGGAATCAATTGGTCGTCGTGACGGGAATTTCGGGTTCTGGAAAGTCTTCTTTGGCATTTGACACGATTTATGCGGAGGGTCAACGCCGGTATATGGAGAGTTTTTCTGCTTATGCGCGTTCCTTTTTGGGTAATATGGAGCGTCCGGATGTGGATAAGATTGAAGGCCTGTCTCCTGTTATTTCCATCGAGCAAAAAACGACTTCGAAGAATCCGCGTTCCACCCTGGGTACTGTTACAGAGATTTATGATTTTTTGCGTTTACTTTATGCCCGTGCTTCGGAGGCCTATTCGTATTTGAGTGGGGAGAAGATGGTGAAGCAGTCGGTGGATCAAATCATCGGCACTTTACTTTCCCAATTTGCGAATGGGAAAGTTGTCTTGCTAGCGCCTGTTGTCAAAGGTCGGAAGGGACATTACCGTGAGTTGTTTGTTCAAATTGCCAAATGGGGTTATACCAAAGTTCGCGTGGATGGTGAGGTGATGGACATTGAGCCTAAGATGCAGTTGGATCGTTTTAAAGTGCATGATATTGAGGTGGTTGTTGATCGTTTGGTGATTACGGAAGATGAGCGTGTACGTTTATCTCAGAGTTTGCAAACGGCGATGAATGTGGGTAAAGGTCAGGTATTCGTACTTGATGCCGCGGATAAATTGCATTATTTTTCTCAAACCTTAATGGATCCGAAGACGGGTTTGTCATATGATGAGCCTGCGCCCAATACGTTTTCATTTAATAGTCCTTATGGGGCCTGCCCTTGCTGTTCAGGTTTAGGTGTCGTGGAAGAAATTACGGAAGAATCAGTCATTCCGGATACTTCTTTGAGTATTCTACGTGGCGCCATTGCTCCGATAGGTGAGTACCGTGAATTGTGGATTTTTAAGCAGTTAGAAGTCTTACTGAAGCCTTACCAGGTAAGTTTGTCGACGCCCATTGCCAAGTTCCCTCGCGAAGCTGTGGAGGTGATGTTGTTTGGTACAGATGAACCGGTTCCGGTGCCGTCGAAGAAATATGTAGGTTCTGATTGGAATTCAAAATACGATGGAATTATTAATTTTTTAAAACGCCAACAGGAGAGTGGGTCGGAAAAGACACAGGATTGGTTACAAGATTTTTTAGTGATTAAGACCTGTCCGGAATGTAATGGCTATCGATTAAAAAAGGAAGCCTTGCATTTTAAGGTAGATGGGAAACATATTGGGGAATTAGCTCAAATGGATATTGCAGAGCTTTCCCTTTGGTTAGCGGATGTAGATGCTCGGATTTCGGACCGACAAGTGCAAATTGGGGCTGAGGTATTAAAAGAAATCCGTAAGCGCGTTTCTTTCTTGACGCAAATTGGCTTGACCTATTTGACATTGGATAGACCCATGAAAACCTTATCGGGTGGCGAGTCTCAACGCATTCGATTGGCTACGCAAATTGGAACACAACTGGTGGGCGTGCTTTATATCATGGATGAGCCATCCATTGGATTACACCAACGGGATAATGAGAAATTGATTCAAGCCTTGAAGGATCTTCGGGATTTGGGTAATTCGGTTTTGGTGGTGGAGCATGATAAGGATATGATGCTCGAGTCGGATTATATTTTGGATATTGGGCCCGGGGCAGGCCGACATGGCGGTCAGGTTGTGGGGTTTGGGACGCCAGCGGAGTTTGTGAAATTAGGTACACCAACGGCTCAGTTTTTAAATGGTACGTTAGCGATAAAGGCGCCTGGCAAACGCCGTACAGGGAATGGACATTCGATTGAATTAAAAGGAGCTTCTGGGAATAATTTGAAGGGAGTCTCGGTCTCGTTTCCTTTAGGAAAATTTATTACCGTAACGGGTGTTTCGGGGTCGGGTAAATCAACCTTGATTCATGATACCTTGGTGTTGAAATTGAAGCAACATTTTGATCGGACGAAAAGAGATCCGTTGCCATTTAAGTCTATTTCAGGTTTAGAGCATATTGATAAAATTATCGAGGTGGATCAATCGCCTATTGGCCGTACTCCGCGTTCGAATCCTGCTACCTATACGAATATGTATACAGATATTCGCGCTTTGTACTGTGAATTACCGGAATCCAAGATTCGGGGTTACAAAGCAGGACGTTTTAGTTTTAATGTGAAAGGGGGGCGTTGCGAGGATTGTGAAGGGGCCGGTCGGAAGAAGATAGAGATGGAATTCTTGCCGGATGTGCTCGTGGAATGCGAAACCTGCAAAGGGAAACGATTTAATCGGGAGACATTGGAAGTGCGCTTTAAAGGTAAATCCATTTCAGATGTATTGGATATGACGGTTGAGCAAGCGCTCGAGTTTTTCGAAAATCAGCCTCGTATTCAACGCCGCGTTCAAACTTTGTCGGAAGTTGGGTTGGGTTATATTACCTTAGGCCAACATGCCACGACGCTATCTGGGGGGGAGGCACAACGGGTAAAGTTGGCAGAGGAATTGTCCAAAAAAGATACTGGCAAGACGCTTTACGTCTTGGATGAACCGACGACTGGTTTGCATTTTCAGGATGTTAAATTGTTAT
>CANGCD010000132.1 GCA_947452215.1 Cytophagaceae bacterium | reverse complement strand
TAAAACGTATACGCTGACCATCGAGTATATTAAATTAGCTTTGCGAGAAGTGGAACATGGGGGGTATTTTCGTCGCATTTTGGCCGTTACTTTTACAACCAAGGCAGCTGAAGAAATGCGGTCTCGCATCATTGAATTCTTACATAGTATTGCTTCTGTAGAATCCTTACCACAAGCTAAGCAATCCGACGTTCGCGACATAATTGCGTCCATTCAGTATGATTTTACGCTTGAAGGTATCCAAGTTACAGATGCGGAATTAATTAAAAGAGCTCAGCAAACACAGCAACAAATTCTTCAAGATTATGGGCTGTTTTCAGTCATGACGATTGATAGTTTTGTCCAACGTCTTAGTTCTACCTTTATCGAAGAATTAAATCTACCAAGTCAATTTGAAGTGTTGTTGGATTCCAATCAATTAATGGATGAATTATTGGATCAATTATTGGATAAAGTTAACCAACAGGGTGATCCTATAATTACCAATTTGATTATTGATTTTGCCAAATCCGAAGTAAGTGAAGGACGATCATGGAATTTATTGCGACAAAATTTGCATGATTTTTTAAAGATTTGCTTGAAGGAAGATTACTATGCAATTAAGAAGGATATGGATCCCTTGCGCATTTCTGATTTTCTTCAAATTGAGCAACAATTAATTCAAGAAATGAGCCTTGTTAATTCTGAATTAATTTCCTTGGCAAGTAGCTTTATACGAGTATTGGAGGATGCACATATTGAAGGGGATATGTTGGCCTATGGAAAAAATTCTTGTGCGGCTTATTTCTCAAAAATTGTTAAAGAGGGTGAGTTTGAAGCCCATAAACTTTCGTATTTACGAAGTGGCGTGGCTTCTGGAGTTTGGACATCAAAGAGTCAAGCAGATGCAATTAAGGTTCAAGTTGCGGCAGTAGCTGATCAATTATCAGCTATAGGAGAACAATTTATTGAACGATATGATGCCAATGCATCACGATACTTTCTATTTAAATTAATCAAGAAGGATTTAAAGAAAATAGCTCTATTAGCTTCTATTACGCAGGAATTACATCAATATCAAGAAGATCATTCGGCAGTTTCAATTTCTGAATTTTCCAAACGTCTGTATGATGTAATCGCAAATGATCCTGTCCCATTTATTTATGAGAAGTTAGGTGATCGATATGCTCATATTCTGATAGATGAGTTTCAAGATACTTCCATGCTGCAATGGCAAAACTTTATGCCGCTTCTAGAGCATGCTGTTTCTCAGGGGAAAAAGAATTTATTAGTTGGGGATGCGAAACAATCAATCTATAAATTTCGCGGTGGGGAAGTCGGTTTAATTTCATCATTGAAGTCGGAGGACAGTTCTTTCATCGAACAAAAATTACAAGATAGCCCTTTAGATCTTGAACGGTTTTACTACCTAAAGGGTAATCGAATATTAAGTAATCTTGAATCTAATTATCGGAGCGCAAAAGAAGTTGTACAGTTTAATAATGACTTCTTTGCTTGGATAGCGGCAAACCCTGTTTATCAAGGTTTGTCATCTTTAGTTGCACCCACTTTTGGTGTAGATTTATTTCAATTGCCTAAAGTGGGGTCCGAAAAGTATTCAGGTAAAGTTGATGCTTTGGTTTATCACAAACCTCTTGCCGATAACCATGTAGAACTGGAAGCGAATTGGATGTTGGATCGTATATTAGAGTTGATTCAACACGAACTTCAATCAGGTTTTCAATACAAGGATATTGCGATTTTAACTCGGAAAAATAAGCAATCAAAATTTTTGGCGATTCAATTAAAAGAACGCAATATTCCAGTTATATCTTCTGACTCTTTGCTTGTTCATTATGCTAATGTTGTTGGTTTTATCATTTCGTTCATGCGCTTAAAAACGCAGCCGAATGATGATTTTCGATACAAAGAACTTTTATTTCAATACGCTGACTTATGCCAAGAGCCAATGATTGATTCTGTTCTTTCTGCAAACATTGCGAATCAATCGGATTATTTTCGGTTAGCTTTAAATTACTTTCAGGAGCTTGGTTTTGTATTTCAAGATGATGAACAACATGTAGTTGCATGGGTTTATGGATTGGTTTCGACATTTAATTTAACTCAATTCACGGATGAAATAGAATACCTGTTTAAGCTCTTGGACGTAATTAATGATTTTGTTCTGCAGAAATCAGATGATTTTACTGCATTCTTGATTTTTTACGATGCGAATAAATCCTCTTTTAGCATTGCTAGCCCAGAAAGTGAAAATGCAATTACGATAACAAGTATTCACCGTTCTAAAGGATTGGAATACCCTGTTGTTATTAGTCCGTTTGTTAGTTGGACCCACCAACCCAAATCCGAACAAATCTGGTTTGATCTAAAGGAATTTCAATTTGATACCTTGCGGCTCAATGATAATCAGGCATTGAATTATTATTATGGTAAAGTCACTCCTAAGGAATTGGCTACTTTTGATGCGTTAGCAGTGCAGCAACGGATTGAATATGATGCCGTGTTTCTAGATGCTTTGAATATGCTATATGTTGCGTTTACTAGGCCTAAGCAACATTTACACATTTTATTGGCGGTGCCTAATGAGAATGCCCATACCATGACGAAGTCTGCTTTCCAAAATTCTTTAGGTCAAATTGTGCTCGAGTATTGCAAGGTGTCAGAAGGGACGGAATCAATAGTGCCTGATTATGTTCAAGAAAAATCCTCTGTCGATTATTATCTGTTAAAAGATGCCTCAACTTTTATAAAGTATCAGCAAGACGAAGTTACATCAATACAAAAGCAATTGTCACTCGCCACCCAAATTCAAGATGTTGTTGATTTTCGTATTCAAACGAATAAAGAGGATTTGTATACAAGTGCTCAGTCTAAGCGGGAGCGAGGAGAATTGGTACATGATTTTCTATCCAAAATCCCAGATTTATCTTATTACCATGCCAACAAAGAGCGCTTAACAAAACACTTGGACATTGACACATTAAATTTATTGGATACCGTATTATCAAACGATAATATAACATGTTATTTCCAATCGCATGAACTTTTGTTTTCAGAGCGGGATATTCTTTGTCCGGATGGTTCAATTGTTAGACCAGATCGCGTGATCAAGCAAGGGGAAGATGTCATAATTATCGATTTTAAGACAGGAAATGCCAAGGACGAACATCGAGTTCAATTGACAAAATATAAAAATCACTTAATAGAACTTGGTTATTCTTCCGTCAAATCTGTTTTAATCTATATTGAATATCAAGTCGTTGAAAGCGTTTAAGAATCTCTTATTGATTGGTTTATTTTCTTGTTTCTTGGTGTCATGCCAATTAACAAGACAGTCCTTCACATTTTTTAGAAAGAGCACTCCGGAATTCACCAACTATACAAATAAGGAAATTGATAATTTGATCGAATCAGCCAAAAATTACAAAGGGATTACTTATCGAAACGGAGGCACTGATGAAAAGGGGATGGACTGCTCTGGATTACTATTTAGGGTTTATTCCGATCAGAATTTTATGATTCCACGTCCTACATACCAACAAGAATTATTTGGATTACCTGTTTCTATTGATAAAATTCAAAAGGGTGATTGGGTATTTTTTAAAACCAATGGGTCTAAAATGATTAATCATGTTGGATTAATTACAAAAAAAGTAAATCCTAAAGAGGTGTACTTTATTCATGCAAGTACAAGCAAGGGCGTTAGAGAAGATAATTTGTTTTCAAAGTATTGGTTTACTTCCTTCGAAAAAGTAATCAGGCCATATAAAAATAATTCAAATTGAACGATGGTTTCTCGCTAGACTTAGCGTATTTTTGCATGCATTTTCAAAAAAATCATGGGAAAAAAAGTAATCATAATTGGTGCGGGTGGTGTAGGTAATGTAGTTGCAAAAAAATGTGCAATGAATCCTGCATTCTTTTCAGAAGTCGTTTTGGCCTCAAGAACATTAAAAAAGTGTGATGTTATTGCGGAAGAAGCTAAAAAAATAGGACTTCCTACGACGATTCAAACACGGCAAGTTGATGCTGACGATGTTCCTGCCTTGATCGCATTATTCAATGAAGAAAAGCCATTTATGGTTATTAATGTTGCATTGCCTTATCAGGATTTGACTATTATGGATGCTTGTTTAGCTACGGGTGTTCATTACATGGATACTGCTAATTATGAGCCGAAAGATGAGGCAAAATTTGAGTATTCTTGGCAATGGGCTTATCAAGAACGCTTTAAAGAAGCAGGATTAATGGCTTTATTAGGTTGTGGTTTTGACCCAGGTGTAACGGGTGTTTATACGGCGTATGCCAACAAGCATTATTTTGATGAAATGCATTATTTGGATATCATCGATTGTAATGCGGGTGATCATGGTAAAGCATTTGCGACCAACTTTAATCCTGAGATAAATATTCGAGAGATTACACAAAAAGGAAAGTATTGGGAAAATGGACAATGGGTGGAAATTGATGCCATGTCGATTCACAAATCGATTAGCTATCCAAACATCGGTCCGAAAGAATCCTATTTGTTGTACCATGAGGAATTAGAGTCATTGACCAAGAATTTTCCGTCCATTAAACGTGCTCGTTTTTGGATGACATTTGGTCAAGCCTATTTGACACATTTGGAAGTTTTGCAGAATGTGGGCATGACCTCAATTCAGCCTATTAAATTCAACGGTATGGATATTGTTCCCTTAGAATTTTTAAAAGCAGTTTTACCTGAACCAGGTACTTTAGGCGAGAATTATTCTGGTCAAACTTCAATTGGTTGTCAGATTAAAGGTGTTAAAGATGGTAAGGATGTAACTTATTACGTATATAATAATTGCCATCATGCGGACTGCTATAAAGAAGTTCAAGCTCAAGGTGTTTCTTATACGACTGGAGTACCTGCGATGATTGGCGCTGCCTTAATTTGCGAAGGAACTTGGTTTAAGCCCGGTGTTTACAATGTGGAGGAATTCAATCCAGATCCATTTATGGAATTGTTGAATGTACATGGTCTACCATGGAATGAGGAAGTAAACGGCGAATTGCCACACGAATACTAGGATGCAGCTTTACCCTGAAATTGCTTCTCCAGCGTATGTCTTGGAAGAAAATTTATTAGTTAATAATTTAACTCTTTTGCAACGCGTTCAGCAAGAAGCAGGAGTGGAAATCATATGTGCATTAAAGGGTTTTTCCTTTTATCATGTTTTTCCTATAGTTAAGGAATATTTAGCGGGTGCAACCGCGAGTTCATTGAATGAGGCTCGTTTAGCATTCGAAGAAATGGGAAAAAAGTGTCATGCTTATACACCCGCCTATTTGCCTTCTGAGTTTGATGAGTTTATGACTTATGCGAGTCATATGACCTTTAATTCATTAAATCAGGTTAATCAATTTGCTTCTGTAGCTACTGCTCAAGGTATTTCATGTGGGATTCGAATTAATCCTGAATATGCTGAAGTAGAAACGGATATGTATAATCCATGCATTGCCGGTTCTCGCCTAGGTATACGAAGAGGTGATTTAGCTGACCAATTGCCTGAAGGAATTGAGGGTTTACATTCTCATACCTTGTGCGAGAATGATTCTTTTGTTTTAGAGCGCACACTTAAGGTAATTGATGAGAAATTTGGGGATCTTTTAAATCAAGCCAAATGGTTGAATTTAGGGGGCGGGCATTTAATTACGCGTGCCGACTACCAGGTAGATCATTTAATTCAAGTGCTTAAATCGTTCAAAGCCAAGTATCCTCATTTGCATATTATTTTAGAACCTGGATCGGCAGTTGGATGGCAAACAGGTTTTTTAAAATCAACTGTTTTAGATATCGTACATTCCGCTGGAATTGACGTGGCCATTTTAGATGTATCTTTTGCAGCACACATGCCGGATACGTTGGAAATGCCCTATAAACCGCGTATTCGTAATGCCTCATCTGAGCCTGTTTCTGGAAATCCTACCTACCGTTTCGGAGGTATGACGTGTTTAGCAGGAGATTATTACGGCGATTATTCTTTTGAAAAACCGTTGTCGATAGGGGATACCATCCTTTTTGAAGATATGATTCATTATACGATGGTCAAAACAACTACATTTAATGGTGTCAATTTACCAGATATTGGCATGATACGCTCGGATGGTCAATATCATCGTTTTAAACATTTCGGCTACGAATCATTTAAAGATCGTTTATAAAAAAAGGACTTCATTACGAAGTCCTTTTTTTGTGGAGAAGATCGGGCTCGAACCGACGACCTCTTGCATGCCATGCAAGCGCTCTAGCCAACTGAGCTACATCCCCAAATTAGAAATTCACCCGAACGCCTACGCCTCCTTGTAAATTCATAAAAAACGGATTAGGGAATATTTCCGCATAAAAGCCGATTTCAGAGAAAAAACTTAGATTAGGAGCATCTATGGGAAAATATTCTAAGCCACCAATAGCTGTAGCACCCATACCCGACACCCTATTTCGGCCATCTGCCTGATTATTACTTACTTTATTCGGATACCAATCACGGGAGTTGATTTGAGGACCAAATCCATAATAAGTATGTAAATCGGCATTTACGAGGGTAGGATGATGCCAGAGGTAAAGAACATTAATGGAGTATCCAATATTACGAAATGTTCCATCTTGATAGGTTCGATCCGTTCCCCATAAGCCTCCATAGGTGCCAATATTTACTTCAATCGCATTGACGCCATTTTCTGAATATTTTCTCGCCATAAAACCACCAGGTTCTCCTATTCGAAAACCAGCAGCCCAATCCTTTAATTGACCAAAGGCCAGTTGGCTTGATAAAATCAAAGCAATACTCAGCGTAATTTTAGCGAACAAGCTTTTCATAAATAAAACGATTTAATCTTTTCTAATAGGACCGTGTTTTCCATGGGCAAACCGACCGTTATTCGAATCGTATCTTCACACAAAGGAACATTTGAACGATTACGTGTGATTACTTTTTCACGAATCAAAAAATCAAATAATGCATGTGCCTGTTGCAATTTAACTAATAAAAAATTTGCATGACTAGGTAATACTGTGATTACTTCAGGAATTTTTTCAAATTCTAAAATAAGCCGCGATTTCTCACTCTTAATAAGCTGTATTGCATCCTGTACAAACGTCTTATCTTGTAAGGCTTTATTAACAATCTGCTGCGTAGCACCACCAATGTTATAGGGTGGCTTGATTTTATTTAATAATCCAATAATTGTGGGATCAGCATAGGCCATACCTAATCGTAAGGATGCTAATCCATAAGCCTTTGATAAAGTTTGCATGACGATCAACTGAGGATAATTGTT
>CANGCD010000131.1 GCA_947452215.1 Cytophagaceae bacterium | reverse complement strand
TCAAATTCCGCCTTGGACCGGTGTTTGCCCGACATCCCCCGCCGCAACACATCCGCCTCCGCCAAACTCAAACCCGCAAAATAATGCGCCACCTTAATCACATCCTCCTGATAAACCATCACCCCATAAGTCTCCTTCATCAGCTCCCCCATCAAGGGATGCACCGGCTCATACGAATCCGGCGCATGGTAGCGCTCAATGTACGCTTTCATCATCCCCGACGACGCCACACCCGGTCGGATGATCGACGAAGCAGCTACCAAGGTCAAGTAATCCTCGCAGTCCAACTTCTTCAGCAACTGACGCATCGCCGGCGATTCAATGTAAAAACAACCCATCGTCTCATGCCGCATCAACTGCTTGCGAACCTCCTCATCCTGCATAAAATCCTGCACCCGATGCACATCCACATCCACCCCCCGATTCGCACGAATGATATCCACCGACTCCTTAATATGCCCCAAACCCCGCTGCGACAAAATATCAAACTTCGCAAAACCTATCTCCTCCGCCACATACATATCAAATTGACAAATCGGGAAACCCTTGGGCATCGGTTCCAAAGCCGTATACGCAAACAGCGGCTCCTCCGAAATCAAAATCCCCCCCGCATGAATACTCAGGTAATTCGGGAAGTCCAACAATAAATTCCCGTACTTCACAATCAACGTTTGAATCTCCGAACTCACCTCCCGCATCGCGGTAGCCGGATCGAGCCAAGCGTCTATCTCGGCTTTGGGCAAACCAAAAACTTTCGCCAATTCCCGATAAATCGACTTATCCCGAAACGTCACATACGTGGCAAGCAGGCAAACATGCTTCGCCCCGTAGCGTTTAAAAATATAATCGATGATGTCATTGCGCTCATCCCACGAAAAATCAATATCAAAATCGGGCGGACTCGTCCGGTGCGGATTAATGAAACGCTCAAAATACAAATCCAACGCCACCGGATCCACATCCGTAATCCCCAAACAATAGGCCACAATCGAATTCGCCCCCGAACCACGCCCCACATGAAAATAACCCCGCGAACGCGCGTAACGTATAATATCCCACGTAATCAGAAAATACGCATCAAAATGCAATTCGTGAATCACCTTCAATTCCTTCTCGACACGCGCCTTCGCCTCTCGGTCCGATCGTGGATACCGATAACGCAAACCCTCATAGGCCAGTTTGGTCAATAAAGCCAAATCATCCTCCCGACTCGACCCATACAAGCGTCGGTTCTTCGGCATTTTAAAATCAAAACGAAAGGTGCAGTCGGCCAGCAACTGCTCAGACGTGACTAGCAATCCAGGGTAATCCCGACAAATATCCTGTAACTCCTCCGGCGTATACATCCGCTCATCCTCCTGTGCCTGCGCCTTCGGAGAAAGCTTACTCAATAAGACATTTTGGTCAATCGCCCGCAACAAACGATGCATCGAAAAACCCTGCTTATTTAAGAAAGTGACCGGTTGGCACCACACCATATCTACCAAATCCTTCACATTCCACAAGGCCTTCAAATCCGTCCCACGAACACCCCAGCGTTCGTTTTTGCCGAGGGTGAGCAAACGCTTCCGCCGACTAAACGGGAAAATCGTCCACACATCCTCCCATTCCGGAGGACGCTCCGGCCAATCCCCGCCAGCCAATAAAATCTGAGACGCGAAGGCATTAATCTGCGCCAAACCTGCCGGATTCCGTGCCAAACACACATAGCCTTTGGTAAATTCCATCCCCACCACCGGCTTAATCCCCGCCTCCGTACAAGCCTGAACAAAATCAAAAACCCCGGAAGCACGGTGAATATCCGTTAAAGCCAGTACCTGTATTCCACGCGCAAGCGCTGCTTCCACCAGCTGCTCAGGCGAAAGCGTTCCATAACGGAGGCTATAATAGGAATGACAATTTAGATACATGGCTATTCCGACTTAGGTCCCAAAGCATTTCGACGCTCTCCGCGCTCCATCAATCCACTCGCTCGTAAAACCGAGAAATCCCCGTAGCGATTTCGGAGATTATCCATCGCCCCATACAAAGGCACCAGACGCGCGCCATCATCAAACAAACTCAGTTGCTCCTGGCCCTGCAATAATTTGGAAAATCGCACCCCAATCAGCCGAATCAATAAGCGGCGATCATACAATTTATCAAACAACTCATGCACCGCCGGAATCAAACGATGATCACTCGCGGAAGCCGGTATGCTGATTTGTCGGGTATGCGTATCAAAATTCGAATAGCGTAATTTGACCGTGATGCACGAGGTACATTGGCCGAGTTTTCGTAGGTCATAGGCCAGTTGCTCGGTCAACGAACCCAAGATCCGGTGCAACAACTTCACATCCGTCGTGTCTTGTTCAAACGTAATCTCCTTCGAAAGGGATTTTTGTTCCGAATAAGGTACGACAGGGCGTAAATCAATCCCATTAGACCGCTCCCACAACATGACACCGGATTTACCAAAGGTTCGCTCTAGGACTTTAAGGGGCATTTGACTCAAGGTACCCACATGGACAATCCCCATGTTGCGGAGCGTTTGAGCCGTCACCGCACCAATCATCGGAATCTTCCCAACCGTCATAGGAGCCAAAAAAGCCCGCTCCTCACCTGCTAAGACTTGAAACTGCCCAGCGGGTTTAACATGATTCGTGGCGACTTTGGAAACGGTTTTATTGACCGATAATCCAAAGGAAATCTGCAAACCTGTTTCCTTGTGAATCTTTTGGCGCAGATCCGTCGCAAATTGATACGAACCAAAAAAGCGCTCCATCCCCGTCATATCCAAATAAAATTCATCGATCGATGCCTTCTCCACCACAGGTGCCCGATCCATAATCATCCGCGTCACCCAATCCGAATGCTGCGCGTATGCCTCAAAATCCCCACGCAACACAATCGCATCCGGGCACAACTTCAAGGCCATCCGCATCGGCATCGCCGAACGCACCCCAAAAGCCCGTGTCTCATAACTGCAAGCGGCTACCACGCCACGGTCCGACAAGCCTCCTACGATCACAGGTTTCCCCACGAGTCGCGGATCTCGAAGTCGCTCGACCGAGACAAAGAAGGAATCTAAGTCCATATGCACAATGGCGCGCTCTTGCATAAATTTGGTAGCTATTTGCGTATTTCGAATACCTTTCGTAACTTCGATGAGTATACGATTAAATATTGGATACGAATTTTATTCATTTTAATTAAATAAGCAAATCGCATGAGCACTTTTTTTAGTCAGAATTTACGTTTTTTACGCAGCAAGATGTCCGAGAAAACATCGCAAGAAAAACTGGCTGAATTAATCAAAATCAAAAAGCCCACCTTGGGCTCCTACGAATCCGGCAGAGCAGAACCGAAATATGCCGATCTCATCGATATCGCTGAATTTTTCAAGGTAGAAGTCGACGAATTACTTAAGGAAGATCTTTCCAAAAGACTTCCAGGTATGGCGAATAAACCTAAGCTACGTATTTTAGCTACGACAGTGGATTCCAATAACGAAGAGAACATTGAGATGGTACCCGTCAAAGCATTGGCAGGATACACCGCTTCGTATGACGACGTGGACTTCATTCAAGAACTCCCTACGTTCCAAGTTCCCTTCTTGCCACGCGATAAGAAATACCGTGTATTCCCCATCAAAGGCGAATCGATGTTGCCCCTGCAACCCGGCTCACTTGTCTTCGCTGAATATGTGGAAGATTGGACCGCCATCAAAGACGGTACAATCTGCATCGTCGTGACGCGAGAAGATGGCGTGGTATTGAAACAAGTCATTAACCACTTGGCCGACCGGAAAGTATTGATCCTGAATTCGACCAATAAAACCTACGACCCCTATCCTATCCTAGGCTCTGAAATCCAAGAAATATGGAAATTCGCGGGGTATTTTCACTGTGATTTCCCGAATGCGGAGTAGAGTCGTAAGTCCGGAGTCAAAAAGTCCGAAGTCCGGAGGTGTAATTGTTTAAGTTTTCACTCTGGACTAACATCCTTCGGACTATTTCCCTTCGGACTATTTTCCTACGGACTCCTTAACTCTTAGCTCTTAATTCTTACCTCTATTTCATGATTTCCAAAATCGCATCCAGCTTAGGCATTCACGAAAACCAAGTTCGTAAAACCATTGAACTCCTTGACGAAGGAGGTACCATACCCTTTATCTCCCGTTACCGTAAGGAAGCAACCGGAAGCCTTGACGAAGTACAAGTCGGCCAAATACGCGACTTACGTGACCAATTTGTGGAATTGGAAAAACGCAGAGAAGCCATTTTAAAATCGCTGAAGGAATTAGATAAATTAAGCCCTGAACTCGAAAAAGCCGTACGCGGAGCAGAAACCCTCGCCAAACTTGAAGACATCTACCTTCCCTACAAACCCAAGCGCAAAACACGCGCCATGGCTGCACGGGAAAAAGGACTACAGCCTTTGGCAGATAAACTATTCGAACAACGTATGCTTGACCCCGAGGTTTTGGCCGCAGAGTTCTTAGCGAATACAGAAGAAGCACTTGCCGGCGCACGCGATATTTTGGCAGAAGAAATGATGGAAACCGCTGAAGCTCGCGAGGAAGCTCGCCAGCTATTTTCACGCAAAACCACCGTCAAATCCACCGTCGCAAAAGGAAAACAAGAGGCCGGAATTAAATACAAAGATTACTTCGATTGGTCCGAATCCTTAGCACAAGCACCCTCACATCGTGTATTAGCCCTATTTAGAGGGGAAAACGAAGGAATATTAAACTTGAATTTGGCTGGCCCCGACCAAGATGTACTCGACAAATTAGACCGCCGTTTCATCAAAGGGAATAATGCCTGTGCCCGACAAGTCGAACTGGCAATTCAAGATGGCTACAAACGCTTACTCATGCCCGCCATGGAGAATGAAATGCGGGCAGAGGCAAAGAAACGTGCCGACGAGGAAGCAATTCGTGTCTTCGCGGAAAACATACGCCAATTACTATTAGCAGCACCCCTAGGTCAAAAACGCGTACTCGCACTCGATCCGGGTTTCCGGACGGGATGTAAATTGGTCTGCCTCGACGAGCAAGGTACACTCCTCGACAACACCGCAGTCTATCCACACACAGGTCCTGGACAAGCCCAAGAAGCCGCTCATACGATTAGCGCTTGGGTAAAGAAACACAAGGTTCAAGCCATCGCCATTGGCAATGGCACAGCCGGCCGGGAAACAGAATCCTTCGTACGCAACTTAAATCTTGAGGGTATTACCATCATCATGGTCAACGAAAGCGGAGCTTCCATCTATTCAGCTTCTGAGGCTGCTCGGGACGAATTTCCCGACAAAGACATCACAGTCCGTGGTGCTGTGTCTATTGGCCGAAGATTAATGGACCCACTTGCAGAACTCGTTAAAATTGATCCCAAGTCTATTGGTGTGGGGCAATACCAACACGACGTCGATCAGAAGAAATTACAAGCCTCTTTGGATGACACAGTCATTTCCTGTGTAAACTCCGTTGGCGTTGAACTCAATACTGCCTCCAAGCAAATCCTATCCTACGTTTCGGGTCTTGGGCCACAATTAGCTCAAAACATCATCGACTACCGCACAAAAAATGGCCCTTTCATTAAGCGGTCAGATTTGAAAAAAGTAGCCCGACTAGGTGAAAAAGCCTACGAGCAAGCCGCAGCATTCTTGCGCATTCGCCATGCGAAAAACCCTTTAGACGCCAGTGCCGTTCATCCAGAACGCTATGACATCGTAGAGAAAATGGCGAAGGACCTGAATTGCAAAGTGGGTGATTTATTGGCCAACGAATCCCTACGCAAGCAAATCCAATTACAGAAATACGTAACGTCTGAGGTGGGTATACCTACATTGACGGATATCCTCGCGGAATTGGCGAAACCTGGCCGTGACCCGCGGGAACAATTCGAAGCATTTGAATTTACGGATGGAGTAAATGAAATCAAGGATTTACGAATAGGTATGAAATTACCAGGTATCGTGACGAATATTACGAATTTCGGTGCCTTTGTTGACATTGGCGTGCATCAAGATGGATTAGTCCATGTGAGCCAGTTGGCCGATAAATTCGTCAAAGACCCTAACGAAATCGTGAAAGTAGCCCAAAAAGTCATGGTCACAGTGACCGAAGTGGATGAAGCTCGTAAGCGCATTGCCTTGAGCATGAAGAAATAAAAAAAGCCATCCTTCGGCTGATGGATGGCTTTCAAATTACTTTTTGCAACAATTCGGAAGCTTATCGTAACTCTTTTTGATCGCTTTAACTTCATCAGCGTCATAGCCAGTTTCCGCAATCACAAGCTTTATTTTCGCTACATCAATTTTATCCGGATTGTATACAACCGTAATATTTGACTGATCTTCCAGATTCAAATCCGACTTTTCAACGCCTTTGGTCATTGCCAAATTCTTCTCGATGCGTTCCTTACACATCTCGCAAATAGCTGATGTTTTAATCTTCACCGTCAGAGAAGGCCCTGCCAATAACCCGAAAGGCAAGAGTAGAAAAAATAATATATGTTTCATGCTTTTGTTTTTTAACCCTAGGCTTTATCCTAGGGAGTCCTACTTATTTCTTAACTACTTTTAAATCCATCGTACATGCCGGGCATTTGCCTTTTTTTGCATAGGTCTTCGTTCCTTCACATTTCATTGGACATTGATAGACCTCTTTCTTCTCTTCAGACTTCGTCTTTTTCGACTCTTGTGTTTGTGCAAATGTTCCAAACATCGCAAAAACCATTCCGGATACTAAGATGAACTTTTTCATATTTGATTATTTAGTTGATTTTATAACGTAATCCTGTGTAAACCATTCTACCAGCTACGGGCCCCCAAACCATCGTGGCATCAAAACCCAAAGCAAAGGGATCCGCTGCGCCCATAATAGGTTTAGGCTGTGTAAAATTAAAAAGATTTTCTACCCCGAGGTACATTTCCCAATGTTTAAATTGACGCGTCACCTGTCCATAAACCATGGAAAAGGCAGGTGCGTTCACTTCGGGTGCATCTCCCGTATGCGCATAAGCATTCGGAATCCGACGAGAGCCACTCCATTGCCAAGTCAAATCAAACTTCCAGATATCGTATTTTGTCGCATAGGCGACATTCACGAGTACTCGATCCCGATTTAAAAATGGTTTTGTCAAACGCCTTAAAAGACCATTTTGTGCAAAATAATCAGATGCGACATCTTGAAAGCGATACGCTGTTTTCCAGTCCAAGCGCGGCAGCGGACTATAATTAAATTCGATTTGTGCACTTTTGGCATAGGAAACACCCGGGCTCGAATACATCCGAATCGAATGAGCCGTCTCCATATCCACCATCCATTGATGTGTAAAATCTGTTTGGAAGTA
>CANGCD010000130.1 GCA_947452215.1 Cytophagaceae bacterium | reverse complement strand
TTAACAGCTACGATGCTTATAAAGGATTAGCGTCTGATGAAGGCGTGGATTTCTTGAGTAAGTTTGGGGTAGAGGTGCTTTCTTATCAGGATTTGTAGTCGAGGCTACGCCTCAAAATCCCCAGACTGAAGTCTGGGGTTAACAAACGCCAAATACTTTTATAACCCCAGACTTTAGTCTGGGGACAAAAAAAAGACTTCGTTAATTACGAAGTCTTTTTTTGTAGCGGGGAGCAGAATCGAAAGCCGTCCGTCGGCTGACGGATATGAATCCAATGACAATAACTCCAGTCTACCGTCCAATGACTAAAGTCCACGGACAAAAAAAAGACCTTGCTCTCGCAAAGTCTTTTTTTTGTAGCGGGGAGCAGAATCGAACTGCCGACCTTTGGGTTATGAATCCAACGCTCTAACCATCTGAGCTACCCCGCCGAAATATGGTGCAAAGGTAATCGAAAGGAGTAAGAGTCACAAATATTTTATGAATACTTATTAAATTTGTATTGGATTTGCGATTCATCTGAATTCGTTTACCTTTGTTTAAAGGGACTATTTTTGCCCCTTCCATGAAAACCCTGTAGCCTTATGCCAGCAGCAAGCTATGAATTCGAATTTGAGTTAAAAGCCTCGCCTAAAGTGCTTTATCCGTATTTAAGTACGGCTTCAGGGCTCCAACAATGGTTTGCGGATAAGGTAACGGTACAAACGAATCAAGGCTTTAATTTTTTCTGGGACAACGAGAATCACCCCGCAACAATTGTTCATAATAAATCGAACAAAAGCTTCAAATTAGATTTTACAAAGGCCGGACAAGCTGCTCATAGCGCTTGCATCGAATTTAAATTAGACGTCAGTGAATTGAGTAATACCACATACTTAGTGATTACCGATTCAGCTTCTACGTTTAAGTCGGCAAACGACGCCCAAGAACTTTGGGATTACTTAACGGATAAACTCAAAGAGATTGTAGGGAGTTAGTATGCGTAAAATAGATAAATTAGTCCTGAATGCTTTCTGGGGGCCCTTTGTCCTAACAACACTCATCGTAATATTCATCTTTTTATTACGTTTGGTCTTGTTTTACTTTGCCGATCTTTTCGGTAAAGACCTCGGAGTAGGCGTTTACATTGAGCTTTTCTTCTATTTTTCCCTCATTACGCTTCCCTTAGCTTTACCGCTTTCCGTATTGCTTTCCTCCTTAATGACCTTTGGTAAATTAGGCGAAAATTTTGAGCTAACAGCCCTCAAAAGCGCGGGAGTGTCAATTTTCCGCATATTCAGACCCATCATGATCGTGGCCGTATTATTGTCGGGCTTCATGTTTTGGTTTAATAATGTGGCTATGCCATGGGCCAACTTAAAAGGCTGGGGACTATTGTATGATATCAAAACCACCAAAACAACCTTAAATATCAAGGAAGGTATCTTTTATTCAGACCTACCGGGCTATGCGATTAAGGTGGCAAAAAAGTACCCAGACAACAAAACCTTGAAGTCCTTGATCATTTACGACCACACACACAATGATGGGAACCGACACGTTACGCTAGCCGATTCAGGCTTGATGTACACAATGTATGGCAAGAAATATTTGGTATTCGAATTATTCAAAGGCATGGATTATGTGGAAGATGCGGATCGGGGAAGCAATTTAGATGCTTCAGATTTGGCCGTACACCATTTTAATAAGAGTAAGATTGTCATGTCGCTCGATGCCTTTGATTTACATAAAACCGAAGAAAGCCAATTCGCCCATTATGAAATCATGCGGAACAATTTGCAATTGCAGGCGGATGTGGATTCCCTCCAACATGTCATTCGAATTATGAAGATTGGCTTCATTCGTACCATAGGACCTAATTTCATGTATTTCCACAAGCCGATCAACCAATCCATTAAAGTTGTGAAGAACACCAAATGGGTTGCCGGCCGTTTAAAGAAAGGATTAGCAGAAAAAACAAGCCGTTCCCCGATGGACATCGCGATCCAGCAGGTTCAAAACATGCAAACCTTTGCCCAAACAAATTTAACCTCGCTGGAAACGCGTCAAGACAAACTCAAAACCACGCGTTTGGAATGGCATAAAAAATTCACCACTTCACTAGCCATATTGGTCATGTTTCTCATCGGAGCACCACTTGGAGCCATTATTAAAAAAGGGGGGTTCGGAATACCTGTAGTCGTGGCAGTGTCATTCTTCATCTTAATGTACATCTTAACCCAGCAAGGCGACAAAATGGCCAAAGAGGGCAAAGTGATTGTTGAAATAGGCGCCTGGATCTCCAATGGGCTTTTGACACTCATTGGGATGTATTTCTTAAAAATCGCTTTGAACGACTCCCGATTGTTCGAATCCGACTTCTACCGGGTACTTTGGGAGCGTATGAAGACCTGGAAAATCCGTCGGCAGAAATATTCAAGCTAAGCATTTGCGCGTTCCGAGTATTCTTTGTACTTTTGCGAATTAATTTTTCAAACTTATAAACTGGTAAAAGATGTATTTGTCACCCGAAGTAAAAGAATCGATTTTCGAATCAAAAGGGAAAGCAAAGTCAAAAATCGATACTGGTTCTGCTGAGTCGCAAATTGCGTTATTCACATTCAGAATCAATCATTTGACTGAGCACCTTAAGAAAAACAAGAAAGACCACAGCACACGCTTAGGCCTTTTGAAATTAGTAGGTAAGCGTCGTCGTTTACTTGATTATTTAACTCGTACTGATATCTCACGTTACCGTGCGATCATTGCTGAATTAGGTATTCGTAAATAAATACAAGCAGGGTTCCTTTTGTTAGGAGCCCTGTTTTATTTCTTTTTACCCCGTTTGAACTCATCAAACAAACATTCTACTCACGCAAGGTTGCGTGAAAATTTATTCCGAAACGTATGTCATTTAACATCATTACAAAGCATATTTCGATGCCTGACGGCAAGGAAGTCCAAATTGAAACTGGCAAGTTAGCCAAGCAAGCGGATGGATCTGTTGTTGTGAAATCTGGAAATATGATGCTGCTCGCTACTGTTGTAGCAAACAAAGAGGCCAAAGAAGGCGTTGATTTCCTTCCTTTATCAGTTGATTATCAAGAAAAATTTGCGTCTAATGGACGTATTCCTGGATCATTCTTAAAAAGAGAGGCACGCCTTTCTGATTATGAAATCCTTATCTCACGTTTAGTTGACCGCGCATTGCGCCCAACTTTCCCGGATGATTACCATGCGGATGTACAAGTGTTGATCAATTTAATCTCTGCCGATGCGGAGGTTTTACCAGATGCATTTGTAGGATTAGCTGCTGCTGCTGCTTTAGCAGTATCCGATATCCCTTTCAATGGTCCTATTTCTGAAGTACGCGTTGCGAAAATCAACGGAGAATATAAAGTTAACCCAAGCGTAAGCGAATTAGTTGGCGCTTCCCTAGAATTGATCGTTGCGGCAAACGCAAACGACATTTTAATGGTAGAAGGCGAAGGCGATGAGGTTTCAGAAACAGAAATGTTAGAAGCTTTACGTATCGCGCACGATGCAATCAAGTTACAATGCCAAGCATTGAACGAATTAACGGTTGCTTGTGGTAAAACTGAAAAACGTACGTATTCACACGAATCACACAACGAAGAGTTGCGTGCTGAATTGTGGAAAAACTACTATGAGAAGTATTTAACGGTTGCAAAACAAGCTAATCCGAAGAAAGACGAGCGTAAAGCAGCTTTCAAGGCGATTGTTGACGAGTACATCGCAACTTTGCCAGAAGATCACTTAGTTAACCTTTCTTTAGCAAAAACTTATTTGCACGATATTGAGAAAGAAGCGGCGCGTCAATTGGTATTACAAGAGCGTTACCGTTTAGATGGTCGTAAATTGAACGAAATTCGTCAAATCACTTGTGAGGTAGATTATTTACCTACACCACACGGTTCGTCTGTATTTACACGTGGAGAAACACAATCTTTGACAACGGTTACCTTGGGTACGAAGATGGATGAGCAAATCATCGATCAACCCATGACACAGGGCTACAATAAATTCATGTTGCACTACAACTTCCCAGGTTTCTCAACAGGGGAGGTTAAGCCAAACCGTGGTGTAGGACGTCGTGAAGTAGGTCATGGTAACTTAGCCATGCGTGCAATTCGCAAAGTATTGCCTCCTATGGAGCAATTCCCTTATACCTTACGTGTTGTTTCAGATATCTTGGAATCAAACGGTTCATCTTCGATGGCAACCGTTTGTGCAGGTACCTTAGCATTGATGGATGCGGGTGTTCAAATCAAAGCGCCTGTTTCAGGTATTGCGATGGGATTGATCTCCGATTCAAAAACAGGTAAATACGCAGTATTATCTGATATCTTAGGTGATGAAGATCACTTAGGTGATATGGACTTTAAAGTTACAGGTACTGAAAACGGTATCACGGCTTGCCAAATGGACATCAAAGTTCAAGGTTTGTCTTACGAAGTTTTGGCAGAAGCTTTAACACAAGCAAAAGAAGGTCGTTTACACATCTTGAACGAGATGAAGAAAGCGATGCCGGCTGTTCGTGCGGAATTCAAGCCTCAAACACCTCGTGCAACGGTAATTAAAATCATGAAAGACCAAATCGGTGCGGTAATCGGACCAGGTGGTAAAGTCGTTCAAGATATCCAAAAACAATCGGGTGCTACGGTTACGATTGAAGAAAAAGAAGACGGTGGATACGTAAGTATCTTCTCATCGAATGGCGAAGCAATGGCTCACGCGGTTCGCATGGTGAAAAACATCGTAACAGTTCCTGAAGTAGGCGAAGTTTACGAAGGAAAAGTGAAGAATATCCAAGCTTTCGGTGCATTCGTTGAATTCCTTCCAGGAAAAGACGGCTTATTGCATATCTCTGAAATCTCGTGGGATCGCATCGATACGATGGACGGCGTTTTCAAAGAAGGTGATAAAGTGAAAGTAAAATTAGTGGAAGTAGATAAGAAAACGGGTAAATTCCGTTTATCTGCCAAAGTTCTTTTACCAAAACCAGAAGCTCCCGCACAAGCGGAGTAATATTTTAATTAATGGGCAAAAGTGAAACCTTTTGCCCATTCAATCTGTTGTAAGATCCTATGAGACAGCTAAAAATTAGCAAACAAATTACCAACAGGGAAAGTCAATCACTTGATAAATACCTGCAGGAAATCGGTAAAGTCGATTTATTAACTCCGGATGAAGAGGTAATCCTCGCTCAAAAAATCCGTGATGGGGATCAATTATCTTTGGAGCGTTTGACAAAGGCCAACTTGCGTTTTGTGGTTTCGGTAGCGAAACAATACCAAAATCAAGGCTTGAGCTTAGGGGATTTAATCAACGAAGGAAACTTAGGTTTGATTAAGGCGGCACAACGTTTCGATGAAACTCGTGGATTTAAATTTATCTCCTATGCGGTATGGTGGATTCGTCAATCAATCCTTCAAGCATTAGCAGAACAATCCCGTATCGTTCGTTTACCCTTAAACCGTGTAGGTTCTTTGAACAAAATCTCAAAGACTTTCTCGGAATTAGAACAAAAATTTGAGCGTGAGCCATCTCCTGAAGAATTAGCCGAAGTATTGGAAATTTCTACAGGTGAGGTTGTTGATACCTTGAAAATCTCAGGTCGTCACGTATCCATGGATGCTCCTTTCGTTCAAGGAGAAGAAAACTCTTTGTTGGACGTCCTTGAAAATGACTCCGAAGACAAACCTGATTCAGGCTTGATCAACGATTCATTGCGTAGAGAAGTTCAACGTGCCTTATCTACCTTAACCCAACGTGAAGCGGACGTCGTGACGCTTTATTTCGGATTAAACGGAGAGCACGCCATGACACTCGAGGAAATCGGTGAGAAATTCAATTTGACACGTGAACGTGTAAGACAAATCAAAGAGAAAGCCATTCGCAGACTCCGTCATACATCACGTAGCAAAGCATTAAAAACATATCTCGGATAATTTTTAAAAGCCTCATATGAGGCTTTTTTTTGCTATGGCCTACCCAGCAGGACTTGTGGATTTGATTGATGATTTACACCAACAAGGTGTAAATGAGGCTGTTATATGCCCCGGATCGAGAAATGCACCGATTATGTTGGCGCTCGTTCGCCACGGCGGATTTCGATGTTATTCAATTGCCGATGAGCGTTCTGCGGGATTTTTTGGTCTAGGATTAGCCTTGAAATCGAAGAAACCGGTGATTATTTGTTGCACCTCCGGTTCAGCGGGTTTAAATTTTGCACCTGCGGTGGTGGAAGCCTTTTTTCAAGAGGTGCCTTTGATCGTGCTAACAGCCGACAGGCCCGCAGAATGGATTGGACAATGGGATGGACAAACCATTTACCAAAATCACTTGTACGGAAAGCATGTTAAGCATTTTGAATCCTTTGAGGCTTTTCAGCCACATCAATTGGTCCAACAAGCCTTGAATTTTCCACAAGGTCCCGTTCACATGAACATTCCAATCGCCGAACCCTTTTATCCGGCAAAAGGAGAGGAGCTTCCAGCTCGAACGAGTTCAATGGCTTCTAAGCCCGAAAAACAAGCATTTACGTGGGATAAAAGTCTATTAGCAGAAATTAGCGCGCAAAAAGTCATGATTACCGTAGGGCAACGCCCTTATGACCAAGCTGAAAACAACCTTTTTGAGCAATTAGCTCTGAAAGGAATTCCGGTCATCGGCGATGCTACCGCGAATTTACCTGCAGCATGCGAATTAAATCACGATTTACTTTTGGCGAACGAAGGCCTTTGGTCTGATTTACAAGCTGATTTTCACATACATTTCGGAAAGTCATTTGTAACTAAACGCATCAAACAAATGATGCGCCGATATAAACCCGCGAAATCCTATCTCGTTCATCCGAATCCCATCGAAAGACCGGATCCATTTCAGTCCCTAACGGATGTTATTCAGGCAGATGCCTTATCAGTATTATACGAACTTGTTTCCTTAGACATATCAGCTAATCCATGTTTCCAAACATGGAACCCGGATATACAAAGTGCTTTTTATAAAGAACCCGTTTGGAATGAATTGCATATCTACAATTCCCTGATTCAGCAATTTTCAAAAACGGATGCGGAAATACATGTTGGGAACTCCCTAGCCATTCGGTACATCAATTGGACAGCCGCAAAATTACATGGGACCGAGGTATTCTCGAACCGTGGCACCAGTGGAATCGATGGAAGTCTAAGCACTGCTGTTGGCGCAAGTCAATCAACCAACAAATTAACCGTTGCACTTCTGGGGGACGTATCTTTCCAATATGATCGAAATGCGCTTTGGAACCATTATTTAGGGGCGAATTTGCGTATTATCGTCATGAACAATGCGGGAGGAGCGATATTTCAGATTCTCGATGGCGCGAAAGACCTGGCGGAATTAGGGGAGTTTATGGTAACCAAGCAAAGTCT
>CANGCD010000129.1 GCA_947452215.1 Cytophagaceae bacterium | reverse complement strand
GCTGCCAAAATCATTGATCGCTTCGATGACACGATTGCTTTGTTGCCAGCTATCTCCGCCTTTATTCCCTTGATTGGCTCTACAGGTGGAAATGTGGGCATTCAATCTTCGTCCTTGATTGTTCAGTCTTTAGCCGACAAAAGTGGCTTAGACACGACCTTATGGAAACGTCTACAAAAAGTATTTGTTGTCGCTTTAATCAATGCCCTGATTGCGGCCATTTTTGCATTCGGATGCTCGATGCTCATTGATAGCGGAGAAATCATGTTATCCATTACGGTTTCCCTTTCCTTGTTTGCGGTGGTTATGCTTGCATCCTTGATGGGAACGGTAACGCCTTTGGTATTAAACCAACTAAAAATCAATCCTGCCGTGGCATCTGGTCCATTTATCACCACGACAAATGACATTTTAGGCTATGGTGTTTATTTCATGATTGTCTATTTCCTTTTGTAGACAATGAGAGCAGTTATCCAGCGCGCTAGTTCAGCAACCTTACACATCGATGGACAGTTACGCGCATCCATCGGCATTGGATTTGTTATTCTGTTAGGCATACATGTAGAGGATACCGAAGCAGATGTGGACTACTTAACTGGTAAAATCCATGGATTACGCATTTTCTCAGATGAAGACGGGAAAATGAACCTTTCCTTAGAACAAGTTTCAGGACAAATTTTACTCGTGAGTCAATTCACTTTGTATGCGGATACACGCAAAGGAAACCGACCGAGTTACCTAGCATCAGCCCGACCCGAACAAGCGATTCCTTTATATGAAGGTTTGATTCAAAAGCTTTCAACGGCCATGGGGGCACCCATCCAAACGGGGGAATTCGGCGCCGACATGCAAGTAAGCTTATGTAATGATGGCCCGGTAACGATTATCATCGATTCGAAAAATAACTCATTATGACCTTAGAAGAAGCCCAAGCGCAAGTGGACCAATGGATCAAAACCGTAGGAGTTCGTTACTTCAATGAACTCACCAACATGGCGATGCTAACCGAGGAAGTGGGCGAAGTGGCCCGCATTATTGCGCGGCGCTATGGGGAACAATCGGAGAAAGAATCAGACAAGAACAAAGACCTTGGAGATGAAATGGCGGATGTCCTTTTTGTTTTAATCTGTCTTGCCAATCAAACTGGCGTAAATCTAACGGAAGCCTTAGCTAAGAACTTGGCTAAAAAAAGTGTTCGTGATGCAGATCGGCATCACAACAACCCGAAATTGAAATAAGTATTATTTTCCAGCAGGAATCTGGCTATCCGAGATGCGCTTGCTCATGCTTTTCCCCTCTTCTTTGTTCGGTATGAATGGATGAACCAAGGAAATCAAATCCAAACTTGGATTCAGCTTTTGAATGACTTCATGTCGTACATCAAATTCCGTTTCTCCAGATATTTGTTGGTATTCCGCATCTGAAATCCCCTCATGTTGATTCGAAGCATTTGAAAAAGAAGCAAGATGCCCTAAGGTACTATCTCCAATCAATTTACCACCTTCCCAAGAAACAACGGAACCTGCATGTTTCCAATTAAATCCAGAAAGGGTAAAGTTCTTTTGATTAATGGCTTGAACCGATTTCAATGGCATTCCCAGCAACAAACCAGAATCTGTTTTCCATTCGGAGGCATTCCCAACAATCGTCACGTCGACGATTTGACCCTCCCGGTAATATACATATACCTGCCGATTCGACCCTGGGTACAAGATTGTACCTCGTAAGCTGTCATCACCAATCACCCAAGAAGTATCCGCAATTAATTGGTCTTTACCGTATTTTTTTTCCAATCCTGCTAAATTTCCACAAGCTAACACCTCATTCAAACTCCGCGTTGGATTAATCTTCTCTGTTGATTGACTAGTTCCACAAGCCAATGCAACCATAGAAACGAGGATATAAACTAGATATTTCATATTAGAAAGAATAAGCGATAGATAAGGTCGCATTCAAGCCCTGGACCTTATATTGATAATATTTTTGGTAGTTTTTGCCCAGTAAGTTATTACCCGACAACCCAATGTTCAAATTTCGTTTGATAAAATAATTCAATTTCAAGTTGACATCCAAAATATCATCCATCTCAATTAACTGATTTTTGACAGGTTCAAGAGCAAACAAAGATTTCAACCAATAAACATCCGGTGCAATCATGAATTTAGGCGAGATGCGCCATGAATTTGTCCAAGACAAGGTTGTCGACGGAACGTGCGGAGCGTGGAACTGAACGCCCAACTGTTCATAAATAACATGATTGAACTTGAAACTAGACGTAAATTGAGACGAGAAATTTAGATTCAAGTTCCCCGTTAAATTTGTAACCTGAATTTTCTCTAAGTCCCCACGATATTGCACATCAAATTTATTGGATGCCCCTACCGCATTGATAAAGAATGGCAAATCAGCGTATTCAGCATAGTCATATTTCGCTTCGAAATCGATGACTTTATTTCCCCCGATTCCTTTGATTCCCCCGTACAAATGGCCAACTTGATTGGCATTTTTTAATTGACTCGGTATGCGCATCCAGGGATTTTGCTGCAAAAAGGATTGAAAGGAATTAAATTGAACATCCCCACCAACTCCAGCAAATAAATGAATGTAATCAGATGCACCAAAATCCATTTGAAGCATTGGAAATACACTTGTTTTTTCCACTTGTGGTTCATTTGATTCCGTCACAAACAGAAAGCCCGCATTCAAACTAACACGCGAACTTTTATAGGATAAATGAGGATTTAAGCGATATAAATTACGCGTCCATTTTTGCAAATTCGCATCCGGAATGTATTCGGAATAAATATAATCACCGACTAATTTAAGACGTAATTTTTCAGACAAACTATGCGTGTATAAGGCATGAGCTTTTATGACGGTTTCCGACAAATCCATTGAATTTCGTAATTGATCAGCTCCAAGCGTAAACAAATAATCAGATGCCACATTCTTACGCGCACTACTCACTTTCCCCTCAGCACTGAAACGGGAATAAGTTGCTTGCAAATCACTCAATTTGGTATAGGAAGGAATTTCTGGCAAGCCATAGTAGTAATTGGAGAATTGTTTATAACCCAAAGTGCTCTCCCAATAATTCACGCGACCCAAGGAACGACTCTCCAACCGGACCTGATTTTCACTCCGACCCGAAAATTCAGACTGTACTGCACCAAACTGATTTGCATCGTGGTTCACATGGATTCCCAAGAATTTATTTTCTTTTTTGCTGTAGCCAACATTAAAATTGAACAAGGTGTGGCCATAATTCCCTAAACCCAATTGTATGGCATTTGTATACTTGTCGCCATAAGCCGTTTTATTCTTTTCATCCGAGCGCATTTCCTGCGCTGCTGGTGCTTCAATTTTCGGTAGTGAATCTAAGGGCCAATTCGACTGTTTTAATCGAACCTCTGAAACAGGAGTATCCGCAATATCAAATGACTTCAATGGTGCATACACGCGATCCGTCACCTTCAAATTCATTACGGCGCGCGTTGAGTTTGGAATCGTAATGGTCGATCGTTCAATGCGCGATTCTTGAGCTTTCATTTGGAACTGAAGCATCATTAGACCCATAAACACAATGATCAATCCTTTCATTTATTGAATTTCGTCTAATTTTTTCTTGGCTAATCCTTTGATGGACTCATCGGATGAACTCGTCAAAATACTGGCTAAAATTGCCTTCGCTTGAGGAATATTTTTCAAAAGGAGAAAATTATCTGCCATTTGCAAATATGCCTGACCAACGATGGCATCCGTCATGTGGTAATAGCGACTTTCCGACTTCACAAATTGACTGACCAACCAATCATTTGAACCTTTTAAATCCTTTAATAACGTCAAATTAAACGCATAGGCTAATGAAGCCTTCGCTCCTATTTCATCTTGATCAAAAGCAATCGCTTTTTCAAACCATTGATTGGCCAGCCCATAATCAGGTACATCCTGGGCTAATTGACCAATTTCAAACGCCCAAAGACTCTTACGCGTTGAATCTGTCCCCTCTATATCCATCCACAATGTTCCGAGTGAATCAAATTTCTTGGCAGCAACATACAATTGCTTTAATTTATCCTGAACAGGAACCATTAGGGTATCCTGATATAAAATATTAGCCTTCAGATCAACCAATTGGTTAATCGCTAAATCCGAACGTTTCTGCTCCGCATAAATCAAAGCAATTATCCATTGCGCGCGATTGCTAAAAACAGGATTTAGCTGACTTCGCTTCAAATAAATCAAGGCATTCGTGAAATCTTTGGTATTGTATGTTGAGACGCCCAACATATAATTAATTTCATCCAATTGCGTATAGGCTGGATATTTTTGAATAAAACGAACAAGTTCGGGTACCACCGATTTGTATTTCGCTTGCCTAAACATATCCGAACATATATCAAACCATTGATCAGCCAAAGAAGGATCTTCGCCATGTTGGCTCGCATATAAATAATGTAATTCTAATACCTCGGTATGTCGGCCCGCTTTTTTCAATAATTCCGTCGCACCGATAATTGCCTCTTTCGCCGATGAATCAGCTGTGTATTTTCGAACAATAGCCACATAGTCATCCATCGCCAAAAACCATTGATTCGTATTTTCATAGGCCTGTGCTCGGATTAACAATTCTGGCGCGTAAAAAGGATTCGACGGTGATTTTTGCGTGATAAATTGACTCGTATTTTTAATCACTTGCGCATACGATTCCGATTTTTGATTACGGAAAAGCGCCACATTCATCCGATACATAATTAAATCACCTTGCGCATCGTTCGGGAATTTATTCAAGTAATCTTGATAGACGTCTGCCGATTCCTTGTATTTACGCAGGTTGAAAAGGATGCTCGCCTTCCGCTCCACAAGGTATGGAGCCAGTGCTGTATTTTGCAAGATTGCCTCATCAAAATACTTGAGTCCATCTGCCAACTTTCCATTCGCAATCGATATTTCGGCCAAATTCCGTAAATCTTCCACACTTCGCTGCCCGTTCAATTTATTCGCCACATATTCCTCAAAATATTGCAATGAACGATCATACATCGTTATATAGGCAAATGAATGTGCTAAACTTAAGCGAATCCGCTGACTTAATTCCCGAGATCCAGTGGGTAAAGATGTCTCCATTAACAATGGAACATACAATTTTATCGCGTCAGAGTTCTTATTCGATCTTGCTAGCATTTCAGCCATACCATAGCGAGCATACCATGCCATTTCACGATTCACAGAATTCTCCAGTGATTTTTTAAAATAGGTATTCGCTTTTCTATCCTCTTGATTATCGAAGGCCTTCGAAGCGATTTGATAACAGGTAATTTGATAAAGCTCTTGAAATTTAACCTTACCTACAGGGAAATTCAATCTAAAATCTTCAATCGCAGCTAGATTTCCTTGCTTTTTTAATGCGTCCAAAGCCAAAGAGACAAGCAACTCGCCGTGCTTATTTTGCGATGAACGATTTTGGAATGCCTTTATTTCTTTCAACAAAATGGGCCATTGTTGATTGCGATGCAACAAACTCAAATACATCAAATAAGCTTCATCAGCAATATTCGGATTGAAAGGCATGGCTGCAACCTCCTTCAAGGCCACATATGCTAAATCCCATTTTTCCTGTTCCGTTAAAATCAATGCACGGATTTTAGCAATTTCTTGATCCAGTGAATCCAATGATTTAGATGGTTTCGCCAAAAACGTTAGCGCCTGGTCATAGCGTTTCGATTTATACAATGCAAAGGCATATTTGAACGTCCGCTCCCGATTCATCATCGCGGAAGCATTCTCAAATACAACCTGATAACTTTTTGCAGCATTTGCATAATCTTGCTTCTGAAACTGCAATTCTGCTATGATGGATGCTAAATTTCCTGAAGATTGTTTATAGGATGTGTCCTGCAAAATGGGTTCTACATAACTGATTAACTCGTTGTAGCGATTTAATTTCATATATGCCGAACTAATCCAAACGGGAGCCTCAGTAGCATAACGGGGGTCTTTCACCGCTATTTTAAAATCCTCGATCGCCTCTTCGTATTTCTTCGATTGAAAATGCATCACCCCAGCATAATAGGCCGCAGGCAACGCAAACTCATCCTCAGATTCATATTTCAATGTATTAAACAGGTTCAGGGCATCCGCATATTGTGCAAGCTTATAATACGAAACGGCTAAGTAATACTTATGCTCGATATTGGTCTGAGAAGAATTACTCAAAAATCGAACGGAACGAGTCCAATCGCCTGTTTCGTAAAAAAACACACCAATTTCTTTGATTAATTTTGCTGAATAAGGGCTTTCTGGATAATCAGCAATGTACTTAACAGCCTGAACCTCAGCTTCCGGACGCATGGAATAGATGGAACACAAGGCAATGTAATATTCAACTGTCATCCGATCAGAAACCAATGATTCACGATCGTTTTGAAGCAATTTTAAATAAAAACGGAACTCCTCCTGAGCAGCAGAAAAATTATTAGAATCAAAGAAAAACTTAGCTTGACGAAAATGCTCGTAGGGGTCAGTTAGTTTAATCGTTTGTTGCCCTTGAACGATAAGGGGTTTAACGAAGAACAAGGATATTACTAAAAGACTTAAATATACGAATCGTTTTTTCATCTATAACGCAGATGTACTTGTAGGGTTATTACAATAATACAAATTTTATTTCAAATTTATCTCCCCTTTCAAACGATTAAAATGCAAATAAATTTCCTCTAACACTTATTTTCTCTAATTTTGATATTCAAAGCCTAGACGCAACAGTACATGACGATTCGTAACTTATTCATATTCAGCATTCTTTCAGTTTGTTTTTACGGTGCTTGCGGGCAAAGCTACACGAAAAAGCTACCTCCCATAAAGCAAGGTGGATTTATCATATTTGAAAAAAATGGACATGGTTTAGTCGCATCCGTAGAAAACCTAGGAAAACTAGATTTCAACGAGGCGATTAAAGCGTGTGACACGCTACAGGTAGATGGATATTCCGATTGGCGTTTACCTACCAAAGAAGAATTTGAATTAATTCACCCCAAATTGAACCTGAAAAAGGTAGGAGGTGGCAGTATTTTCCAATCTTCTTGGTATTGGACCTCTACCGAAGTAGACAAACAGAATGCTTGGACACATAACCTTCAAAACGGCCTCCAAGCATCTTATTTCAAAGATTTTAAGTGCTTTGTCAAAGCCGTTCGCTCATTTTAATACACCGTATTTTCGCATTTGTTGGTCCATCACCCAGAAATACAAGGGTGGAACCAAAGCCAAAATCAACATTCCCGGATATCCCGTAGGCATCTGCGGCGCTCCCTCATGATGACGTAATACTTGATATTTACGCGAGGCTAGGTAATGGTGATCACTATGTCGGCTCAATTCAAAAAGAAGTATACGGCCCAATAAATGATTGCTATTCCAAGAATGTTCGGGTTTTACTCGACCATATCGACCTTCTTCATT
>CANGCD010000128.1 GCA_947452215.1 Cytophagaceae bacterium | reverse complement strand
TTTGAACATTTCGCTGATTTGACAAAATCAAGTTAAGGGAATAGTTTCCATTATCCACATTCGACTTAGGAATAATGGCATAAAATGATTGAACATAAACCGGCTTGCCGATCAGTTTTCGCAAAATATCCTTCGGCGAAAAATTGATTTTGAGGGGAATCAACACAACTTTATCGCGCGCGCGCATTTCGATGCAATTAAAATCATCTATGTCAATCGGCGGGGTTTGCATGCCTAATTCAACGTGGTACGGCAACACATGTGTGGAAAATGAAAAGCATTGGGTGTTGTTTACTGGCTGACGCACGATATTCATTTCAGCTACTTGTATTTTTTCAGCCACGTGATAATACCCAGCAGAATCAAGCTGTTGACTAATTTGACTTGCGGTTTTGGCATTGGTAAAATCAGTCGTGAAAGGCGGATACAATCCTTTCCAATTACGTTGATTAACATGATAGGTTTTACTCGCATATTTCAACTCGTTAAAATGATTATACAAAGTTGAAACATAATTCAATGAGCCGTACGAAAATAAGACCGCAAAAACCGTAAATAAACTAGCGATATACCGTGGATTAAAAGATTCCAAAAAGACTAAAAAAAGAACAACAAAAACCAGTGAAGAATAGATCTTATACCGACTAAAAAGCATATTTTCTAGCCCTGCACCTCGATTAATCGCGACTAAAAAAGCGGTTCCAACTAAAAATACAAATACCAACAAATACCATCGTTGATTAAAATTCAACGTGTTTTTTTGGCTATTGAGTTGATAGAAATACCAGCCAAGATATCCGAGAATCGCTCCACCAATTCCAAAGCAGGCGTATTCTGATAAGCCCAATCCGCGAAGCGTTGAGCTTAGAAATAGCGTCATATTTTGGAACAATGCAATGGGGTTAGATAATACATCGACCATATTGGACCTTCCTCCAAAAACTTCAGGTGGTTTATGATAATTCAAGAAGTAAAGTCCAATCAAGCAAGAGGAAAATAAAATCCACCGATAAATTTCTTTCCTCCCTTCGTGCATCCAAACAAGATATAAGAAACCGATAGGCAACAAAATCATCCCATTTCCGGAAGTAACGATAGCTAAACAGATAAACAAGTACGTGAAAATCCGATTCGACGAAGAAGGTCCCTTGGATAGAAAATAGAGCCCACTTAAACTAAATAAAGGGGCGGATATATTTTGAAGTGCAGTCATCGCACTCATCATATTTTCCCAATATTGAAAGTTTAACAAGATTAAACTGATGACAAACATGTACCAAAACCGAAATGGCTTATGCCGTATCACCCAATAAATTAAACCTTGTAATGTGATTAGGCCACAAACTCCTACACCCAGTAAGTGCTTGAAATTAATGTCACCGAATACCGTAAAGTACAAAAGTGAAATCATGCGCGTGTATCCGATCCGATGCTCCGCATATTGATCAAAAACATGCAAAAGCCGACTAGCAAAAGTGCCGTCACTGTGTAAAATAAACGAACCTATGGCATCGAAATCATCATAGAATGGCACATTTATGCTAAAATCAGCAACCAATTGCGCAAAAGCCAGATTGACCAAAAGCCATAGCACCAAACCCAAAAGATTTACAAACCGTTTCATTTCTGTTAGATTTCGACCTTCAATTTACCATTATTTTATTTTAGGCTGGTTAAGTGGATGAAAATCATGTATCATTTGACTAAGATATGCCCGATCTAAATGGGTATAAATTTCAGTAGTCAGAATTGATTCGTGTCCTAGCATTTCTTGAACAGCTCGTAAATCAGCACCTCCTTCAATCAAATGTGTTGCAAAAGAATGTCGAAACGTATGCGGACTTATCGTTTTCGTAATACCCGCTTTCGCCGCTAAATCCTTACAAATCAAAAAAACCATGACACGACTTAAGGCAGCACCTCTCCGATTCAAAAAAACAATGTTTTGTGCTTCTTTTTTACAATCCAAGTGCGCGCGTACTTCCTCTTGGTATAATTGCAAATAATGGAAAGCATCCCGCCCCGCCGGAACTAAACGTTCTTTATCCCCTTTTCCTCTAACTTTAATTAATCCCAAATCCGGAAAAACATCCGTTAATTTCAAGGAAACCAATTCCGAAACACGTAAACCTGCTCCATACAAAAATTCCAACATCGCCCGATTCCGAATGCCTTGCGGATTCGACATATCATTCGATTCCAATATCCGCTCCACCTCATCAAATGAAAGTGTATCAGGCAAATGTCTTCCTTTTTGTGGCGATTTAATATGAACAGACGGATCCCGAAAATCGGGATTCTCGAGACATAAAAATTGAAAAAAACTGCGAAGTCCCGACAAACATCGTGCTTGGCTACTTGCCTCAATTCCTAAATCATGTAATACTTTAAAAAAATCAAGAATGTGATTTTCTTCTACGTCTAGCGGAGTTATTGCATGCAGGGGAGAATCAGCTATAAACTGAGCAAATTTGTTCACATCGCGTACGTAACCAGCCAACGAATGCGCAGAAAGCCCCCGCTCAATCTTCAAATAATTACCAAATGCTTGGATTTCCGTTGACCACATGAATACAATATTGCTAGATTCCTGTAAATTTAGGCTAAATTTGAAATATAGCACAGGCATTGAACATGGTACGCAAAAAGATATTAATCCTGAATGGTCCCAATTTGAATTTGTTAGGCACGCGAGAGCCTGAAATTTATGGACATCAGACCTTTGAACAGTTTCTTGAAATATTGACTGAAAAATTCAAAGACAGCTTGGACATCTCCTATTTTCAATCGAACGAAGAAGGAGCCCTGATTAATAAACTCCACGAAGTTGGGTTTTCCTTCGATGGCATTATCTTCAACGCCGGTGGCTATACACATACCTCCATCGCATTGGGCGATGCGGTTGCAGCCATCAAAACACCTGTCATTGAAGTTCACATTTCGAATGTACACGCGCGAGAAGCATTTCGTGGCCACAGTTATTTGAGTCCAAATTGCAAAGGAATCATCGTAGGCTTTGGCTTGCGTGGGTATGAATTGGCATTAAATTCATTCCAATAGACTATGTTATCGTTCTACCCCGGTCCTTCTAAGGTGCATCCGGAGGCCTTGGAATTTATCCGAGAGGCCTTTGACCAGGGTATTGTTAGCATCAACCATCGGAGTGCCCGTTTTGAAGCCCTTTTAAAAGATACACTAGAAGTATTGCATGCTAAATGGAATATCCCCTCGGATTACACCATCTATTTTATTTCCTCTGCCACGGAAGCATGGGAAATTGTTGCGCAATCTTTGATTGAAAGACAATCGCTTCATATTTACAACGGAGCCTTTGGTAAAAAATGGGCACATTATACGCAACAAATTTACCCGGAAGCTCAATCACTTGCATTTGATTCGCAAGAGGGATTAGCTGAATTAAAGCTTCCCAATCTCGATCAAATCGATACGATATGTTTAGTGCAAAGCGAAACATCCAATGGTACGGGGCAAAAAATCACACGTGCGGCTTTTGGAGATGCGCTCATTGCGGTCGATGCTACGTCTTCCATGGGAGGAATCGAATTGCCCTGGATTGAAGCTGATGTTTGGTTGGCCTCCGTTCAAAAATGCATCGGTATCCCGGCAGGTTTGGGCATCATGATTTGTTCACCCAAAGCATTAACACGCGCAGAAAAATTAGGTCGCAAATCGCATTACAATGATGTCTTATTGATGGAGGAAAATCGCCAACGGTTTCAAACACATTATACTCCGAATGTATTGAGCATTTACCTGTTGAACCGACTCACGCATTTACTTCCAAATTTGAGCCTTATTGACGCGCAAACAAGGAAAAAAATGCAAATCTGGGAGGATTTTTGGAAAACGAATCAACATTGGGGATTAACGTGTTTGATTGAAAACCCAGATCTTCGCTTACCTACGGTATTGGCTTTGCATGGCAAGCCCGAGTACATACAAAAGATTCAACAAACGTGTATGGCAGCAGGCATAGAATTAGGTAAAGGTTATGGCGACTGGCAGGCCACTACGGTTCGGATTGCCAACTTCCCTAGCCATACCGAGAAGGACATAGAAACACTCATACAGCTTTTAACACATGAACTTTAATTTCAAAGAAATCTTATCGTCATCGCTGATTTTATTTTCAGTCATCGATATTTTGGGATCGATACCGATTATCATCGATCTGCGAAAAAAGAATGGAAATATTCATGCGGAACAAGCTACGCTAGTTTCGGGCTTAATCATGATTGGTTTTTTCTTTGCAGGAAAATTGATCTTACGCTTTTTTGGCGTCGATACAAACTCATTTGCCATGGCGGGCGCGTTAATTATCTTTTTAATCGGTTTAGAGATGACCTTAGGGCGTAACATTTTCAAATCCGAAGAAGTACAAGAGGGATCTGCGCACAGCATCGTTCCTTTGGCTTTTCCCATCATTGCAGGAGCCGGAACCATGACGACTTTGATTTCCTTAAAATCCCAATTCGAAGAGGAAAACATTATGGTGAGTATATTAATCAACCTGATCTTCATTTACATCGTGTTACGATCGAGCGTTTGGATTGAAAATAAATTAGGCAATGCAGGGACCCAGGTTTTACGTAAAGTGTTTGGGGTCATTTTGATTGCGATTGCCATCAAAATCGTCAAATCACGTTTAGGATAATGGCCAAAAAGCAGAAATACTATGTGATTTGGGAAGGCCATAAAAAAGGCATCTTTGACTCTTGGGCTGAAACAGAGAAAAATATCAAGGGCTTCCCGAACGCGCAGTACAAATCCTTTGAGTCAAGACAAGAAGCTGAATCGGCATCTAAGAAAAATTACTGGGCAAGTATTAATCCGAAGGCAACGAAAACGCTAAAGCCAACGGGCAGTGCCGGGAACTATATCGTTCCCAGTATTTCTGTAGATGCTGCTTGCGCGGGAAATCCAGGGATTTTGGAATACCAAGGGGTCAATACGGCAACCAAGGAAGTGCTATTTAAACGCGGACCATTTCCGGTGGGAACTGTCAATTTAGGCGAATTCTTGGCGATCGTTCACGGCCTCTCTTACCTGAAAAAATTAGATTGCCCATTCCCCTTATATTCCGATTCGCGCACAGCCATCGCATGGGTACGGAACAAAGCAATCAAGACAAACTTGGAACGAAATGCAAAGACCGAGGATCTCTTTATTTTGGTTGACCGAGCGATTGAATGGCTAAAAGCCAACAGCTATACGACCAAAATCTTGAAATGGGAAACCGAAGATTGGGGTGAAAATCCGGCAGATTATGGCCGAAAATAGATCTATATTTCAGTTTAAACAATTTGCACTGGCTCACGGTAATCCCGGATTAAAAATTACGACGGAAGCCTGTTTGTTTGGCGCATGGTCGGCACAGTTCCCCCAACAAAACACATTGGACATCGGAACGGGATGCGGATTGCTCATCGGTATGCTAGCACAAGCCCACCCAAATACCCATTTTACCGGCATTGAAATCCAATCCGAAGTGGCACAATTAGCCGCAGAGAACATAAGTGAATTGCGGAATTCAACTATTCAAATACATGCTAATAGTCTGGCCGAATATGTGGGACAGCATGATTTTATTATTTGTAATCCTCCTTTCTTCATCAATCATTTGAAAAATAGCATTGCTTCAAAAAACCAAGCCATGCATAGTGATACCTTAAGTCCTGCGGAATTGGCAACGGGTATTCAACGATTATTGAGTCCCGATGGAAAATTCACCGTCCTTTATCCACCCGTGGGCATGAAGCAATTCGAACAAGCGGCAAATGCTATAGGGCTTTACATCAATCACCTCTGTGAAGTCAAACATCAAAACAGCCATGAAACGCTCCGATGGATGGCGCAAGGATCCTTTCAGGATAGTCGGCAAGAAACAGAAATTCTGTGCATCAAAAAAGAAGATAAAAGCTATACACCTGAATTCATCCAATTATTAAAACCCTACTATTTGATATTCGACTAAATTATCCGTTGAAATTTGTATTTTTGTTTGTTTGAAGCCCAACTATGTTGCAAATATCCATTGTAGTACCCTTGTATAACGAAGCTGAATCGCTTCCCGAATTATGTTCGTGGATTGATCAGGTCATGCAAAAAAATCAATTCTCCTATGAAATGATTTTTGTCAATGATGGCAGCAAGGATGATTCTTGGCAAGTATTACAGGATTTATCCAAACAGTATGCAAGCATCAAAGGAATCTCATTTGCCCGTAATTACGGCAAATCAGCTGCTTTGCATGAAGGATTCCAAAAGGCAAGCGGACAAGTGGTCATCACCATGGATGCTGATTTACAGGATTCTCCAGACGAAATTCCGGAATTATACCGGATGATTACGACGGATGCTTATGATTTGGTATCCGGATGGAAACAGAAACGTTTCGATCCTATTTCCAAAACAATACCAACAAAATTGTACAATGCAGCTACTCGTGCCTTGTCTGGGGTTTATTTGAATGATTTCAACTGTGGCTTGAAAGCCTATAAATTAGAGGTGGTCAAGACCATTAAGTTATACGGTGAAATGCATCGCTACATCCCGGTCCAGGCTAAATGGAATGGTTTTACGAAGATTGGCGAAAAGGTGGTTCAACACCAAGCACGTAAATATGGGGTAACCAAATTTGGCTTGGAACGTTTCCTCTATGGTTTCTTGGATTTACTATCCATCACCTTTGTTCAGACTTTTGGCAAAAGACCCATGCACCTGTTCGGCAGTTTAGGGATTTTGTCATTCTTTTCTGGATCTCTAATCACCCTGTGGTTAATTGGCGAAAAGCTTTATAACATCGCGAATAATCTCAAGTACCGGAATGTCACCGACAACCCTTTGTTCTTTTTGGCATTAGTTGCCATCATTTTAGGGGTACAATTATTCGTCGCCGGATTTTTAGGTGAATTACTCATCACAAATTCCGACAAGACAACTCAATACCAAATCAAGGAAGAAATTGCCTAATGTTACAAGAAAATGACCTTAGTTGGCTCAGTCGGTCCGAATTGTTAATCGGCACCGAAGGAATCCAAAAAATGCAAAATGCCCATGTGCTTATTGTTGGCCTAGGCGGTGTCGGCTCCTTTGCCGCTGAATTCATAGCCCGTGCAGGCGTGGGGACCATGACCATTGTAGACGGTGATGTGGTGGACCCGACCAACCGAAATCGGCAATTGCCCGCTTTATCAACCAATCACGGCGTTTCGAAAGCTCAAATCATGGCTGAACGCTTATTGGCCATCAATCCAGCCTTGAAATTAACGAGTATTGAGACCTTTTTAAGCCCAGAGGCTGCCAAAGAGCTATTGGAGCAAACGCGCTTTGATTATGTGATGGATTGCATTGATTCGGTTACACCCAAAATCACATTATTGAAAACAGCCTATGACTTAGGTTATCGGATTGCGAGTTCCATGGGAGCTGGCGGAAAATTAGATCCGACGCAATTGCGTACAGCAGATTTATTTGATACGCGGGAATGTTATTTGGCCTCTTTGGTACGTAAACGTATCCGCAAAATGGGTGTCGGGAAAGGGATTAAAGCCGTATTCTCCCTTGAAAAAGTAAAGGATGAATCCTTGATTTT
>CANGCD010000127.1 GCA_947452215.1 Cytophagaceae bacterium | reverse complement strand
GCTTCCGCGGCAGCAGTTCCTTCATCTAAAAGAGATGCATTTGCTAATTCCATGCCGGTTAGGTCGATGACCATCGTTTGGTAATTCAATAACATTTCCAAACGACCTTGCGCGATTTCTGCTTGGTAAGGCGTGTAGGCCGTGTACCAAGATGGATTTTCCAATATATTTCGCAAAATCACGGTAGGCGTGAAGGTGTCAAAATAACCTAAACCGATGTGGCTCTTGAAAATTTTGTTTTGACCCATAATTTGTTTGAAATCACGAAGGAATTCAAATTCTGTTTTCGGAGCAGGTAGGCGAAGGCCTTGTGCCAAACGAATTTTTTCAGGTACAGTTTGATTGATGAGTGTATTTAAATCAGCTACGCCGATTTCCTTCAACATGGCGGATACGTCGGCAGGTTCAACATTGTTATGACGCAATGAAAAATCTTCCCGGTATTTGAAATTAGGGGTCATAAAATTCGTCTGAATTGGGATTGAAAATCGCCACAAAAGTAATGTTTTTTTAGCGATTTATTTTTGATTCCTTAACTTCGCTTTCCTTAAATTTGTTTTAAACAATGAAAAAATCAACAATCTATGTTTTAGCGCTTATTTTACTCGCTAAAATTATTCCATTCGGAGCTTCGGCTCAGTCAAATCCCGTTCCGTATGCCTTAACGATTAAGGCGGAGGATTTGAAAAAACACCTTACATTTATTGCGTCTGATAGCTTAAAAGGACGAAATACGGGTTCAGCGGAGCAGAAAGTGGCGGCCAACTACATCGCAGATCATTTCAAGAAATCAGGTTTAGCGCCTGTCAATGGTTCTTATTTCCAAAAAGTGGATTTAGTGAATCGTTCTTGGACGAAAGTAGCTTTATCCATTAAGGCTAAGTCCTATGATTATTTAGGTCAATTTATGGCGAATGCGTTAGCACCCGTTGCAGCAGATTCGAAGGTATCTGTCGTGTTTGCGGGATACGGGGTCCAACAAGCTGGATTTACGGATTATGATAAATTAGCTGCCAAAGGTAAATATGTTTTGGCGTTCGAAGGTGAGGCCAAAGATGCGCAAGGAAATTATGTATTATCTGGCACCAAAGATCCCTCGGCATTTGGGAAAGGCGATGGCTGGAAAGAGAAATTGAAGCGTTCGCAGGCCTTGGGCGCGAAGGGTTTGATTTTGATTTCAGATAAGTCGGAAAAAGACTTTGGTAATCAATTGCGTCAGCGTCAGGTCATGATGCAACGTTTTGGAAATGAGCGCATGGTCTTCGCGGATGTTGCGGCATCTCCTAATGAAGCTCCGGTGTTATTGATTTCAACTGCCATGGCGGCTGAAATTTTGGGAACGACCGAAGCAGATTTATTGGCATATAAAGCATCGGTAGCATCTGCGAAAAAATCAGTTCCTGCTAAATTCAAATCCTCTCCGATTAGCTTGACGATCGAGCGTACGGAAAAACCTGTCGATACGTATAATGTAGTAGGTTATTTGGAGGGTACAGATAAGAAAGATGAAGTCGTGATTTTGACGGCACATTATGATCACATTGGAATTTCATTCGATGGAAAGATAAACAATGGTGCGAATGATGATGGTTCAGGAACGGTTACCGTGATGGAATTGGCGGAGGCTTTTGGTAAGGCAGCTGCGGAAGGAAAAAGACCACGTCGTAGTATTTTGTTTATGACGGTGACTGGCGAAGAAAAAGGTTTATTGGGTTCCGAGTGGTATTCAAACCATCCCTTATTCCCCTTGGCAAATACGGTTTGTGACATTAATACCGATATGACGGGTCGCTACGATGACGAGCACATGGGCAAACCGGATTATATTTACGAGATTGGTTCCGACAAATTATCATCGTCTTTGCGCGAGGTTTTAGTGGAGCAAAACAAGAAACACGTAGGTTTGGAATTGGATTTCCGTTTCAATGATCCTAACGATCCGAACCGTTTCTATTACCGATCAGATCATTATAATTTTGCCAAACATGGTATTCCAGTTGCATTCTTCTTCAATGGGGTGCACGATGATTATCACCAGCCAGGTGATGATGTGGAGAAAATCGAATTTGACCAAGTGCAAAAAGTAGGCCGATTGGTATTCTACATGGCATGGGAAATTTCGAACCGTGAGGAAAGATTGAAGGTGGATTCGAATAAGCCATAAATTAGACGTTAGATGTTCGTTAGACGTTAGTCTTTGGACATTGGACGTTGGACGTTGGAGGGCCCCAAGCGATGCTTGGGGCTTTTTTTGTATGTTGTAGAGACGCGATACCTCGCGTCTTAATCCCCAGACTAAAGTCTGGGGTTATAAACTCTAAGGTTTGCCAATGAAACTTATAACCCCAGGTTTTAACCTGGGGATCGCCAAAGGACTTACACTAAGCCTTTTATTTTCTCCTCAAACACCTGCTGTGCAACCTTCGACTGCTGAATAAATTCATTTTCATTTAAATCGCCAATCACCGCTTCGAGTTCTTTGGCATTGCCAAACATCGCTAAGCGGAAAGGGTCTTGGTAATCTTTGGCACGTGATTTTTCGATGCCCTCGGTTAAGAAACGGGATGTGTCAACCGCTTTGGCTAACCAAGTAGAAATGTTGTCGATGGCATTAGGATTCACTTTCAATAATCCATTCAGTGCATTTTCGAATTTTTGATCCGGATATAATGCGGCTTGCTTTTCGTAGAATGCGTGTACTTCCGACCAGGTTTTCATGTCACCTGATTTGATCTGATCTTTTAGGTCCGCAACTGCTCCCGAGGGGATGAGTTGGCCGCCCAAATTATCCCAAGTCTGAATCGCCGTCGCGTTTGCAAGGGTTTTATTCAATAGGTCAAGAGGCTTTTGATTGGGATTCCGGGTAAACGTTGCTACCCACTCTTTGGCAGCATGGTATTGCAACAAGTCACCAAATATTTGATAGGCACGGTGAATTTTAGCTACCCGTGTCTTGCGTTTCGAGTTTTCAATACCTGTCGCCCAAACGGCTAAGTTCTCGTTGGCGTTCAGAGGATTTTCCAACCAGGCTTTGCCGGCTGCAGCGTCCTTTTCGAGTGCATCGCCGACCCATTTACAGAACAAATACCGTGCATGCAACATTTCACTCACGGTATCCGGTGCTAAATAGTCGAATTCCAATAACATGTTTTTCTCGACGCGTTGATCCCGCGCTGCAAATTTCCAAGCATTTCGTGCGATGGCGTACATGTTGTATTGGAACCAATATCCAGCAATGATCAATAAGCCGCCGGATGAATCGTCGTTTCCTAATAAAGAGAACGGAATCGGGTTATGGATTTCAGCGGGATAGTTTCCTTTGGAAATGAGGTTGAAGGCCGCGAATTTAGAATTGTGTTTTAAGGCAACGGATAATCCGGGCCAAAAACCGCGTCCTGCCTGTAATTCGCCATCCGCGCCACGGGAATTGTGATTCGAGCCAAGTGTCGCACCTGCTGCCATGTTGCTTTGGCCATGTATGATGGCTGCACATAAAAAGGAGTTGTTGTGGTGTTGTTCGTGTGCGGGGAAAATGAGCGCATTCAACACCTCACAACAGGAAATCGTTGAATTACTACCTAAAAAGGAGTTGATCAAACGCGCCCCATATTTTAATTGCGAGTGCGCAGCCAATATAAAACGAACGGCTTTGACGCCATAAAATATCCGACAACCTTCATGGATAATGCCATTCACGATTTCACAACCTTCCCCGATTTGCGTGGAGGCATGCGGATAGGAAATGATGGTTAAATTCTTGAGTTTGTTCGCTCCCTTGATGTAGGTGTCCGAACCCATGTTGACATCTTTGATGATGCCCGTGTTTTTGATCACCGTACGATCCCCGATTTGGCCGTAATAGCCTCGGTGTGTCGAAAATTCTTGTTGGGTCAGGTTGAAATAACCCGCTTGCAAAGCTTGGTCATCGCGATCCTGCGTCCACAAAAAGGCATCTGCAGGGCGCATCCCGATAAAGGGAATGACTTTCCGACCGCCATTTTCGTTACCTAATTCGAGCCAAATACGAATGCGTTCTGCTTCCCCATCTTTGACGATTCCATTACCAAATTTGGCTGTCGGGGTGGTAGCTAATTCATTCACCTGCAGGATCATGACTTCATTTCCAATCTGAAAGTGGGAGAGGAGGTTCACGCGATCGATGGCGACGTTATCTCCAAAATCACTTGAAATGATTGTCGAGTTATAGATGCCCACCGGCATGCGTAAGTTTTTGAATTCGAGGTAGCAGGATTCGAGCAATCCGATTCGAATTAATCCAAAAAAACGGCAATTTTTTACGAGGTAAGGGTTAAAACCATCTTTGACCCAAATGTCTTTCCAGTTTTCGGCCTCATTTAAATTGGCCTCCAAAATGCTGATTTCGCGCGAACTTAAATTGCGATATTCAGTTTTTTGGATGTTAGCATTGCGGTATAGGTATTCATCAGAACCCGTTTGCAAGTATTCAGGTGTAACAAAACCATAACCTAAATCCGCAAGGGGTTTCTTATCAATTCGATTCATTTCTCGTAAAATTCAATAGGCAGATCATCGGGATCTGCTATAAAAGTAAAGCGTTTTCCTGTAAATTCATCGATTCGGATGGGTTCAGATGCAATATTTTGCCGATTTAGTTCCTCGACCATTGCGTCCAAATCGTCCACGGCGAAGGCCAAATGCCGCAATCCAGAAGCTTCCGGTCGGGAGGTTCGCGCCGGTGGATTCGGGAAGGAGAAGAGTTCGATCTGGTATAAGCCATTGACTTCCAGGTCCAATTTGTAGGAGTCGCGCGCTTCGCGGTATACTTCGCGGATGACGTTGAAGCCTAGTTTTTGGGTATAGAAGTGCTTGGATACTTCGTAGTTTGAGCAAATGATGGCGATGTGGTGAATGCCTGTTATCATGTTTTTAAATCGTAGAGACGCGATATCCCACGTCAAAAATTATGTAGAGACGCGATACTTCGCGTCTTAAACTAAAATAAATAGACGCGAGGTATCGCGTCTCTACAGTTGGGCGTAGACGCGAAGTATCGCGTCTCTACTGTTTTATAGCCACCGCAATTTTGGAATCGGCCGTGCCATAATACATAAACCATTTGCCCTTGAAATGTACGAGACCTTCCACGAAACAAACTTCGTTGACTTCTCCTACACGCTCGTAGTCTTTGTCGGGCCAAATGAATGCCTCCTTACTTCGCTCGATCAGTTTATACGGTTTACTTGCGTCAAAAAGTGCTTGGCCTACTGCATAGGTAAATTTAGGAAATTTGGCTTCATTGAAGTTTGCAGCATTGCTACTGTTGTAGATTAAGAGGATTCCATCGGTGCGCAGTAAGGCGTAAGGTCCGGGCTCGACTAAGCGTGAATCAAAATAACCCATGCGCGGGTGGAGGACAGATATTTTGACTTGGCTTTCTGCATTTTCGCAGACTTCCCAGGTTTTTAGGTCTTTGGATTTGGCCATGAATAAGTCGGTGTCACCAAAATACATCCAATAATATCCGTCGATTTTGGTGGCGATAACCCGACTGTTTTTTTCCTTACCTACGATAGCCCCCGACTTGGACCAGAGATTGATGTATTTTGGACTCGAAAGCATCGGTCCTAATTTTTGCCAATGTTGCAGGTCTTTCGAAATTGCGGAACAGAGTCGGGCAGTTTTGCCATCATAAGACGTGTAGGTCAATAAAAACTGTCCATCTTCGGTCTCGATGACGCGTGGGTCTTCGATGCCCCCTTTCCATTCATAGGTTTTAAATGCATCTTCGCCAGGAGCCAAAATAGGTGCGGCTTGTTTCGTAAAATGAATCCCATCTTCGGAAATCGCCATGCCAATGCGCGAAGTTCCTAAGGAATCCTGCGCCCGATAAAGTAAGTGAACTTTGCCTTGATAGACCAATGCCGTGGGGTTCAAGACATTTTTGTTTTCCCAACCAATCATTTTTTTCTGAATGGGGCAAAAAAAACGGGCATGAATGTCCGGTTTCATGATGGGATTTTGCATATCGGCTTTTTTGAACCCCCCTAATTCCCAGTTGGCCTGCTGTGCCAAACTCAGGATTGGAAGTAATAAAAATAGGATAATATATTTCATATCGTGATTTCTTGGTTTAGGCAATCCTTTGTGCTTTACCAAAGCTAGCTTCGATGGGGCGGAATTGCAAGGGATTTTAGGGGGAGGATGAAATTATCAGAAATGTGATAACCCTAGGCTTTAGCCTGGGGATAGCCGAAGGCTGGATGTGGTATATCCTAAACCCCAGGTTAAAACCTGGGGCTATAAATGTAGGGTGTACATCATAACCATAGGCTTTAGCCTAGGGATAGCCGAAGGCTGGATGTGTCTATCCCAAACCCCAGGTTAAAACCTGGGGCTATAAATGTAGGGTGTACATCATAACTCTAGGCTTTAGCCTAGGGATAGCCGAAGGCTGGATGTGGTATATCCTAAACCCCAGGTTAAAACCTGGGGTTATAAAATTATTTTTGTTTCGCCACCAAATCATACGAATGCCGGATCATCTCCTCGCATTGTGCCTTGCTTAGCCCTTCGCCCATCACGACCGTATTCCAGTGTTTTTTATTCATGTGGTAGCCCGGTAATACGGCATGCGGGAATTCCTCCCGAAGCTGTATGGCGCGTTCAGGATTGCATTTGACATTAAATCGAACTGGTTTTTCTTCGATGCCTACGAGCAAAAACATCTTGCCTTTGACTTTGTAAACAATGTGATCCGGGCCAAAGGGCTGCGTCTCCTCGACCAAGGGCAGACCCATGCAGTAATCGCAAATTTCATCTAAGTACATACATAAACCTATAATATTCTGTAAGTTAGCAACGAAAACCTTAAACCTATGAACAGACGAAATTTTATCTCGGCCGCAGCGCTTGCTTCGGCAGCACCAGCCGTTTCAATGGCAGCGGCGGCACCCGTGCTCCAACCGAAAATCAAACTTAGTGTATCATCCTATTCTTATTGGCATTTCAAAGGGGATAAATTCCCGATCGAAAAGGTGATTGATGAGGCTGCCAAACTGGGTTTGGATGGGATTGATGTCCTGCACCGACAAATGGAAAGCGAGGACAATGCTTATCTCCAAAAACTCAAAAAACATGCCTTCTTGAATGGCATCGCGATGACCTGTTTGTCGATTCACCAGGGTTTTGTGACCCCCGACAAAGCCGAATTAAAAACGCATGTCGATCACACGAATCATTGCATCGAACTCGCTTATAAAATGGGAATTCCTTGTCTTCGATTAAATACGGGGCGCTGGAATACGATCAAGAGTTTCGATGATTTAATGGCTCATCGTGGTATTGAACCCATATTGCCGGGTTATACCGAAGACGATGGATATAAATGGTGTGTGGATGGCATCCAGCAATGCTTGCAAAAAGCGGAGGAATGTGGTGTTTTGTTGGCCCTCGAAAACCACTGGGGCCTTGGATCTATCCCGGAAGGCATGTTACGCATTCATGATACGGTGAATTCACCTTGGTTGGGTCTCCTCATGGACACCGGAAATTTCCTAGAAAACCCTTACGATAAATTGGAGAAAATTGTCTCCAAAACGAGTTTTGTACAGGCCAAAACCTATTATGGCGGAGGCGAGTGGTATAGCTTGGATTTGGACTATGCT
>CANGCD010000126.1 GCA_947452215.1 Cytophagaceae bacterium | reverse complement strand
CAAGTAGGTGCCTATTTTTTAGGTAAACCGCAAGGTGGCAAAGGGAAAATGCTAGGTGGCGTTCCTGGGGTGAAGCCTGCGAATGTATTGATTTTGGGTGGTGGCGTCGTGGGTACACAAGCTGCTAAAATGGCTGCGGGTTTAGGGGCTCATGTGACCATTATGGACACCAACTTAGCGAGATTACGTTACCTAAGTGATGTGATGCCTGCAAACGTTGCTACGCAGTATTCGACAGAATTTGCGATTCAAGAGCATTTACCGTATGTCGACTTGGTTATAGGAGCCGTGTTATTACATGGGGCAAAAGCTCCCCATTTAATTAAACGTACTGATCTAACTCGTATGCAAGCAGGGACAGTTTTGGTTGATGTAGCTGTTGACCAAGGAGGTTGCATCGAAACATGCAAACCTACGACCCATGAAAATCCCGTATATGTCGTGGATGGAATCCAACATTATTGCGTGGCCAATATGCCCGGCGCTGTTCCTCAAACATCTACGCAAGCGCTCACGCAAGCTACCTTGCCCTATGCTTTATTGATTGCGAACCACGGTTGGGAAGCTGCTTGTAATCAAAATGAGGCCCTAAATAAAGGCCTCACGATGATAAACGGAAAATTAATTGAGCCTGGTTTGGCTGAACTTTTCAACTTATAGTTCCCAGAATTTAACACCCTTGGTTTTTAACAAGTCCAATTGTTGGAGGTTCAATTGCAGTTTGAAATTCTCCTCCTGCAATTGGGCTTCTTCCAAGGTGTTTTGAATTTGATCTAATTCCAATTGTTTAATGGTGCCTTCTTTGTAGCGCGCTTCACCTAATTGATAGGCATATTTGGCCTGTTCAATGAGTTGGTGCTGAGTTGCCAACTTCGCTAATATCGTTTTTGTATTCGCATCACCTTGACGAACTTCATAGGCTAATTTGGCGTTGGCATCTTCTTTCTGCAAAGCGATACGCTCTTGTTGGATTTGAGCAATATTTTTCTGCATCGATGCGCGCTTGCCTGAATAGATGGGCACATTTAATTTTAAGCCCACCATCGTATTGATTTTGAAATCATCTGCAAAGGCAGGAACCTCGCCGTTAATTCGAGGTAAGAAACCGTTACGTAATCCCAAACTTGCTGCACCTGAAAGGGTAGGAGCGCTTGACTTATCTTGCAAAATGATTTCTTGTTGCAGGACTGCGTTTTCCGCATTTAATGAGGCAAAGATTGGATTGTTGCCTATTGTTTCTGTGGATTGAATGCTCGTTTGGATAGGTTTGATGAAGTTCTTTACCGACTGTCCTGTTTGCGTATCCAGGTAATCAATTAATTTATTCAATTGTGTATCTGTTTCTCCAATCTTCGTTTCTTGATTTTGGATACGAATCCGAAGACTCATCGCATCTAACTGCAAGGCTTCACCTAATTTCAATTGTTGTTCTACGATAGCTGATTGGGATTTAATTCGAACCAATTCCGATTGTTGGATTCGCAGCACATTTTGCAAAAACAAGATTTGGTGATAAATCGTCGCGATTTGATATGCCATCCCAATTGCACTTTGATCAATTTGTGTCTTACTTAATTGTGTTTCTAATTGGCTTTTTTCAATCGCAATTTTATTTTTCCCCCAATCATAAAGTGTTTGGCTTGCAACAAAATTGGTATTGTAGTTCATGTTAGGCTGGAATTGCAAGATAGATGGTGTTCCACCTGTTGCAAAGCTTACTTTCGATACTGGGTCTACACGAGTAATCCCTGCTTCATAGGCAATCACTGGCTGAGCCAAGGATTGTTGGATTTGAGTTTTCGTATCTCCAATGCGCAATTGCGTTTTTTGTGCCTTTAATGCTGGGGCATAGTCTAAAGCCTTTGTCACCAAAGTGGATAAATCTGAATTTGTCTGTGCCTGTAAACTAAATGTGGCAAATAATAATAGAGCAATTTTCTTCATAGCATTAATGAGCCTCTTCACTGGCTTTTAATATTTTTTCAATTTCTTTTTTGTCTTTCTTAGGCGTTTTTATCAAGAATACGAACGGGAATATCAAGATAAAGATGATCGATACTAAACGGAATGTATCTAAATAGGCTAAATAGTAAGCTTGCTTTGTAACAATCAAATCAATCTGCTTATAAGCCATTTCACTCGCTCGTTGAATTTCACCTGTCTTTTGTGCCAAAGTCTGTGAAATACCCTGAAAACGTTGTTGGAATAATGGATTCTCTGCGGTTACGTTAGCTAACAAATCACTTCGATGCTGAGCTGCTCGCGTAGTTGCATAATTATTGGCAACAGCGATACCGAATGCCCCACCCAGCTGGCGTATCATATTTGTTAATGAAATTCCTGACGCATATTCGTTGGGTTTCAGTCCGGCAACGGCCTGATTTATCAAAGGCATTTGCAAACAAGAAACGCCGATAACGCGTAACATTTGCATGGGGAAAAAGTCCCATCTTCCCATATCACTCGTGGATTCTCCACCAATAAATCCGAAGACGATGTAGATCAAAATTCCGAACACCATGAAGGGGAGAGGTTTGGCTCCTTTGGATAGGGCTCGTCCAATCACAGGAAATAGGAATACACCTAAAAACGTGGGTACCATCAAGGATAATCCGGTTTCGGTTGGGGTTAATCCATTGATTCGTTGAACCATAATCGGATAAACGAATACGGATGTAAATAATCCAAATCCACCCACGAGCGTAAAAATGGAACTCATGGTAAATGTCTGATTTTGGAATATACGCAGATTAACTACCGGCTGTTTTGTATGTAGCTCTCGGTATATAAATGCGGCTAGGCCACCTACAAAAAGAAATGCGCAAATATTGATTAATTGAGAATCAAACCAATCTTCGGATTCTCCTTTTTCAAGCATGAATTGAAGTCCGCCAACCGTAATCATCAATAACAAGATGCCAGGATAATCGATCGTCATGTTTCGTCGGTTCGCACCTTCGCCTTCTTTTCGGTCAATATAAACGACGGTTAAGATGACCGCGATGATGCAAATCGGGATGTTGACAAGGAAAATATCCGACCAGTGGAAGTTGTCAACTAAGTAGCCTCCTAAAACGGGGCCTAGTGAAGGTCCTAAAATGATACCCATACCGAAAAATCCGGATGCCATGGGACGTTCTTCAGGTTCAAATGCATCAAATAAAATGGCCTGTGAGGTAGATAATAAGGCTCCACCACCAATTCCTTGGATAAATCGCCAGAAGACAAGTTCCCAAAGTCCATCACTCATGCCACAGAAATAAGAGGCAATCCCGAATAGAATCATGGAACCGAGGTAGTAGTTTTTCCGACCAAAATATTCCCCTAAGAATCCGGTCATGGGAATAATCACAACATTGGCAATCGCATAACTCGTAATAACCCATGCAATATCCTCGATCGTCGCCCCTAAGGCACCTGAAATTTGATTCAAGGCCACATTGACAATGGTCGTGTCTAATAACTCCATGACGGCAGCCGTAATGGTGGTTATAACGATAATAAATTTGGCAAATCCTTTCGGGCGCTCCATAGAATTAGTTCAATGGGATAGAAACCTCCAATGACATACCTGCACGCAACATCGATTTGTACTTAGCCAAATCCGAAATTTCGATTTTGACTGGAATTCGTTGCGTTACTTTGACAAAGTTTCCAGATGCGTTATCGGGAGGTAATAAAGATGTTTTTGCTCCTGTTGATTCCGAGATAGAAACGACTTTCCCTTTTATTTTCTCGTTCGGGAATGCGTCAATCGTTAACTCAGCTTCCATTCCTGCATGCAAATGTTGCACCTGCGTTTCCTTGAAATTCGCAACAACCCAGAATGTATTATTATCTACAATTGTCATTAAGGGTTGTGATACTTGAATGAATTGCCCTGGTTCAATCGCCTTTTTCCCTATTTTGCCTGAAACTGGCGCTAATACCTGATAATAACCCAATTTTAATTTTTGTTGGGCAATCTTCACTTCCTTATTTTTAACTAGGTTTTCGGCGCGTTTTACAGCTGATTCTTGTATAGCTAATTTTGATTTTGTGCTTGTGATTTCATCAATAGCTCCATAATATTTAATGTTAGCTAATTCGACTTGATCCTTCGAATCGATGTATTGTTGGTGCGTAATTGCTTTTGCCTTTTCTAATTCAGCATTGCGATTTAAATCGCGTTCTGCCTTTGATTTTAAGTATTCCGCAGTTTTTACGGATGCTTGTTGGGCCACTATCGCTTTTTGTAAACTCACTAAATTCGCTTTAGCACTTGTTACATCGATACGTGCTTGTTCCAAATCAACCTCCATTTCGGATAATGCTAATTTCGCTTCTTCGGAATCGATTTCAACCAAAACAGTTCCTTGTTTCACTTGCTCATAGTCATGTGCATTAACTGTTTTGACAAAGCCAGCTACGCGCGGCAAGATGGGAACAAAATAGGTCTCAATTTGGGCGTTATCTGTTTCTTCATGCGTTGTGGCATGGCGGTATTTGGTATATCCGTAGATAGATCCTAGCAGAACGATTGTGCCTAAAATGATTTTAGGTAAGTTTTTTTTGGGTTTCGGAGTGTCAGTCATGTCTTGAAATTTGATGCAAAGCTACGTCTTTTTATAATAAAGTCAATTTGGTTGACTAATTTTAATCGATTAAATTTGTGTTATGTTTGATAAACGTGAAGATTCCCAAATGTTTTTATCCCGACTTGTAGGAAAGTCGTATCGGATAATTAAGTCGCTGAATGCAAAACATTTGGCGGAATTGGGTTTTCATGATTTTAAAGTTGGCCACGTCATGGTCATGATGAATCTAAAAGAGGAGGGGACAACGGCTGCTGAGATTGCCAAGACGGTTCGCGTTTCGAAGCAAGCCATGAGTAAACTGGTTCAAGAATTAATTGAAAAAGGTTTTTTGCAAAGTATTAAACATCCTGCCGACCAGCGTGCGAGTTTAATTCAAAAAACGAACATGGGCGCAGAATTCATTTCGGCATTGCATGTTTGTCGCTTGCGTGTTGATCAAGAAATTGCTCAGGTGATAGGTGAGGAGAAGCTAATACACTTACATAATATTCTAGGCGATTTATTGATGCACTTTGAGGCGGACGGTCTCATGGATATGGAGAATGATGCGCTGGCTACAGCCAAGCTTAATTAAAAAAGCGTTCGTGAAAATTGACTAAAAATAATTCATGAGTCGCACGGGTGATAGCAGTGTAGAGCCAACGAATATATTCAGCATCTACTTGATCCTCTTTCAAATAACCTTGGTCCACAAAAACGGCTTTCCATTGCCCACCTTGTGATTTATGTGTGGTAAGTGCATAGGCAAATTTGACTTGTAATGCATTCAAATAGGGATCTTTACGAATGGCTTCTAAGCGCTCTTTTTTCTTTGTGATGTGTGCATAATCTTCACAAACCGAATCGTAAAGTTTTTTATTGGCTTCTTTTCCTAAGGCTGATTCAGCGGAATGTAGTGTATCTAATAGAATTTTGGCTTCAATCTCGGGATGTTCCTCATAATCACATAATCGAAGAATCACATTCATGAACCTCAATCCATGCATTTCTTCCTCTTTTTTAATCTTCATCACTTCCACAAAATCACCATTTGCCAAAAATCCAGCAGGCGAATCTTCGTCCAACCAATGGTAATTGTTACGCACAATCATTAAAAGGTCTCCAGAAGATATTTCATCCTCTTGGTATAAGATCGTCCGTCGGACAAATTCATTGAATTGGACTGCACTTTTATTCGAGCGTGTTAATACAATCGTATCCTCTTTCCCAAATTTCCGATACGCATAATGCATACCATCTTCCATCTTTTCGCCCGTCATGCGGAAAAAGTCTTTGAATGATGCTGTATTGAATTGGATTGAAGTCGAATTATTGGCCAATAAACCACGTAAATTGGTCGCATTGTATAAAATACCTGAATGAATATCTTGCCGCATGACATCAATTAATTCATGTTCCATGACATCCATGTGAAATTCATTCGAGACATAGTCCTTAGCAAGTGCAGGTGATAAGGTTTTGCCCACGGGTGGTAATTGGGCTGTATCGCCAACGAATATCAACTTATTACCTGTGTGTCCATTTTCAGGATTCGTGAAAACGTATTCAATTAAATCCGTAAGCAAACTATTCTGTCCAAAATCAGATTCATCGGTAATCATGGAAGCCTCATCGACAATGAATACGGTATTCGTTGCATAATTATTCATCCGTTGAAATACCAAAGCTCCCGAATTCGGACTGCTGACTTGTCGGTATATCTTCTTATGAATCGTTGACGCTTTTTTCTTGGAATAATTTGCCATGACCTTGGCCGCCCGACCGGTGGGTGCCAATAATTGCGTTTTAAACGAAAATGTGCCTAGAATCTTGATGAGCGTCGAGATAACGGTGGTTTTACCCGTTCCCGCATAGCCTCGAATGATGAAAGTCAAAGGTGCCCATTCGTCCTCGTTTAAAATGAATGTGCTCAGTTTATTGAATAATTCCGCCTGCGAAGGTGTAGGTTCAAAGGGGAATTTTTGATGCAATAAAAAAGCCGGACTCTTGGTGCTACTCATGATGTGAAATTACACAATTGCATCGGTGATGGCAATCGAGTTTTCAAGGGATAAGGGGCGAAAGACATTAATCAGGCAAATACGTTCGTATTGATCTAATTCAGCTACTAAAATATCAGTTTCTTCGACTTGATCTTCAACCAACAAACGTGCTCGTGTCGTTCCCCAATGCATGGGTGCCTCAGGTGTATACCAAACTTCATCCTTTAGAAAGGCTAAATTGGCAAATGTGCAGTCTTGAATAATTCCATCTTTATGAAAAATGACTTCATCTGCTTCCGGGTGTGCATCTAATATTTGTTGGAAAAATCCGCGCTCCGCCCATTTGAATCCATAATCGATTTCCCCACTATCTACCAACGCAAACGTTTTGATGATTTTGGGTTCATAGGGTAGAACTTCAATTTTTTGTGGGTCCTCTGTATAGGTAATGCGGAATCGGTGAATACCATCTGCAGGAAGTTTAACCTTAGCTATTTCTTCCAGCACATCAAATGGTTCCCATTCCGGGAAAAAGGTATCAAAAGTTTCATTGACGCGCATTTGATGGTAGTCGACATGCAGGGCTTTTCCGTTTGAAATACAAATGGATTCTAAAAATGAGAACATAGTTAAAAGGGGAGATAGACTTTTTGAATTAATTCTTCGTATTCTGATTGGGCTCTGGCATTTACGGTTATGCCGCCGCCGCTTTTAAATATTTGTTGATTTCCACGTTGTTCGATGAAGCGAATCATGACGCCGGAATCCAAATTTTTGCCATCAAATTCACCCATAATTCCCGTGTAAAATCCGCGTTCATAGGCCTCGGATTCTTTAATAATTCGCATCGTGGAAGCTTTGGGGGCTCCTGTAATGGATCCCGCAGGCAAAAGAGCTTTTAAAATTTGACCAATTTTACCCTGGTATTCAGGCAGGACATCCCCTGAAATAACGGATGACATTTGCCAAAGATTTCCTTCATGGGTTTTGATTTCTTCAATGTATTTGTAGCGATCTACGCGGACCGGAAAGGCAACTTGGCTCAGGTCATTTCGAATTAAATCTACAATGGTCGCATGTTCTGCCTGTTCTTTGGGATCATTGCGCAATATTTCGGGACCTTGTTCCGTCGCTGACGATGT
>CANGCD010000125.1 GCA_947452215.1 Cytophagaceae bacterium | reverse complement strand
CAGGACGAGGCTAAGGCCAAAACGTCTGTTGACTGATAGGTAATATCGCCCATTTCGAGGCAATATTGAATCATTTTAGCTGCCTCTGCCTGTGTTAATGGGCGGAGGCATTCTATTAAATCTTGGAGGTTCATTGCCCCGTTCTTGAGGTAATTCAAAATTAATTTCCGTTCCTTTTCCATCCCTTCGGGATAGGCCTTGCCGCTCGATTCTTTTTTGCGCTGAATGCAATTGTCGCAAATGCCACAATTGGGTTGGTCCGATTCGCCAAAATAGGCCGTTATTAATCTGTTTCTGCAGGTTTTGTCTGCGCGAACATAGGTTTCTATGGACTGAATTTTGCTTTGGCTTCTTTCCTTTTTCTTTAGGTATTCACTCCAAATAATGGGTAGATTCTCCGAATTAGCACGCGGAGTAAGTAACGTTAATTTTGGGAGGCCCGATTGTTTTTCGTATTCGAGTATTTCAAATTTGGTTAATAATTGCAAAATCCGTTCGATATCCGCCAAGGGCATTTTGATGAGTTGGCTGATATTGACTTCCGAAATTGAAATAAACTGAGTGTACAGGTTCCCTCCAAAATGGCGGAGTAGGAATTTGATGAACGTTTCAAATTTCTCGTTTCGAATCATGAAGTCGTAGACTTCGGCAGCGGTTGCTTGAATTCGAATTTTAGACGGATTTTGGAATGAATCATTTAAGATTAGTAATCCTTCACTTTCGAGGGTCTTAATCGCGAAATAGGTTTCCGAAGCGGGCAGTTGAAATCGTCGGGCCATTTCCGTCCAATCGAAATCATAGGTTGTTAATTCGCCGCTACCTTCCGCAATTTGTAAGTAATTGCTCATGACTTGGTAGGTTTTACTCAAAACCGCCGGGGTAGGGAAAGTCTTTTCCCAATTCGCATGAAGGTCTTTGACGTCTTGTTCTTCTACGAGAATGACGGCATAGGCTTTTTTCTCGTCCCGACCTGCCCGACCTGCTTCTTGGTAATATGCCTCAAGGGTGTCAGGTAGATCCATGTGAACAACGAGTCGGACGTCCGGTTTATCAATTCCCATCCCAAATGCGTTCGTGGCCACGATGCAATGGGTTTTATTTTGAATCCAATCTTGTTGCTTTTGTGTACGGATGTCAGTGGCTAATCCCGCATGGTAGTAGTCGGCAAGTATCCCATTTTTCTGTAGTAATTGTGCGATTTCCTGAGTCTTTCTACGATTTCGTGCATATACGATGGAGCAGCCACCAACCTTCTTAATCATTTGAACGAGTTGGGGATCTTTGTTTTCTTCCCATTTACAGGAATAGGACAGGTTGGCTCGTGTGAAGCTTTTTTGGAATATTTGCGGAGATTTAAATCCGAGTTTTTCAATAATATCTTGTTTCACCTCTTGGTTGGCAGAGGCGGTTAACGCAATGCAGGGTACTTTGGGAATGATTTCTCTAAAGTTGTTGATTTCAAGGTAGGGGGGTCTAAAATCATACCCCCATTGGGAAATGCAATGTGCTTCGTCTACGACCAACAGGGAAATGTTCATTTGTTTGGCTCGTTCGACAAACAGGTCTGTTTTGAGTCGTTCAGGAGAGATGTAAATGAACTTTATTTGGCCATAGATACAATTGTCGAGGGCTATATCAATTTGTTTTTTTGACATGCCAGAATAGATGGGAATTGCGGGAATTCCTCTTTTCGTCAATTGGTCCACTTGGTCTTGCATCAAGGCAATCAGTGGAGTAATGACCACACAAATCCCATCTTTCGCGAGGGCAGGTACTTGAAAGCAGATGGATTTTCCTCCACCGGTGGGTAGGAGGGCAAGGGTGTCTTGATTATTAAGGACCGACTCAATGATATCCTGTTGCAGGGGTCGAAACTGTGTGTAACCCCAGTGTTGTTGCAATATGTGATGGATATCCTGCATGTTCTTCAAATCTACCAAAAAATGCTTGAAGGATAAAGATGCACGTTTGGTATACGGCCATTATTTTTAAAATTATCTGTTTGATTATGAGGGAAAATTCGGCGCAAAGCGTATTTTTATTTTTTTAAATCAGCACTATGTTAACATCATCCGATTTATTGCAATTGTCAGCGCGCGGTATTCGTCCTGAGGAAGTGAACCAACAAGTTGAGTATTTCAAGCAGGGTTTTCCTTGGATGCAATTAGAAAAATCGGCGACAGTGGGAGATGGGATTGTTCGTTTTTCGGATGAAGAATTAGCTACGCATATTGATCGTTTTGAATCGCGTAGGGGGACATTGAATTTATTGAAAATGGTTCCTGCGTCGGGTGCGGCAACGCGTATGTTTAAGTCATTGTTTGAATATATTTCGTCTGAGCAGCCCAATAAAGAATCTGATTTGTTTTTTAGCCAGTTGGAATCCTTTGCATTTTATGAGGAGTTGAAGGCTATTTCTTCGGAAGGAGCTACGGAAGTTGATGTTTTGAAGCAATTATTGGGTGTTTCGGGAATGGAATACGGATCGTTGCCAAAGGGCTTATTGAAGTTTCATCGGTATGCTTCGGGGGCTAGGACACCATTGGAGGAGCATTTGGTGGAGGCTGCGGAATATGCTTCGGATGGCAAAAAGGCTCGTTTACATTTTACGGTTTCTCCGGAACATCGTGGACGGTTTGAGGCTTTGGTTGACCACTTGCTTCCTATCTGGTCATCGCATTACGGAATTTCGTTTGAGGTAACTTTTTCTGAACAGAAGCCTGCGACGGATACGGTTGCGGTGAATATGAATAATACGTTATTTCGTGAATCGGATGGAAGCTTATTGTTTCGTCCGGCAGGCCATGGGGCTTTGTTGGAGAATTTAAATGATTTGTCCGCGGATATCATTTTTATCAAGAATATAGACAATGTGGTGCCGGATCACATGAAGTTGGCAACCATACAGTATAAAAAGGCATTAGCCGGTTTGTTGATATGGATTTTGGAGGGGATTACGTATTTGGAAATGCGTTTGAAGGGGGATTTGAAACCTGAGTTAATTGAAGAGGCATTGCTAGAAATCAAGACCTATTTAGGTTATGAAGTTTCATCTGATTTTAATTTTTTGTCGATGGAGGAGCAGGCTGCTGCCTTGTTGAAGATATTGGGTAGGCCGACGCGTATATGTGGGGTGGTAAAGAATACGGGTGAGCCGGGAGGTGGGCCGTTTTGGTGTCAGGATGCGGCGGGGAATTTGACTTTGCAATTGGTGGAATCTGCACAAGTGGATATGTCGGATGTGGATCAAAAGGCTTTGTTTGGAGGTGCGACGCATTTTAATCCGGTGGATTTGGTTTGTGCGACGCGTGGATGTGATTTGATTGAATTCCGGGATATGTCGACAGGTTTTATAACGGAGAAGACAAAGGATGGTAAATCCTTGAAGGCGCAAGAGTTACCGGGATTGTGGAATGGAGCGATGGCGAACTGGAATACACTATTTGTTGAGGTTCCATTAGAGACTTTTAATCCGGTGAAGACGGTGACGGATTTATTGCGTCCGGCGCATCAAAACGGGTAGTATTTTGCTCTTTGTAAAAAATGCCTAATTTTGCACCTCTTCCAGCAGATTTTGAAGGAAGTATATAAATGCTTGATTACAAAAACCTTGTTCGTTTTACGGGCAAGGTTTTTTCTTTTATCAGGAATATGGTATTAATTATCAAGTAAGTTTTTTCTTTTTTGGGCTTTGTAGAGTAGTTTTAAAAGAGGGTGTAGGATTACGCTGCCGGGGTTAAATCCCCGGCAGCGTAACACATTTCCGGAAAAGTTTACCGCTGCCAGGGTCCAAGACCCTGGCAGCGGTAGCGGAGACCCTGCCGGCGTAATGAGTCAAAAAGAGAATATTTATGGCATTAGAGCAAACATGGCGGTGGTTTGGGCCGAATGACCCTGTAAAGTTATCGGACGTTCGTCAAGCGGGAGCAACGGGAATAGTAAGTGCGTTGCACCAGATTCCGAACGGGCAAGTTTGGGAATTGAAAGACATTTTGGGGCGCAAAGCAATTATTGAAGCTGCCGGATTGAGCTGGTCGGTGATTGAAAGTATTCCTGTGCATGAGGATATTAAGACTCGTTCAGGCAATTATAAGCAGTACATCGAGAACTACAAAACGTCCATTCGGAATGTAGGAGCTGCTGGTTTGGATTTGGTGTGTTATAATTTCATGCCGATTTTGGATTGGACTCGCACGGATTTAGATTTTCGTTTTCCGGATGGAAGTACGGGTTTGCGGTTTGATGCGGCGGAGTTTTGTGCATTTGAATTGTTCTTATTGAAGCGTCCGGGCGCGGAACAGCATTATACGACGGAGCAAATAGCACGTGCACAACAATGGTTTGATGCGTCTACGCAGGCCAAACAAGACAAACTTATTCGGAATATTATCGCGGGATTGCCGGGGTCTGAGGAAAGTTTTACGTTGAAGTCTTTTCAAGAAGCCCTAGATACCTATGCCGAGGTGGGGGAGAATGAATTAAGGGAAAACCTATATGATTTTATTCGGGAGATAACGCCTGCAGCTGAAGAAGCCGGGGTGATGTTATCGATTCACCCGGATGATCCTCCGTACCCAATTTTAGGATTGCCACGCGTAGTCAGTACAGAAAGCGATGCGCTTCAGTTATTGAATGCCTATGAAAGCAATGTGAATGGCTTATGCTTTTGTACAGGTAGTTATGGCGTTCGTGCCGATAATGATTTAGTTGGGATGGTGGAGCGTTTAGGCCATCGATTTAATTTTATTCACCTACGTGCGACGCGCCGCGATGAATTTGGTAATTTTCATGAGGCGGATCATTTGGATGGAGATGTGGATATGTTTGGAGTGATGAAAGGTCTGGTTCAGGAGCAAAGAAAACGAATTGCAGCTGGGCGTCAAGATTACCGATTGCCTTTTCGGCCGGATCATGGCCATCGGATGTTGGATGATTTACAGGAAGGAAAGAAGACGAATCCCGGGTATACGGCGATTGGTCGCTTGCGTGGCCTAGCGGAATTGCGCGGTTTGGAAATGGGAATCGAGGGCTTTCTTAAATAATTTTCTGCCAAACCGTTTTGTTTTGTCTTTCTTATTGTTAAATTTGCACCCCCATTAGTGTGGGATAACTCAATTCATTTGAGTATGCCGCATGAAATAAGGGATTAAATGAATTTATAATTAAACAGGTAATTACGCTAAAATGCCAACTATTCAGCAATTAGTGCGCAAGGGACGTGAGCAAATGACTTGGAAATCTAAGTCACCTGCTTTGGATTCTTGTCCACAAAGAAGAGGAGTTTGTACTCGTGTATACACGACGACTCCAAAGAAACCAAACTCAGCGATGCGTAAAGTAGCGCGTGTACGTTTGACAAACCAAAAAGAGGTGAATGCCTACATTCCAGGTGAAGGTCACAACTTGCAAGAGCACTCGATCGTATTGATTCGTGGTGGTCGTGTGAAAGACTTACCAGGTGTGCGTTATCACATCATTCGTGGAGCATTAGATACAGCCGGTGTTTCTGGTCGTTTACAATCTCGTTCGAAATATGGTGCGAAGCGTCCAAAACCAGGACAAGCAGCTCCAACAGGTAAGAAGAAATAATTTATTAACAGAAAGATCCAGTATGCTTCGTTAAAGCAGAAGGTTGGGTCGAATTTAAAAAACTAACAACATGAGAAAGGCGAAACCAAAAAAGCGCTACGTATTACCAGATCCTAAATTTAAGGATGTATTAGTAACTAAGTTTGTAAACAACTTAATGTACGACGGAAAGAAATCAACTGCATTTACTATTTTTTATGATGCGTTGGACAAGGTTGAGGAGCGTACAAAAGAAAACGGTTTAGAAACTTGGAAAAAAGCATTAAACAATGTGATGCCATCTGTCGAGGTTAAGAGCCGTCGTGTAGGTGGTGCAAACTTCCAGGTACCAACAGAAGTACGCGCTGAACGTAAAGTTTCATTGGGAATGAAGTGGTTAATTGGTTATGCACGTAAGCGTGGTGACAAAACAATGATGGATCGTTTAGCGAATGAAATCATTGCAGCATCAAAAGGAGAGGGAGCAGCTGTGAAGAAGAAAGATGATACGCACAGAATGGCGGAGGCGAACAAAGCGTTCTCTCACTTCCGTTTCTAATTCAATTGAATTATTTCAAAAGGCTGGCCAGCAATGGTCAGCCTTTTTTTTATGCCCATTGTTAGTTAATCGATTGGCTTAGTGGAGTATTTATAAAAAATGAGTAGCTTTGATTATCAATCAACAGAACTATGATTTCGAAGAAGGCAAAATATGCATTAAAGGCATTGAAGGTATTGGCTCAATCTTATGAGAAAGGTCCTTTGTTGATTTCGCATATCGCGGAATCGGAAAAGATTCCCAAAAAGTTTTTAGAAGCTATTTTATTGGAGTTACGTAATCATGGAATATTGCAGAGCCAGAAAGGAAAAGGCGGAGGTTATTATTTACGCGTACCGCCAAGTGAAGTTACCTTTGCGAAGATTATTCGAATTGTTGATGGCCCCATTGCACCTGCTTTATGTGTATCGCTTCATTTTTATGGCAAATGCGATGATTGTGCGGATGAGGAAACGTGTCAGTTGAGAACGGTATTGGAAAAATGGCGTGATGCCAATTTATCGGTTTTGGAAAAGACAACTTTGGAGGAGCTAATTTAAGCTCCTTTTTTTATTCGTATAGGTGGTCTAAATTTTTCATTTTAAAATCATCTGGATCTAATTCCAAGAATTCTTCCCAGAATGGATTCTCAGGAACCGATGCCTTACAGATGATCGGCGTTTTCTTGATTGGATGGATGAAGTACAAGCGGCGGGCATGCAAGTTGATGCTTGCATCAGGATTTGGTTTATCGTAGCCGTATTTGATATCGCCACGGATAGGGCAGCCTAAGGAAGACAATTGTACACGTATTTGATGAGGTCTCCCGGTGATAGGTTCCACTTCCACTAAATAGTGTAAGTTGATTTTACCTAAAATTTTGTAGTTCAATTCTGCCTTGAGGGCTTTGTTTTCGGGGAAGTCGTAAGCGGTCGTGGTATTTTTTGCTTCATTCTTCAAAAGCCAATGAGTAAGTTTGCCTTTTTCGGGAAAAGGTTTTTTTCGTGTTACGGCCCAGTAGGTTTTTTGGATGTCGCGTTTACGGAACATCTCCATCATGCGTTCAAGTGCTTTGGAAGTGCGTGCAAAAATAACGAGTCCACTAACGGGGCGATCTAAGCGATGTACGGGGTGTAGAAAAACGGCACCTGGCTTTTGGTATTTTTCTTTGATGTAGTCTTTAAGCACATCGGTTAGGGTAACGTCGCCTGTGCTGTCGCCTTGCACGAGTATTCCTGCCCTTTTATTAACGATTAGGAGGTGATTGTCTTCGTAAACGATGTGATAGTCTTTCATTGATTCAGTCTTTGGTGCCTCAAAACGAGGCTATACTTGGAAGTGCAAAGGTAGGATTATTTCGCGATAAGTGTCGGCCCACCATTTTTTTTAATTTTTTTTCAGCGAAGTCTTGCTTGATTTTCAGCGATTTACGGGTTTTTGCCAAAAAAGTTTCGCTCATGATTTGTTAATAATAAATTAATCCTACATCTTTGCACTCCCAATCGCTAGGAAAAAGCTTCTAGCACATTAACGGAAGGGTTTACTTGAAGGTTTCGGCTGGATTGTAGGCGTGGAAGTTGAAAGAGTTCTTTGACGTGTT
>CANGCD010000124.1 GCA_947452215.1 Cytophagaceae bacterium | reverse complement strand
CGGGAGCTTCATCGGTTCCTGCCAATAGAGATCCCATCATCACTGTACTTGCTCCTCCAGCGATGGCTTTGGCTACATCACCTGAATAACGAATTCCGCCATCGGCAATCACAGGAACATCAAATTTTTGCAAAGCCTTAGCCGCTTCATAAACCGCGGTTAATTGTGGCATACCCACACCGGCAATGATACGAGTAGTACAAATACTTCCTGGACCCACACCCACTTTTACGGCATCTGCTCCCGCTTCTGCTAAAGCTAGCGCTGCTTCGCCGGTTGCGATATTACCTACAATTACATCGAGGGCTGGAAAAGATTTTTTCACTGATTTCAATGCGTCGATAACTCCTTTGGAATGTCCGTGTGCCGTATCGATGCTGATGACATCAACCCCAACATTCACTAATGCTTGAACGCGATCCAATAAATCAGGTGTAACGCCAACCGCAGCACCTACGCGTAAACGGCCTAGGGGATCTTTCGATGCCAAAGGATGCGACTTGCGTTTTAAAATATCTTTATAGGTAATCAAACCAATCAGTTTGCCGTTTTTATCGATGATGGGTAATTTCTCGATTTTGTATTCTTGCAAAATGCTCTCAGCTTCCTCCATGCTGATGCCTTCCTTGGCTGTGATCAAATTGTCTTTGGTCATGATTTCAGCTACCGGGCGCGCCGTTTGCTTTTGGAAACGCAAATCGCGGTTGGTTAATATGCCTACCAAATGACCTTTGTCGTCAATCACAGGAATGCCACCAATTTTGAATTCCTTCATGATGCGTTGTGCATCCCCTAAGGTTTGGTTGTCTTTTAAGGTAACGGGATCAATAATCATGCCCGACTCAGAACGTTTCACCTTACGAACCTGCGCGGCTTGTTGGTCAATCGTCATGTTCTTGTGAATGATACCAATGCCTCCTTCTTGTGCTAAGGCGATTGCTAGGTCGGCCTCCGTCACGGTATCCATCGCTGCTGAAACGATTGGGATGTTTAAGATGATGTTACGCGTTAAACGGGATTGCGTGCTAACTTCACGGGGCAATACCTCGGAATAAGCAGGTAATAACAATACGTCGTCGTATGTTAGGGCCTCAAAAAGAAATTTGTTGGAATCGAGCATGGCAAATAATTTGATGGAGTGTAAGAACTACTCTTATTTGCCGGACAAAATTACAGGATTTTTTTGATTTTTTTGTACCTCGTAGAAAAAATACTTGTTTCGATAAATAGGCTGCAAAATGCCCGTGATTTTTTCGTCAAAAATCTGAAATTTTAGATTTTATGCAGTAAATTGCGGCTTCATTTTATAAGCCTTTGTCATGAACTATCAACCTCAAGATTTTCTGCCGATATTCGTTCAGCTTTTGGCAGCGCTCGCCTTTATCCTTGCAACGATGTTTGCGACACATGCCTTGGGACCCAAGCGCCATTCGGCGAAGAAGGATGACACCTTTGAATGTGGAATTGAATCCATCGGTGATGCGCGTACGCCTATTTCTGTTAAGTATTTTTTAGTAGCGATTTTATTCGTGCTTTTTGATATAGAAATCGTGTTTATGTATCCGTGGGCGGTTAATTTCCGTGCATTATCCTGGAATGGCTTTTATGATATGCTCGTATTCATGGGTTTGTTATTGGCGGGTTTCGTCTATGTAATCAAAAAAGGAATTTTAAAGTGGGAAAAATAAACATATTGGCTTAGCCAATGTTTATGTATTCAACAGATAGATAAGATATGAGTAATTCAACGGTTCAAGTTGCAGAGGCGCCTCCAGGAGTGGAAGGAGCTGGTTTTTTTGCAACAAGTTTAGATAGTTTGGTGGGTTTAGCACGCGCTAATTCCTTGTGGCCTTTGCCGTTCGCAACGTCTTGTTGCGGGATTGAATTTATGTCCACGATGGCATCGCATTATGATATAGGCCGATTTGGTGCTGAGCGTTTGAGCTTTTCGGCACGTCAGGCGGATGTCTTGATGGTGATGGGAACCATTTCGAAGAAGATGGCGCCTGTTGTGAAGCAAGTATATTTGCAGATGGCAGAACCACGCTGGGTGCTTTCGGTAGGTGCTTGCGCATGTTCAGGAGGTATTTTTGATACCTATTCGGTCTTACAAGGGATTGATCGTATCATTCCTGTAGATGTTTATGTGCCTGGTTGCCCACCACGCCCGGAGCAAATCTTGGATGGCTTTATGCAAATTCAAGAATTGGCTAAAAAGGAATCGACACGCCGTAGAAACGAGCCTGAGTATAAGGCTTTGTTGGAATCATACGGTATAGAATAACGAGCATGGAGAATCAACAAATAACAGATGCCTTGGTTGCGCAGTTTGGAGCGGAGGCGGTGTATGGTGTGACGGAGTCGCATGGTATTTTGCAATTCACAACGGGTGTAGAAAACATCGTTCCGATGTTACACTTTTTGTATGCGCATCCTGTGTTTAAGTTTCAGTTTTTAACGGATTTGGCGGGGATACATTTTCCAGATGCCAAAGGGCAGGAATTAGGTGTTATTTATCATTTGCATAGTTTGGAAAACAATGTGCGTTTGATGATGAAGGCCTATGCGCCGATAGAAGCGCCACATTTCCCGAGTATCACGGGTTTATTCGCGACGGCCAATTGGATGGAGCGGGAAGCCTTTGATTTTTATGGAATCTTGTTTGATGGTCATCCGAACTTGACGCGTATTTTGAATATGGACGAGATGGATTATCATCCGATGCGTAAGGAATATCCTTTGGAGGATGCGACGCGTCATGATAAAATTGATGAATTATTTGGACGATAAAAGCGACAAAGCATGTCAGAAGTAGCCTTAGTAAATAACCCTAACGTAGGTTTAGATAAGACGCAAAAGGGAGGTCCTTATGTAAATGAGCTATCAACGCTTAATTTAGGTCCTACACACCCTGCCACACACGGTATCTTCCAAAACATCTTAACGATGGATGGAGAAACGATCGTGGATGCCGAGCAAACGGTTGGGTATATCCACCGTGCATTTGAGAAAATTGCCGAGCGTCGTCCATTTTACCAAATTACGACCTTAACAGACCGAATGAACTATTGTTCAGCACCTATTAATAACATGGGCTGGCACATGACGGTTGAAAAATTATTAGGAATCGAAGTTCCCAAGCGTGCGCAATACATGCGTGTGATTATGATGGAGCTGGCTCGTTTAACGGATCACATTGTATGTAATTCAATTTTAGCGGTAGATACGGGGGCCTTGACAGGTTTCTTGTATGTGTACCAATGGCGCGAGTTTATCTATGAGATTTATGAGGAAATGTGCGGTGCACGTTTAACGACGAATATGGGTCGTTTTGGTGGCATGGAGCGTGATTTTACGCCGGTTGCCATTGAAAAGATTCAGAAATTATTGAAAGAATTGCCGGCTGCTTTGAAGGAATTCGAAGGCTTAGTTATGCGGAATAGAATCTTTATGGATCGTACGCAAAACGTAGGAGGCATTTCCGCGGAACGTGCGTTGAATTACGGATTTACGGGTCCGAATTTGCGTGCTGCAGGGGTTGATTATGACGTACGTGCGATGAATCCTTATTCTTCGTATGAAGATTTCGAATTTGATGTACCGGTAGGAACGAAGGGAGATACCTATGATCGTTTCTTAGTTCGTGAGGAGGAGATGTGGCAAAGTTTGCGCATCATCCAACAAGCGATGGATAATTTGCCGGAAGGTCCGTATCATGCAGATGCACCTCATTATTATTTACCGGATAAACAAGATGTTTACCACAACATGGAGGCATTGATCTATCACTTTAAAATTGTGATGGGCGAAATTGATGCACCGGTTGGTGAAGTATACCATTCGGTCGAGGGTGGAAATGGTGAATTAGGATTCTATTTGGTTTCTGACGGAGGTCGGACGCCGTATCGTTTGAAATTCCGCCGACCAGGCTTTATTTATTACCAAGCTTTCCCTGAAATGATTAAGGGAACAACCTTATCAGATGCGATCGTAACGATGTCATCAATGAACGTAATTGCAGGAGAGTTAGATACTTAAGACATGAGCAACATTGTTTTCCCAGCAGAAACGCTGGATTTAGTTAAAAAAATCATTGCCCGTTATCCGGAAGGAAAACAGAAGTCGGCCTTATTGCCTATTCTGCATTTAGCGCAAGCTGAGTGGAAATGGTGTTCGTCGGACGTGATGGATTATGTAGCTTCCTTGCTTTCAATCAGCCCGATTGAAGTCTATGAGGTAGCGTCATTCTACACGATGTTTCACTTGGAGCCTGTGGGCGAACATGTTATTGAGTATTGTCGGACGGGTCCTTGTTGTTTGATGGGTGGCGTGGAAGTATACGATCACTTGAAGACGCGTTTGGGAATCCAAACGGGAGAGACGACGAAGGATGGTAAGTTTACGATCAAAGAAGTTGAGTGTTTAGCTGCTTGCGGTTGGGGTCCTGTATTCCAAATTCGTGAGAAGTATTACATGCATTTGACGAATGAGAAAGTAGATCAGATTATTGACGAATTAAGCAAATAAGCCGAGGATGAAGATATTAACGCAACATATTGACGTACCAGGAATTGAGACGATCGACGTTTTTATGAAAAACGGAGGTTACAAGGCTGTGGAGAAAGCGCTCAAAACGATGGCGCCGGATGAGGTAACGGAAGAAGTGAAGAAGTCAGGATTACGCGGTCGAGGAGGAGCAGGTTTTCCTGTAGGTATGAAGTGGTCGTTTTTGGCTAAGCCTGAAGGAGTGCCTCGTTATTTGGTTTGTAATGCGGATGAATCCGAGCCAGGAACGTTCAAGGATCATTATTTGATGTGGAAAACTCCACATACGTTGATTGAGGGGATGATTGTTTCCAGCTTTGCTTTGGGAGCGAATACCTCTTATATCTATGTACGTGGTGAGTTGATGTATGTCATCAACATCCTTGAAAAAGCGATTCAAGAGGCTTATGACAAAGGCTTATTAGGTAAAAATATTTTAGGGTCGGGCTATGATTTAGATCTTTTTGTTCAACCGGGTGGTGGTGCTTATATCTGTGGAGAAGAAACAGCTTTATTGGAATCTTTGGAAGGAAAACGTGGTAATCCGCGTAACAAACCCCCTTTTCCAGCGGTTAAAGGCTTGTGGCAGAGCCCAACCGTGGTGAATAACGTGGAATCGATTGCTGCGACGTCATGGATTGTGAACAATGGGGGTGATGCTTATGCGGCGATTGGAATAGGCAGAAGCACAGGAACGAAATTAATTTCGGCATCAGGACATATTAAAAAGCCTGGTGTATATGAGATTCCTTTGGGCATTACGGTGGAAGAGTTTATTTACTCGGATGAGTATTGTGGAGGAATTCGCGACGGACATAAATTAAAAGCTGTGGTGGCAGGAGGTTCTTCTGTGCCGATTTTATCAGCGGAAAATATATTAACCACGGAAGCAGGCGAAAAACGTTTAATGACGTATGAGTCGCTTTCGGAAGGTGGATTTGCGACGGGAACGATGTTGGGTTCTGGGGGTTTTATCGTCATGGATGAGACAACTTGTATCGTACACAATACCTTAACATTTGCCCGTTTTTATCACCATGAATCTTGTGGTCAATGTTCTCCTTGTCGGGAAGGTACAGGCTGGATGGATAAAGTCATCAAGCGTATTGAGACAGGAAAAGGTCGCATGGAAGACATCGATTTATTGGTTGATGTGGCGAAGAAGATTGAAGGAAATACGATTTGCCCATTGGGCGATGCGGCTTCATGGCCGGTTGCTGCGGCGATTCGTCATTTCAGAGATGAGTTTGAATGGCACGTAACGCATCCCGAGGAGGCTACCAAACCCGGTGCTGTTTACATGCGTCCAGGAGCTAGTTGGTCAAAATAATCAACATGACTGAGGGCAAAACGCTATTTGTAGGACATGACGCAAATCGTGCTGGCGCTCAATTGGTTTTGTTGCATTGGCTGAGGGAGCGAAAAGCTCGTGGATTAGCGAATTATTTATTGTTGGTCGAAGGGGGGAGTTTAGTAAAGGAATATCAAGAAGTTGCCCACGTGTGGATTTGGAAGACCGATATTCCTTTATGGTTTAAGTTGAAACAGTGGATTCCCCGATTAAAAAGTAATCGTGGTTGGAATCATGAACCCAGCGAACAGAAGGTTCAAAGGATTATGGCAGCATTGAAAAATGAGGCTTTTGACGAGGTGATAGGTAATACCGTTTCATCTGTTGGTTTATTGAGTGTTTTGGCTTCCTTGCAATTGCCTTTATCGGTTTATGTGCATGAGTTACGGTTCTCAATTTCTAATTATACAACAGCTGAGGATCGTGTGTTTATGGTGAAATCGATTGGTCGATTTTATGCTGTTTCGGAATCGGTTAAATCGGTATTGCGGGAGGATTTGGGGATTTTGGAAAGTAAAATAGCCATTCTGCCCCCCATTGTGGAATTGAAGGAAGGCAAAAAAGGTGGAAATAAATCCATTCGGGATTCGTTGAGAATCCCTTCGGAATCGCCTATTGTTTTTGGTTGTGGATTAGCGGAATGGAGGAAGGGGCCAGATGTCTTTTTGGATGTGGCAAAAGCTTTGATTGTTAAAATGCCAACGGTGCATTTTATTTGGTTAGGTTTATTGGAGAATGCCTATTCGAAAGAATTGCTCGCGAGTAAAGAAGTGTGGGATGATGGGCATCAGGTACATTTGTTGCCTGTTTGTTCCGACAGCCGTCCGTATTTCGAGTCGATGGATGTGTTTTTTCTTTCCTCACGGGAAGATCCATTTCCATTAGTGATGTTGGAGGCGGCACATGCAGGAAAACCGATTGTAGGTGTTCGGGCGAGTGGGGGAGTGAATGATTTTCTGTATGGCTTGGATGACTTATTGGTTGAAAGTTGGGATGTGGACGTATTCGTGGATAAGATTGAGGCATTATTGCAATTGAGTCCTGAAAGATTAGCTGATTATCAGCAAATATTGAAAGAGCGTGCTGTTCAATATTCGGCAACATTATTTATGGACCGCTGGTCTGAATTACAAAGCAAATAACCGGGAGAATCCCGCTAGATGATAGATTATGAAAGTAACGATTGACAACATCACCCTGGAAGTAGAACCGGGAACCACCATTATGCAGGCCGCTCGTATGATAGGACCTGAGGTGGCACCTCCTGCGATGTGTTATTATGAGCCATTGAAGGGTTCGGGTGGTAAATGCCGGGCTTGTCTGGTGAAGGTCACTGCGGGTTCTGAAAAGGATCCTCGTCCTATGCCTAAATTAGTTCCAGCATGTATCACAGCTGTACAGGATGGTATGATTGTGGAGAATACGGTGAATGAGCAAGTGCTTGAGACACGTAAGGGGATTGTAGAATTCTTGTTGTTGAATCATCCGTTGGATTGTCCGGTATGTGATCAGGCGGGTGAGTGTCACTTGCAAGATTTTTCTTTTGAACATGGTGTTTCGACTACCCGTACGGTGGAAGAACGTAATACATTTGAGCCTGTTGATTTGGGCGAAAATATCAAGTTGAACATGAATCGTTGCATCTTGTGTTACCGTTGTGTTTACACTGCGGATCAAATCACAGATGGTCGGGTTCATGGTGTGATGCATCGTGGGGATCATGCAGAAATCAGTACTTACATTGAGAAAGCGATTGATAATGATTTCTCGGGTAATGTGATTGATGTTTGTCCTGTAGGAGCTTTGACAGATAAGACGTATCGTTTCAAGAGCCGT
>CANGCD010000123.1 GCA_947452215.1 Cytophagaceae bacterium | reverse complement strand
GACGCTTTTCCCAAAAAAGATGAAAATCTTTAGGATCAAATTGATCATCGGAGTCAGTCTGAAAAACAAAGGCTGGATTCATTTCCACAGCCATTTGATATCCATTGTATATTGCATTTCCGTGCCCCCCATTCAATTGATGCTTAGCAATTAAATTGGGGTATTCACCCGATAATTCATCTAATATCAAACCAGTTTTATCTTTCGAGCCGTCGTTAATAACTAACAATTTAAATTGATCTTTCGATATAATGTTAGCAATTCCATTAATCCAATTTGCAACCACCTGACGAATACAAGCTTCCTCATTATAAGCAGGAATAACCACGACCAATTCCAATTCCTTTTGCATTAAATACGGTTTTTATATTTGTTAATCGGCTTTTCGATAGCAAACCAAGAGAGACTTGAAATACAAATCAACACTAAAAAGCTTATCAGAAATTTATAGATTGTAAAATTAACCAATTCTAAATGAAAATTCGGAAGATAAGATTTTAAATAATACCAAATAGTATTTCCCTCATCATGGTAATAATTCATAACAAGGTTATGATACAAATAAATTCCATAAGAAATCTGTCCAAAGTAAGAGACAATTTTAAATTTAAGAAATGAGCTTAACATCCAAGGTTCTTTGCGCAAGCACAAAGCAATGAGGAAAAACGCAAGTATTGCCCCCATTAAGCGCTCAAATACAATAGACCAAATATTATCATGCGGAAATAGCGTGATTGTCGACAAATACAACACCAAAACAAACCCTAATAAGCTCACAATCAAACCCATTTTCAAATATCGGATGGACTGAAAATAGGTTTGTTTATAATGATATAAATAAGCTAACACGCCACCTAAACCAAAACAATCAACAGCAGATAAGGGATTTACATACCACCACATCCAATTGTTTTCTTTCATCACATGTGTAGCCCCAAGAAAAAAGATTAAACGTGTTCCAATCCCAATAAGCAACATGCCTATCAAGAGTAAACGATAACGCTTTGGATTTAATAAAAATACAAAATAGGGGAATAGGAGATAGTATTGCTCTTCAACAGCAAGCGACCATAAATGATCCCAAATGCCCAACCAAGTTCCATGCAGAATGATATAAAAATTGGGTAGGTAAAAAAGCAAAAATGGCCAAAATTCATAAAAATTAGACAGTGAAAAGAGTGCCCCTATGAATAATAAAAGAAAATAAATGGGGAAAATACGTAAGGATCTCCGATAGATAAATCGAATGATTTTTACAGCGGGACTCGATTTATTCGTTCGGACATCATCCGAATTTTGAAAAAGTATACGAGTAATTAAAAATCCACTGAGAACAAAGAATATAACAACACCTAAATGACCTAAAAAAGAAAATGGATTAATCGGAATTAACCAGTGATCCAGGAGCACAAGAAAAACAGCGATAAATCTAATGCCATTTAATTGCTCGAAGTATATTTCCTTATTTACTGTCATTGTGTTACAAAGAAACTAAATTCAACCCTTCTATTCAAACGACGTTTTTCTTCAACTGTACTTGCCGTTAAAGGTTTTGTACCTCCCCATCCCTTCACTTGAATACGAGTGGTGTTTATCCCATGAGCTACTAGATAGTCTTTGACTTGATTAACACGCTCCAACGATAATTTCAGATTCTCATTCCAATCCCCCTGATTATCAGTATGTCCTTCAATTAAAACACCCAAACCATCGTTATCACGCATTATCAAAACAATCTCATCCAATGCAGCAAACGATTCTTTAGGAATATCCGATTTACTTTGAGCAAAGGTTAAATTAGGCACATTGTATTGCTTGTTCAATTCGATTGGAATTAAACCTAACAATTCAACCTTTTCCGTATATTTTGTTTGATCCCTAAAATCAAAATCTTGTTTTTTGGATATATAGCCTTTTGACTTAATCTCCATATAAAATGGCTTCTTACTAGGCCACATAAAACTAAAGTCTCCCAAATAAGGATCATAATCAATGGAAAGCGTATCGGCTGAAACACGGGATTTAATAACAATCTTGGCCGGGATTGGCATTTTACTCATTTGATTCACCACTTGTCCTGAAAGTTGGACTAATGTCAAAGGTTTAACCTTTTCAGGTATTTTAATCCGGTAAATATCTTCAGCCCCCAATGAATTTTCAACCGAACTAAAGTAGGCGTAATCTCCTTGAGCAGATACGGTGAAATAGCCATCCCATTGTGCAGTATTAACGACAGGTCCGACGTTTTCTGGAATGGACCAATTTAACCAAGAATCGTCCAATCTTCGCGTTAAAAATATATCGTTATTCCCGTAGCCTACATGTCCACTCGATGAAAAATACATCGTTTGTCCATCCGGGGCAATGAATGGAGTACTTTCTGATTCACCCGTATTAACACTTGCACCTATATTTTTAGGCTCAGACCATGTATCATCTGATTTCAAAAAGGAAACATAGATATCTTTACCACCATACGAATCTTTCATTTCGGTCGTCATCAACAATACTTTCCCATTAGGAGCGAGTGTGTATTCAGAATACTCCGATTTATTCTTAAAATTTTGAATACGAATCGGTTTTGGGAAACTCCATTCACCTGTACGAAGCAAAAAAGAAAGCGAAACACCCTTTTCCATTTGACCATCTTTCCCATATACATTATTCAACAACATGGTTTTACCGTTTGGTGAAATTCCACAAACAGCATTATTTTCATCATTGTTGATTGGAGCAGGGAAGAGGCTTGCTTTTTCCCAAATTTTCTTGTCGTTCAACTGTGAAACCCATATATCTTGATTTTTATTGGCTCCCAAGTTATCAGGATGTTTCCATCGTGTGAAGTATAACTTTTTTCCATCGGGGCTTACAACTGGACAAATTTCATTGAACTTGGAGTTGATCGCTGAACCTAAATTTTCTTTAACTAAATAGGCATTGGGATCGGCCTCCAACTTTATTCGATCTTCAATAGGGGTATCAGCGTCAGATATAGCTACAGCATCCAATTGAGAATACCCTTGAACACGCAGGGAAATCATCGATATTTTAATGGATTTAACTTTAAAATTCGTAGGTGCAGCCAATCGAATTCGTGTTATCTGTCCGTTGGATTGGGCATAACCACTACCGAATTCCTTTAATAAGAAAAGCTTATTGTTCTCATCTAGGGCATCTACACGAGTAATGGAACCGGCGCCAAAATTCTCGAAAATGGCTACTTGCTTAATAACTTTGGCGGTATCAAAAGAAACAATAATAAATTCCCCGCTCGGATTATCGGGAGTTAAGGCTTGCCAAGCACTTGGCGATGCGGCAAATTTTGGATACTTACTTGGTCTTCCTAAAATATGTAACGCTCGATATTCTTTTCCTAACAAGGGATCTGTGTACTCGCTTGAGAAGGACATAACTTTAGAGGCCCATTGTACAGATTGTGCTGATGCTTTCCAAAGCGTCAAACAAAAAACAGCACAAAAAAAGAACCTAGAAAGCATAATATTAAGCCAAAGCTACCAATTCTTGAATAGTTGCTTTCGGGTTTGCAGAAGCAAAAACAAAGCTCCCAGCGACCAATACATTGGCGCCTGCATGATACAATGCCGCAGCATTAATTTGATTGACTCCTCCATCAATCTCTATATAGATATCCTTTCCGGTAGAATCGATTAAGGTTTTCAATTGCGTTGTCTTATGGATTGCATTCGAAATAAATTTCTGCCCTCCAAATCCTGGATTTACAGACATAATCAATGCCAAATCCAAATCACCAATCACATCCTCCAAAACAGAAACAGGAGTTCCGGGATTAAGCGCTACGCCGGCCAGGCATCCTTCCGACTTAATTTGTTGAATCGTGCGATGCAAATGAGGACAGGCCTCTGCATGCACAGTAATCATATTAGCACCACTTGCGGCAAATTGTGCGATGTAGCGCTCAGGTTTTTCGATCATTAAATGGCAATCCAAAAACTTGGTCGTATGCCTACGCACCGCCTCCAAAACAGGAAAACCGAAGGAGATATTGGGAACAAATGCTCCATCCATTACATCTATATGAATCCACGCTGCGGCTGATTCATTTAGCATTTGTGTTTCTGTAGCTAAGTTGGCAAAATCTGCTGCCAAAATTGAAGGTGCGATGATTAACTTTTCCATTTTACAAAGGTATGAAAAATATTGGCTAAGGTTTATTTCTGATAAGATAAGGATTAACTTTGTATGCTAATTTATCACGCATGGATATTAAACAAAAGATGCAGGATTTGGTGGACCAGATAAACCACTATAACCATGCATATTATCAATTAAATGAGAGTTTAATTTCGGATGAAGCTTTTGACAAGCTTTTAGCCGAACTTCAGAAACTCGAATTTGAAAATCCACTCTTTGCCATTCCCAATAGCCCTTCTCAACATGTAGGAGGGACAATTACCAAAACGTTTAAATCGGTTACGCATCAATTTCCGATGCTATCCCTTGGGAATACGTATAATGAAGAAGATTTACGGGAATTTGATGAACGTATTCAAAAAGCCTTAGGAGATGAAAAATACGAATACATCTGTGAGTTGAAATTTGATGGGGTTGCTTTATCATTTTGGTATGAAAACGGGAAATTAATCAAAGGGGTTACGCGTGGAGATGGTACACGAGGAGATGATATTACTAATAATGTCAAAACGATTCGCACAATTCCACAAGCTATCCAATCCACTGATTTCCCAAGCTCATTTGAAGTAAGAGGCGAAGGCTATATGCCCATTAGTTCATTCGATAAAATAAATGCTGAAAAAATAGCCAATGGAGAAGCACCTTTGGCTAATCCCCGGAATGCAGCATCGGGAACATTTAAAATGCAAGATTCACGGGTTGTGGCCCAACGGAATATGGCTTGTTTTGTATATGCCTATTTGGGCAACGAAATTCCATTTCAAACCCATGAAGAAGGTCTCAAATTGATGCAAAAAAATGGTTTCCCTGTTTCAGAGACCTATCGAAAATGCTCAGGCATTAATCAGGTACTTGAATACATCGAAGAATGGGAAGACAAGCGACATGACTTACCTTTAAATACGGATGGAATCGTTATTAAAATCAATGATTTAGGCCAACAAGAGCGATTAGGATTTACAGCGAAATCACCACGCTGGGCAATTGCCTATAAATATCCTTCAGAAATTGCACACACTAAAATAGAAAGTGTATCGTATCAGGTTGGCAGAACGGGAAATGTTACTCCTGTAGCGAATTTATATCCGGTTTATCTAGCGGGAACCGTTATCAAACGAGCTTCCATTCACAACGCTAATGAAATGGAGCGTTTGGATTTACATGAAAATGATACAGTATTTATCGAAAAAGGAGGGGAGATTATTCCCAAGATTACAGGAGTAGATGCAACAAAAAGAGAAATAAATAACTCCAAATTTGAATTTCCATCGCATTGTCCTGCCTGTTCATCTGAACTCATTCGATTAGAGGGTGAGGCAAATCATTATTGTACAAACTATTTACATTGCCCGCCACAAATCAAGGGAAGAATCGAACATTTTATCCAAAGAAAAGCCTTAAACATAGAAAATTTAGGAACGGAAACGATTGATCTATTAGTTGAAAAGGGAATTATTGGGACCGCAGCTGATCTATATGATTTATCCGAATCCAGTTTCATGGGATTGGATGGATTCCAAAGCAAATCCATTAGTAATATATTGACATCCATCGTAAAGTCTAAAGAAATTCCATTCCGACAGGTATTATTTGGTATTGGGATTCGACATGTAGGAGCAACTATTGCAGAGAAGCTAGTATTGGCATTTCAAAGTATAGATAATTTAGCAAGGGCTACTTATGAGGAGCTCGTGGCTGTTCCTGAGATAGGAGATCGAATCGCAATTAGCATCGGTGAGTTCTTTCAAGACCCAACGAATCAATTGTTTATCGAAAAATTAAAGTCCGCAGGAGTTCAATTATCTGAAGAGATCCAAGAAATAGTCTTAGAAGGGCAGGCCTTAGTCGGAAAAAGTTTCGTAATTTCGGGAGTCTTTGAAAACTTTGAACGAGATGAGTTAAAGGCCAAAATCATAGCAAATGGAGGCAAAGTAGTATCTAGTATCTCATCAAAGCTCGATTATTTAGTAGCAGGAAACAATATGGGACCAGCCAAACTAGAGAAGGCAAACCAATTAAATATTCAAATTTTAAGCGAAGAAGACTTCCTAGCGCTTCTTTCATAATGTATGCAATCACAATCATTACCTAAATTTCATGGCGTTGCTCCTGCATTAGTGACACCCATGTTGGCTGATCGTACCATCGATTGGAAAGGATTAGAAAGACTAATATCGCATGTAAGCCAAGGCGGAGTCGATTATTTAGTTGTACAGGGGACAACGGGTGAGTCAGCCACTACAACTGCAGATGAAAAGAAGCAGATTGTTGCTACCATTCAATCCACTAATACTCAAAAATTACCCATTGTATATGGTTTGGGGGGAAATAATACAGAAAGTCTAATCAAACAAATCAAGGAAACGGATTTCAGTGGAATTGATGCGATACTTTCCGTTTGTCCTTATTATAATAAACCAAGTGTACGAGGAGTCATTGCCCATTATCAAGCGATAGCCGATGCATGTCCAGTTCCAGTTATCATGTATAACATTCCTGGAAGAACGGGAATTAATATGTCGGCAGAAACCGTCTTAACATTGGCTGAGCATCAAAACATCATTGGAATTAAGGAAGCATCTTGTATAATTGAACAATGCATGGAAATTGCATTTCACAAACCTGCGGATTTTCTTTTGATTTCTGGAGATGATGTTCAAGCGGTACCCATTATTTCCATTGGTGGAGTAGGCGTAATGTCTGTGATTGCAAATGCCTTTCCGAATCAATTCACGCAAATGATTCATGCGGCTTTAGCCGGTGATTACAAAACCGCGCAAAAGTCTTTGTCAGCCTTCTTAACAATTGATCCCTATTTATACGAAGAAGGAAATCCGGTGGGTGTTAAGAAAATTTTAGAATTAAAAGGCTTGATGTCGGGCCAAGTGCGTATGCCGTTGGCAGAAGGTTCAAAAGAACTCGGAAATAAATTAGAGCAAATTATTCAACAAGTAAAATTATCCAACTAATGTTTGTACACGTCGTTAACTTTTGGTTAAAAAAAGGATTATCTACAGAGGATATTCAAAAATTTGAAGCTGGTGTTAGTTCACTAGCTGATGTAGATACAGTAGATGTATTTAGCGTAGGAAAACCTGCAAAAACGGACCGTCCGGTGATTGATCGTTCATATGATTATTGTTTATTAACAACTTTTGAAGAAGAAGCAGGACATGATGTATATCAAACGCATCCCATCCACTTAAAATTCATTGAAGATTGCGCATCACTTTGGGAAAAAGTCTTGATTTATGATTCAGAAAGCATCTAAATTCGCAGTAGGAATCCTACTGTTCAGTACAGTATTGAGTTGCTCTAAACATGTGCAGCCCAACACGTACTATAGCCCGAACTACAAAGATGGGGGAACCGAACGCCATGATGGTTTAGGTTTTGAAATACCTGTGAAATATGCCATTGATATTTTCTATTTCAATGAACAACCCAAACAAAGCTACGCAGTTATTGAACCCATCAGCTTTTCCGATGAAATTCCTTTGTCGGTAGAGCAAACACAAAACGGCAAAATGCTAAATCGTGGCATTCACCAAAATAAGAAGAAAGAAATCCTAGATAAAATGGTAGCAAAAGCCGAAGAACTAGGTGCTTC
>CANGCD010000122.1 GCA_947452215.1 Cytophagaceae bacterium | reverse complement strand
ATGGATATCAAATACCAAGTATATACAACAAAAGATGCAAATGGCTACACTTTTAGTGGTACAGCGATTCGTTATGTGTTGAAGTAATATACAATAAATCAAAATTAGACAGCAGTACCTGTCCTCGAGCATCCAAGAAATCCACTTGGATGCTTTTTATTTTACTTGCTGCAAATGGCAATATACGTTTGTTTCCAACTGTATTTCCTGTCAAAACCTCTGTATGTCCTGCAAGATCCGTAATCGTCACTGAGAATCGCTTTATTCGTTGTCCCAATGCAATGGGTTCCTGTAATACAACCGCATTTACTAATCGAGCTTGATTAGAAGACCAACGAATACTAGGTTTAGCATCTGAAAGTGAAGCCGCCCAAAAAGCCCCTGATTTTTTTCTAAGTTCTTGGACAGCGTGTCCCTTTGAAGCAGAAGATGCCGTTATTTCATCTGATTCCATTAAACGACTTTGCGTTCCTTTTTGAATCAAAGAATGTAAGCCCATTAAAACAGACGAATCATTCGGATGAATTAGGCCACGTGTGTCTACCGGAATGTTGATTAATAAATTAGCATTTCTTCCCACTGAAGCCACATAGATTCGCATTAATGAATCAGGCGTTTTAACTTTATCATCTTGCTCTGGGTGATAATACCAGCCAGGTCTAAGGCTAACATCCACTTCAGGGGCCACCCAATGGCTACCATTTTCTTGACCATTCCGATAATCATCAAATTTGTGATACCCTGGAAAAATTTCATCTTTGTTCAGGGGAGACCACATGGTTTCATACGAATAACCACGCTCATTGCCGACCCAACGAATGTCGGGACCATTGTCTGAAAATTGTACGGCTTGCGGTTGATATTTTATGACCATGGAATGAAACAATGGCCAATCATAGATTTGCTTTTTTCCATTGGGACCTTCTCCATTTGCACCATCATACCAAAACTCAAAAATGGGTCCGTATTGAGTCAACAATTCTTTTTGCATATTCGCATAAACTTGATTGTACGATTCAGTACCATAAGCAGGATGAAAACGATCCCAAGGGGATAGGTAAATCCCAAGCTTAATTCCATATTTCTTGCAAGCATCTGCTAAATCACGAACCACATCACCCTTACCTTGCTTCCATGGAGATTTTACGACAGAATGCTCCGTGTATTTAGAAGGATATAAAGCAAATCCATCATGGTGTTTTGCGGTCAAAATTAATCCTTTCATCCCTGCAGCCTTCGCAATCCGAACCCATTGTTCACAATCCAACGCAGTAGGATTAAATAATTTAGGATCTTCCTTTCCTTCACCCCATTCGACATTCGTGAAGGTATTCATATTGAAATGAACAAATCCATAATACTCTAAACTTTGCCAAGCCAATTGTTTAGCGGATGGCACGGGCAAAATCGGTTTAATTTGTTGGGCCCATACCGTCGCAACGGAAAAAAGAATCCCAAGAAGTAGGCTGAATCGTTTAGTTTGCATGATATAATAACGTATTTTCAAATAGGATAGTCGTTTGATTCGGAATGGCACGGAATAATGGATTAAAACCAAACCAAATGTAATTACCTGCGCCGATTGAATAAGTAGACATCCATAAACTATGGTCTAATTTCGGTTTAACTTGATTACCCATAAACCCAAAATAATTGGTTTTACTTGAGGTCGAGATAATAGGCTTCCATTTAGGATGTATACTAACTAATTGCTCAGCTTGGTTGATAAGTATAATTTGATCTTGATTAATTCGAAAACCCAAAGGATTCGATTTTTCTAATTGCGCCACCACTAAGTTTCCATTTAAAGTTTTAGAAATCTCATGGCGTTCAGAATCTTCATAAGGAGTCTTTAAATCTGTTGAATCGTTTAATTCTTTAGGAACTAAAGCCAATTCTTTTTCAGAAATTAAGTTGACTGCTTTCTCCATCAGAATGACCTGACCTCCTTTGCGAACAAAATCATCTAGTTGAGATTTTTGCGTTTTAGATAATTCGAGTGATTTAGCATTCGGGAATATCAAATGGGTATAGTTTAAAATTTTGGCCCGAAATAATTGATTAAGAGGAATAAAAGTGGGCTTAATTTGCATTTTAGTGGTTAAATAGTAAGCCAATTCCCCCTGTTGGTTTACATCAAATGCAGGATCAACCACCACCGCTAAATGGGTAGCATTCACCTGAATAAAATGTGTCGAACCTAAATCAGCACCCGAATCCGACCGAAAAGTAGAAATCCCAACTAAAGTAACATGCGCCTGATCCGCTTCCTTTTTTAATGCGTCCCAGTTTCCTTTCTTTTTCATTACCCATAAATGCCCCGGAGCATATGTTTTTCCGTCAAAAACTACTCCTTTATCATTAAAAACAACGAGATAATTTAATTGAACAAGTTTATTGATAAAAACTGTCGAAGTGCTTTGAGGTACAAAAACATAAGCTACTTTAGCTTCATCAACCGAATTATTTTTCCAAGCATCATCTACCCAAGCTGTGGAACTTAATTTCTCCTTGACACCATAAGCACGAATTCCATGTATTTGAAATAAGTTCCAAGCGGTAATATCATAAGTAACGGAATCCTCTAAAACAGGTGTGGGATCCAATAATGCTTGAATTAAAAGAGCTGCCGACTGGTAGGCCGAAATAACTAAATCGCCAGATGTGGCTTTGAAAGCCTGATTCTTTTGGTCTTGATAGGAGAAACCGCTTAATTGGTAATCTTTATCTAATTGACCAATTTGAACGCGATTTGATTTGAGCAAATTCAATAAAGCTTTTGATTTACTAATTTCTTTCTGCGGAATAATATAGGATTTATACTGATTTGAAGGATTAGTTCTCGCTATGGTATGATTGGCATAAAAACTTGCCTTTACGGATTCGCTGTTCGTTAATGACCATTCTACTAAATTAACCGCTAATTGGCGATGATGATTCACTCGGTCAACAAATCGAATCGTATCCATATTGGATTTTTGGGCTTGAAGTCCGCCACGAATTCCACCTTGTTCTAATGTCATGCCCAATGCTCCATTCAATACAGGATAGGTATCGCCATAACCTGGATAAAATAAATCATATACCTCAGAAGTAAAATAAGGCCATTTTTGTTTGTCGAACAAAGTCGCAAAAGACTTACCAACGCTCGTTTGCAAATCTTTGGTGGAATTGGATATAAAATTCAAATAAGGTTTAGCAGCGGGAGGGAAGTAGTACGAATGCTGGTAACTCTGCTCATGAAAATCGGCATGAACCATAGGTAACCAGGATTGAAAAAAAGCAATGCGCTGTTTCGTTTCCACTTGTGTTTGCCAAACCCAATCTCTATTTAAATCAAAAGAAAAGTGATTGTATCGACCCGATGTAGTTCCCTCAAAATGTTCTTGATCATTCGGATCTGCATTGCCTCCTGCCACAAAATTTCGACGATTATACTGCGTGACATAAGCATCCCGACCGTCTGGATTGATACATGGATCCATTAATACGACAAAATCTTTATTTTCTGAACTCAAAGTTCCTCCTTCTTTAACCAAATCATAAATAGCTCCTAATGCAGCTTCGGAACCTGCAGCCTCATTCCCATGTACGTTAAAGGAAAGATTAATAATAACTGGAAGGTCTTTAGAAGCCATTGTTTGACCCTGAATAACCTGATGATGCAAAGCTTTTATTCGCTCTAATACAACTGAACCTTGATTTTTAGTCAAAATTAAAATACCTAATTCTCTACCTTCATTTGTTTTTCCATAGGATTGCCACGAAGCTAAAGAAGGACGTTGTTGGGCCACATGCTTACAATAATCAACCAAAAGATGGTGATAGGTAAACTTGGTACCTAATGGATAACCTAAAAATTCTTCAGGACTTTTTAATTGCGCAAATGAGAGAAATGATATTAAACAGGCAATGAGCGTTAAGCGAAATTTCATGAAATAGATTTAGTTTGTTAAGTGTTTTAAAATTAAAGAAAAAAGAAGGTAAATTGAAAGGACTTTTGACTTTACCTATAAACTATTCATTATGGCATTACCTCAATCCGATCAGGACGCAGTTAGCATTCAATCCGAAGGCAAATCAAATTATACAATTCCACTAATTCTAGTTACAAGTTTATTTTTTCTTTGGGGACTAGCAAATAGCTTGAATGGAACATTGGTTAAACAATTCCAAACGGCATTGGATTTACAACGTTGGCAAGCAAACATCGTTGAAACTGCCTTTTATGCAGGTTATTTTGTAATGGCATTACCCGCTGGCGTCGTAATGCGAAAATATGGTTATAAAATGGGGATTCTCTTTGGGCTGATATTATATGCTGCAGGAGCGTTTTTATTTTATCCTGCTGCTGAAGTTCGAGTTTATTCTTTTTTCTTATTAGCTCTATTTATGATTGCCAGCGGTATCGCTTTTCTAGAAACGGCCGCTAATTTATATGTTACCGTATTAGGAGATCCTGCGAAAGGTGACTTCCGTTTAAATTTTGCCCAATCTTTTAATGGGATGAGCATTATTTTAGGACCGGTGATTGGGGGATTCTTTATTTTCTCCGACAAAGAATACACAAAAGAAGCTCTTGCAGCCATGCCGTTAGCGGAATCGGAGGCAATCCGAGCAGCACATGCTTCATCTGTTCAGACCCCTTATTTAATCATTGGTTGTATCGTTGCATTTGTTGCCATTTTGTTCGCAATTACCAAAATGCCCGAGCTGAAAAGCCCAGAACAAAAACAATCGAACGTGACCATACGAGAACTATTAAAGCAAAAACACCTTGTCATGGGGATTATTGCTCAATTTTTAAATGTAGGCGCACAAGTAACACTTTGGGGAAATTTTGTCGACTTAAAAATTGATTATGCTCCAGAGACCAATTTATGGATTGTAGAAAAAATTTATCAGATTACATCAGATATGTCCGCAACTCAAATGGCAAGCTTCCATGCTTCATTTGCTTTTGTCTTATTTTTAATTGGTCGTTTTCTAGGAACATTCTTGATGGGTAAATTCAAATCCAATGCCATACTTGGTATTTATGCGATTGGGGCTGTTGTTTCCTTATTAGTAGCCATGTTCGGAGGAGGAATCATTGCTGTTGTAGCACTCATGATGGTTTATTTCTGCCAGTCGATTATGTTTCCTACAATCTTTGCCTTATCCTGTAAAAATTTAGGTGAGGGATCTAAATTAGCATCATCTTTAATCATCATGTCCATTGTGGGTGGATCTGTCTTACCTCCCTTTGCAGCATCTTTGTTCAAAATCAACACAAATATGGCTTTAGCTATCCCATTATTTTGCTTTAGCTATATTGTTTATTTCGCTTACCGAGGATATAAAATTCAAACCCATGCTTAAATTCATTTTAATCTTGGATTTGATAGATGAAGAGGCATCCATAAAGCAATATGAGGCCTATCATGAACAAATACCCGCTGAAATTGAAGAAAGTATTCGTTCCTCGGGTATTCAAAACATGGAAATTTATCGGTATTCAAACCGATTAGTCATGGAAATAACAGCTGATGAACATTTCTCGTTCGAAGAAAAGGCACAGGCCGATGCTATGAATGCATCAGTACAAGCTTGGGAAACATTAATGAATCAGTTTCAACAACGTATACCAGGATCAAAGCCTACTGAAAAATGGGTATTAACAAAACGAATATTTAGCCTTAATTAAACATATGTCAAGTACTTTCCTACAAATCAACCCTACAGATAATTTACTCGTAGCATTACAGGATCTTAAAAAAGGAACTGTTATTAAGCATGCTAATAATGAAATCACTTTACAAGATGATATCGCAGCCAAACACAAATTTACCACCGAAGCTATTCCAAAAGATGGGAATGCTTATATGTACGGTGTTTTAGTAGGTCATGCTAGCCAAAATATTGCCAAAGGTGGTTTAATCCATACATTCAATTTGCACCATGCATCACAGGATTTTGCAGGAAAACTAAAAGACTATACTTGGTCAAGCCCTGATGTAAGTAAATTTGAACAGCGCACGTTTAATGGGTATCACAGGGCAGATGGGCAAGTAGGAACCCAAAACTACTGGTTGGTTATCCCACTCGTATTCTGCGAAAATAGAAATATCGAATTATTGAAAAATGCGTTCATTCAAGGATTGGGTTTTCAAAAAAATGACTCTATTACAGACCAAGTTGTTCGCTTAAGAAAACAATTTGAAGCAGGCGAAGAACTAAGTTTAGGCACACATACAAGTGAGGCAATCATTGCTAAAAGTCCTTTATTCCCGAACGTTGATGGCATAAAATTCCTAACCCATGAAAGTGGTTGTGGCGAGAATAAGGATGATTCCATGAATCTATGCGCATTATTGGCAGGGTATTGTGTTAATCCCAATGTGGGAGGAATTACCATTTTAAGTTTGGGTTGCCAACATTCTCAAATTGAGGTATTTAAAGAAAAGTTGAAGGAAAAAGATGTCAATTTCAATAAACCGATTCATTTCTTTGAACAACAACAAGATGAGGGCAGTGGCGTTGAAAATTTATTGAATGATGTGGTTCTCAAAACATTTGAAGGATTAATTGAAATCAATAAAATTACGCGCAAACCAGCTCCGTTATCTGCCTTACGCTTAGGTGTCAAATGCGGTGGATCTGATGGATTTTCTGGTATTTCAGCGAATCCAGCCATTGGACATACCGCCGATTTATTAGTTGGCCTAGGAGGAACGGTCATGATTGCGGAATTCCCTGAATTGTGCGGTGTAGAACAAGAATTACAAAATCGTTCCGTAAACTCAGAGGTTGCAGATAATTTCGGAAAAATGATGCGCGAGTATGCAAAACGTGCAGCGGCTGTTGGGGCCGGGTTCGACATGAATCCATCACCGGGGAATATCAAAGATGGCTTAATCACGGATGCAATCAAATCGGCAGGTGCAGCGAAAAAAGCAGGTTCTTCACCGATCGTTGATGCCTTAGGCTATGGTCAATATGCTACCCAAAAAGGTTTAAACCTAGTTTGTACGCCAGGAAATGATGTATTGGCTACAACAGGAATGGCAGGAGCAGGGGCTACCATTCAATTGTTTACAACGGGCTTAGGTACTCCTACGGGTAATCCGATTAGTCCGATGGTGAAATTATCCACCAATACACGATTGGCAGAGAAGCTACCTGAAATTATTGATATCGATTGTGGCCCCATCATTCGTGGCGAAAAAACGGTAGAAGAAATGGGCGAGGAGGTTTTGGAATACATTATTCAATTGGCCTCAGGAGAAATAACAACGAAAGCCATGGATTTAGGTCAAGATGACTTTATGTTTTGGAGAAGAGGGGTATCGCTATAGATTTAAGAGTTAAGAGTTAAGAGTTTTAAAAAATAACAGCTAGCGACTAAAAATCATATTATGCTATTCTCTTTAAAAGGTAAAAAAGTAGTAGTTACAGGTGGATGCTCCGGAATAGGGGAATCCATTGCTACTTTGTTCCAACAACAAGGCGCTGAGGTACATGTCATTGATTTAGCACTGCCCAAGGAGGCAAAACCTAAAATCAATTACCACCAAGCGGATATTACCGATTTCGAAGTGGTTGAGCAAATCGCCACACGCATTTCAACCATCGATATTTTGGTCAACAATGCGGGAATTCCGCAAATTGGTAATTTGGAAAAAACCCAACCGGCTGATTTCCAACGGATATTTGATGTCAATGTCAAGGGAGCTTACCATTGCATGTTGGCCTTCATTCCATTTATGGTTTCTCAAAGATCGGGAGTTATACTGAACATGGCCTCCGTGGCCGCTTCGGTCGGAATTCCGGATCGCTTTGGCTATTCAATGACCAAAGGGGCCATAAAATCCATGACACAATCTGTAGCCAAAGATTATATTAACCAGGGAATTCGATGCAACTGTATATCACCCGGAAGAGTACATACACCTTTTGTCGACGGATTTATTGCCAAGAACTATCCGGACAATCAAGCAGAAATGTTCGAGAAATT
>CANGCD010000121.1 GCA_947452215.1 Cytophagaceae bacterium | reverse complement strand
GTCATGCTTATGATAACAGCAAACATCAGTCGGCCTAAGCCGAACAAATTCTTTTTCATAGTTGATAATTTTAACAATAGGTCTTGCAAGATAGCCTAAATGCCAATTTTATTCATAAATTTCCTCAAATATTTCTACCATGAACAAACTAGTCACAACAATTGCACTCATTTTTGTAAGTGTTTATGCTTTTGGTCAATCTTGCTGTTTCGTAACGAAAGACGAAATGCAATTGATGGCTTCGAACAAGGCCTTCCAACGCTCCCACAAATTACCAAAACCTTATCATCACGTGAGTCAAGCTGGCGGCGAGATGATCACGTTTTCGACGCCGGATGGCCAACAAGCGAATGCATTCTTTATCAAGGCCGCTAAGCCGACCAATTACACACTATTCGTTTTTCAAGAATGGTGGGGATTAAATGATCACATCAAGCGTGAGGCAGAGCATTTCTATACAACGTTAGGGAATGTTAATGTCCTGGCTATCGATATGTATGATGGCAAAGTTGCTACAACCCGCGAAGATGCTGGGAAATACATGGGCGGAGCTAATCCGTTGCGTTTGGAAAACATCATCAAGGGGGCTATTGCTTATGCAGGACCTAAAGCTAATATTGCCACTGTTGGTTGGTGTTTTGGAGGCGGCCTGTCACTGAAAGCATCTATTTTAGCAGGAACACAAGCAGCTGCTTGTGTCATGTATTACGGAATGCCAGTCAAAGATGTGGACCAATTAAAAACGTTGAATACCGATGTATTAGGATTATTTGCTGGTCGGGAAAAATTCATTTCCCCAGCTATTGTAGCAGAATTTGAGGCCAATATGAAATTAGCTGGCAAAGGAATTCAGGTAAAATCTTTTGATGCTGAACATGCTTTTGCGAATCCATCGAATCCGGCTTTTGACAAAGCAGCGACAGAAGAGGCGTGGAATATGGCAATAAACTACTTCAAAGCTCGTTTAAAGTAACATGCGCAAAATCGTCATTTTAGTATTTCTAGGATTGTTTTTTGCCGAACCGGTTTGCGAAGCTGCTATTCGATCAAGTGTGTATAGCTATTCCAAACCCAAGGTGTACAAGAAGAAAAAAGGATTTCTTTGGGGTCTGTTCAAAAAGAAACCCAAAAAATGTGATTGCCCTAATTTATAATCGGGTTTAACCAAGAGTCTGCGCGAGTACCTGGCTCCTTATTGGCCAACCAGCGTTTTCGGTCAGCCTCTTGGTAATCATTTTGAGGACTTATCACCTGCATGTCGGCATCCATAAATATTACGGTCATTACTTCCCGCATGATGTTCGAATGATTTCCCGGCGCGGCATGTAGGGTCCAGCCCATGTGAAAAGTAGCATCACCGGCTTTCATCGTTTTTTGAGCTACAATCGGAAAACCTTGATCCTGAACATAAGATGCAATTGTGGCCTCTGACTCATCTGAGATGGGCATAGGAGGCAATTTCACCCCTTGAGTACCCGAGGCAAAAGTCAACATACCCATCTCTTCCGAAATATCCACGAGCGGCATCCACATCGTGACTGTTTTTGCATTACTTAAAGGCCAATAATATTGATCTTGATGCCAAGGGGTATGTCCTCCTCCAGCCTCTTTAAATAAGGCTTGATCATGGTATAATCGAACTTTTTCAACGCCTAATAAATCTGCAGCGATTTGACCAAAGCGCTTGGCAAGAACAAACTCTTTAATTTTAGGTTCTTCTTCCCAAAGGTTCATCATTTGCAAAAAAGCCTTCCCATACGTATCACGCTCCTCTATCGGCTTTTGCTTTTTCCGAAAATCGTTAGCCCATTCCACAATGGCATCTCGATAAGGACACAATGCGTCGTAAGGCATTAATCCTGGCAAATAAATGTGACCGTCGCGCTGAAAATCAACAATTTGCTGGGCTTGGAGTGGATAAGTGTTCTGCAACATAGGAAAAGGTTTCCTGCAAAATTCTTGAAAATTGATGGCTTTGAACACATCAATCTTAGCAAAAAATAATGCAATTTTACCTAATAATGATTTACCGACATATATGTCAGCTAAAATGAAAGCTAGTTTAGAACATTTGGACCCTCAAGAAAATACCTCTTTTCAGATTAAGGAAGTCATTCAGCATCGATTTGATGCCCCATATCATTATCATCCCGCCTTTGAATTGACTTTGATTATTGCGGGAGAAGGAAAACGATTCGTAGGCAATCAAATTACCGACTTTCATCCGGGGGATTTGGTCCTATTGGGTTCAAATTTACCTCATTGCTGGCAAAATCACCGCCAGGATTGGCTTACGGAATCAATGGATGCCCAACAAGCACAGGCATTAGTTATTCATTTTACAGCTGATTTTTTAGGGCCAGACTTTTTTACAAAGCCCGAATGCCGGACTATTAAACAGCTATTGGATAAAGCCCGCGGGGGATTCTCCATTCAGGGACCTACCCAAGATCGTGTGGTCCGTGAAATGTTGGCACTGAAGGACTTGAATCCATTTGCACGATTAATGTCTTTATTGAATATTCTGCATGTTATTAGCAATTCGGGAGCAGACACGCAGGCAATTGATACAAATGAAGTAAACTATCAACTTTCCAGCACTGACCTTGAACGCATCAACCGTATTTATGCCTATGTGATTGCGAATTATACCCAAGAGGTACATTTGGATGAAGTAGCGCACTTGGCCAACATGACCGAAACTGCTTTTTGTCGGTATTTCAAGAAGGTTACGAAAAAAACATTCGTGTCCTTAGTAACGGAATTCCGCATTAAACATGCCTGTCAATTATTGCGTACGAGCAATAAACCCATGGTCGAAATATGTTTTGAGAGTGGTTTTGGGAATTTATCGCACTTTAATAAACAGTTCAAACAATACATGAACGAAACACCCTTGCAGTACCGGAAATTAGTTCGGGAATGGGACGCGGAGTAAACGCTGCCGGGGTCTTCAGACCCCGGCAGCGTTACCAAATATCAGTTTTAAGATGTAAACCACCTAAAATAAAACTGATAAAAAACTGATTATTTTTTCTCCGGAAAAAGAACGCTCAAACCGATGCTCACGGTCAATATTCCAAGAATTACCCCTAATGATGCCAGGGTTCCGAAACCCCACATTTCCAAATAGTGATGTCCAATCATCTTCAAACCGACAAAACTGAGTAACACCCCCAAACCCATCGGTAAGAAACGAAACAAGCCCATTAAACTCGACAAAAAGAAGAACAAAGACCGCAAGCCCATCACAGCAAAAACATTGCTAAAGAATACAATGTAGGGATCTTTGGAAATTGAAAATATCGCAGGAATCGAATCCACGGCAAAAAGAATATCTGTAAAGGCTATCACAACGACAATCACGAAAATAGGTGTAATGTATAATTTACCCGTCTTCATCCGAACGAAGAAGCGTCCAATGACATTTCGCTTATATACGTTAAAGTATTTAGACAACAATTTAACTACTGGATGGGCACCCGGATTAATTTCTTCCTCATGCTCTTTGGTTAATAAAATCTTCACTCCCGTATACACCAAAAAGGCCCCAAATAAATAGATAATCCAATCAAATTTCTGCAACAAAGCCGCTCCCAAGAAGATAAAAATCAGGCGCAACACAATCGCACCCAAAATACCCCAGACCAAAATCTTCTTATAATAACGCTTTTGAACCCCAAAAGAGTTAAAAATGAGAATAAATACAAACACATTATCTGCCGACAATGAATACTCAACGAGATAGCCCGTAATAAACTCCAAGGATAAATTATTTTGAAAAACAGCTAATTGCTCCACAAATGAGCCTGTTCCTAAATCAATGTGTGGCGCATACGCTTGTTGGACCACCCGCAGACCCGCCACATCCTGAATGCCATGTACCATCGCCCCATTATAGCCCAAAAACACGTAAAAAATAATGGCCAATAAAACCCAAGCTCCACTCCAAAAACCCGCTTCTTTAAATGTTACTTCAGCCGCTCCTTCCTTTTTGAACACCCCTAAATCAACCAACATCACCGCAAGAACCGCAACTGAAAAGACAAGAAAAAATAGCGTTTCACTCATAAATAAGTAATTTTACATTTTGAAGGCACAAAGGTCGTAAAATTTGGCCAATATTATATGTACGAAGGCAAAAAGGTAATCGTCGTAATGCCCGCTTACAAAGCAGCATTGACACTTGAAAAAACTTACAAAGAAATCCCACATGATTGGGTGGATGAAGTCATTTTAGTGGATGACTACAGCCCCGACAATACCGTGGAAGTAGCCAAACAAATCGGTATCAAACACATCATTCGCCACGACAAAAACAAAGGTTACGGCGGAAACCAAAAATCGTGCTACACAAAAGCGCTTGAATTAGGTGGCGACATTGTGATTATGCTTCACCCCGATTACCAATATACGCCCATGCTACTAAAGGCCATGATTTCCATCATCGGAAATGGCCTATATCCGGTGGTATTTGCTTCTCGAATTTTAGGAAAAGGCGCCCTGAAAGGTGGCATGCCTATATACAAATACATTGCAAATCGAATTTTGACTTTATTCCAAAATATACTGATAGACCAGAAGCTGTCGGAATACCACACGGGATATCGCGCGTTTTCAAAAGAAGTACTAGAAGCCGTACATTTCACAAAATGCGACGATGATTTCGTTTTCGACAATCAAATGGTACTACAAATCTTCTGGAAAGGATTTGAAGTGGGCGAGGTAACTTGCCCGACAAAATATTTTGAAGAAGCATCCTCGATCAACTTTAAACGCAGTTCCATCTATGGCTTAGGTGTCATTTGGTATTCTATACGCTACCGACTCGCTAAATGGGGCTGGAAATGGGATCTCATGAATTAATAAAAAGGCATTGCAAGCGCAATGCCTTTTTTAATACACTACAACCTAATGGATAATCCCACCAAGAAATTAAATCCTGCCTGTGGGTAATGAAAATTCTCTGTCGTTAATGCGCCATCATACAGATAACTAAACGTATAACCATTCGAGGAATACATCGCATTCAACACATTATTCAACAACAGCGTAGCGCGAATCTTTTTCGTCAACCCATATCCCAAGCGAATATCTTGTGTGAAGTAGGCCGGCAAAGCGCGCGCGGCAGAAGAGGTATTATCCAAATACTGCTGCCCCACATACTTGCTCAACAATGACAACTCCATTTTCGCATGCATATAGGTCAATGTGCTTCCCCCAATCACAGACGGCGAATAAGCAATGTCCGTTTCCCCATGCTTGATGGACACGATGCTGTAATCCGCATATTCAACGAGTTTCTCCGTAAAATCTTGTATGCGGTTTCGAGAAATTGTCGCATTGGCCTGCCAAGTCAAGTTGGCAGCCAATTGCACATTTAACGAAGCTTCTAAACCCAATCGGTAACTCGATGGAGCATTCGTTCGAATAGCTTCTCCGACTGAATTCACCGCACCCGTCAAGACCAATTGATCCGTGTAATTCATATAGTAACCATTAAACTGATATGACACTTTTGACTTACTGCCTTGATAGCCCAACTCCAAATCCCGCAAAAATTCAGCCCGTGGTGTCGTTCCTGGATTATCGACAAAATCTTGTCGGCTTGGCTCCTTACTCCCAACGGCATACGATGCAAATACTTTCGCATTCGTCGAAATTTGATGCGTAATACCTATTTTGGGATTGATAAATTGATAGGACCAAACCTGACTAATGTCTTGCATTTTATCCGCGGTTCCCGCCATTTTATGACCTACCGTACGGTATTGTAAATCCAAATAAGCATTCCATGACGTTGCAATCTCCCAATTGGCCTTAGCGTATAAATTCAAATCCGTTTTCTGGGACCGACTGCGATACCATTCATGACCGGCATAAGCGACAGGCTGAATGACTAAGCCATAATGCCGACCGACATAGCGATTCCATGCACCGCCAAATGTCAGTTTCAACCGCTGCGACCCCTCATATTTTAAGGCAAAGGTCGAACCATAGAAATCATTGTCCAACCATTTCTGACGAACAACATCTGCCGAAGCCGCCGCAGATAAACCGTAATTTACTAGGGATGCATCCGGTTTAAATTCCTCATAATAGCCCCGACCGTAAGTGTAATGAAAATTCCAATCCAAATCCCATGCAGCCGACAAGCGGTGATTGGTCAATAATTGCAGATGGTCTTGTGCATAATTATCCGTCTGATTTCCATAAGTATAATAATTGTACGTTCGGCCACTTGAAAGCAAATTGTCCGCCTCCGCGGAAGACAAATAATTTCGATCGATATAGGATTGCATATCAGACGCAGAACCCGAAATACGTGATTCCGGCGTACCATACCAAGATTGATACGTCTTTTCTCGCCCTGTGAAATAGTTGAAACGAATAAAGGAATTTTTAGCAAAATAAGCGGCCGACAAATAAGCCGATTGCAAATTAGACGATGCCCGATCGATGTAGCCATCCGATACAATGCGAGACAAACGACCATCCACCGTGAACTTTCCATTCATCAAACCCGTACCTACTTTCAAGGTCGTTTTCAATGTACCAAAAGAGCCACCAGAGGCATTCAAATCAGCATATGACTTCTCCTCAAACGTATTCGTTTGCATATTCACCGACCCCCCAAAAGCCCCAGCACCGTTTGTAGAAGTTCCCACACCACGCTGAATCTGCACCGAATTAACCGACGAAGCAAAATCGGGCATATTAACCCAATAGGTCCCTTGCGATTCCGAATCATTCACCGGAATACCGTTGATCGTGACATTCACACGCGTCGCATCACTACCCCGAATTCGAATACCGGTATATCCTACCCCAGCACCTGCATCCGATGTCGTTACGACTGACGGAGTAAAATTCAACAACATGGGCATATCCTGACCCAAATTGCTTTTCCCTAAATCTTGTGCAGAAACGTTGCTATAAGCCATGGCCGAATTTTCGTCCGCCCGGGTGGCTTTCACGACTACCTCATCTTGTAGATAACTCGAACGTTGAAGAAGAATTCGAGTAGCATTCGATGCTGAAACTTCTTGAACTTGATAGCCCACAAACGAGACGGCTAATTTCGTTGAAGCAGAAACATCAGATAGGGCAAAATGCCCCTTTGAATCCGTCAATATGCCTCGTTGGCTTCCTTGAACGCGCACCGAGGCCCCCCATAAAGGCGCATTCGTCTCTTGATCGATGACGATCCCTTCGACCTTTTGGCCGAATAACACATGCGTAATAATTAAAAAAAACAGCGTCGTTAGCTTTTTCATTTTATAGAAAAGTTTAACAACAGGTAAAGGAGTCAAATCCTGTATGATTTAACAATAACCCTTATTTTCTTGATTTTTTCCGAGTTTTCAGCGCTAAAAACTCGACAAAATCCCTTCGACGGCATTACCCGTATCAGGTTCAATGGGTATAATCTCAGCCTTTTTTAGAGGCACCCCTTTTTGTGGATGCACAAAGATACAAATTTTCCTACCTTTGCAAGCTATTCGCCTGTTCAGAATTTTATGATTGTCAAAGAGTTTCTTTCCTTGTACAAAGTCGACGGAATTGTTCAACACATTGCAGAACAAATTCATCGCCCAGAGCCACAAAACACCTATATCAAAGGTCTTTGTGGTGCCTTGGATACTGTACTCATTGCATCATTACTGAAAGAAAATAACCCCTTTTTGATTATCTGCGAGGCAAAAGAAGAGGCTCAATATGTCCTTAATGACCTGCAATCTCTTTTGGGAGAATCTGCCGTCATCCTTTTCCCCATGTCACATAAAAAGCCTTATGAATGGGAGGAAGTCGACAATGCCAATGTGCTCATGCGCGCCGAAGTGCTCAATGTGCTCAGTAACTACAACGGACAAGCTTTAATCATCGTCAGCTATCCCGAGGCCATGACGGAAAAAGTAATCAACCGTAAATCCCTAGTTAAGAATACGCTTTCCATTCGAGTAGGCGATAAAATTGATCGAAATTTTGTGGCGGAAACGCTGAATGAATATGATTTTGAACG
>CANGCD010000120.1 GCA_947452215.1 Cytophagaceae bacterium | reverse complement strand
GGTGGAGCCGCCCTTTCCATTCGTCAAGTAGTGGATAAGCCCATTAAGTTTATCTCCACAGGCGAGAAAATGGAAGCTTTGGATTTGTTCTATCCTGACCGGATGGCAAATCGTATTTTGGGGATGGGTGACGTGTTATCTTTGGTTGAGCGTGCCCAACAAGCCTTTGATGAGGATGAAGCGGCACGTTTAAACAAGAAGATTCGTCAAAATAACTTCTCTTTCGAGGATTTCTATGCGCAATTGCAGCAAATCAAGAAGATGGGTAATATCAAAGATCTGATGGGCATGGTTCCTGGTATGGGACAAGCGGTGAAGGATGTTGATATTTCGAATGATTCTTTCAAGCCGATCGAAGCAATTATTCAATCCATGACGTTGAAAGAACGTCAAAATCCAGATATTTTAAACCCTAAACGTAAGAACCGTATTGCGGAGGGGTCGGGGACATCGATCCAACAAGTAAATGGCTTGTTAAAGCAATTTGAAGACATGCGTAAAATGATGCGCATGATGAACAAAGTGCAAGATGGTAAAATGAAAATGCCGAACATGGGAAACATGTTCAAACGATAAATTTGGCAAAGCCTTGATTCTATTTACGAATCAAGGCTCCCAATTCCTTCTCAAAGCGCGAGATCAATCGATCCATTGTCGCATCAATTACCTTATCTGTTAATGTTTGGGATTCATCTTGCAAGGTGAACGAAACCGAATACGATTTCTTGCCATCTCCTAGGTTCTTGCCTACATACACATCAAAAACAGACACATTTTTCAATAGATTTTTTTCCGTTTGTTCGGCCACGCGTTGAATCGCTTGCAAACTAACCGTTTGGTCTAACACCAAGGATAAGTCACGACGAACCTCTGGGAATTTCGAAATCTCTTGATAAACGAAATTTCCTTTCTCCTGCTTCACCCAGAAATCCCAATCGAAATCCGCCATGAAGACTTCTTGCTTCACATCGAATTTTTGAGCCAATTTAGGTTGCACTAATCCCAACGAAACGACTGGTTTTTTATTCACTGTAATCGTCAAACCATAGGCAAAAACCTGTGATTGTTCGATGACTGTGGTATCAAATTGCGCGACGCCCAATTGCTTCATCGTGGCAATGACTTGTGCAAACATTTGATGTAATTGGCTCTTTTGCGGCACATGTGACCACGTTTCTCCTTCCGAGAGTCCAGAAGTATATAGCGCCAAATGACGTTTTTCGATGAATTTTTCGCCTTTTTTATGGTAAGTCTTTCCGAATTCGAAAAGCTTTAGGTCTTTTTGTCGGCGATTAATGTTATGCGCCAAAACTTCCAAACCATGAAACACCAAATGCTGACGCATGACGCCTAGGTCTTCTGATAAGCGGTTTAAGATTTCAACGGTATCAAATGTCAAATCTTTGGCAATTAAGCCATGGTATTCTCCCTTTGTTAAGGAGTTGCTAATGATTTCTTGAAAACCTTTCGCTGCGAGACTTTGACCGATACTCAATTGGACTTTCTCTTTATCTAATGCTGGAAATTCCGAGATGAATTTAGCACTCAGATTTTCCGATAAGGGAATGTTGTCCAAACCGTGAATACGTAAAATCTCTTCGATGATGTCAGCTTCACGCGTCACATCGACACGATAGGCGGGAGCTATGGCAATAAAGCCTTCAGTAGATTGGTTTTTCAACTCGAAATCCAGGGCGATCAAAATCTCTTGGATGCGTTTCGCGCCTATTTCAATTCCGATGAGCTGCTTGATGCGCGCATAGGTCATGTTGATTTCAGCTAGCGCGGGTTTTTCATTGTAAATGTCAACTAAATTTGAGCTGATTTGACCACCCGCAATTTCTTGAATTAATAATGCCGCATATTGAATGGCAAATGCTTTTGCTTCGATGTCGGTTCCGCGTTCAAATCGGAAAGAGGCATCTGTTTTTAAGCTGTGAATTTGTGCTGCCTTACGAATACGCTCAGGTTTGAAATAAGCTACTTCCAGATAAATACGAGTCGTTGAATCTTGAATGGATGAATCCGCTCCTCCCATGACACCGGCTAAGCCAATCGGCCCTTCAGCATCGCAAATCATGATTTCTTCACCGGATAAGCTGCGTTCCGTGCCGTCCAAGGTCACAAATTTAGTGCCTGCATTGGCTTGGTCAACAATCAGTTTTCCACCACGTAATTGATTCCAATCATACGCATGCATCGGTTGGCCTAAGCCATGGCAGATGTAATTCGTCACATCCACGATATTATTAATCGGACGTAAACCGATGGCGGATAAGCGTTCTTGCAACCAAGCAGGTGATGGACCTACTTGAACACCATCAATTGTTAAGCCACAAAAACGGCTACATCCCGTGTCTTGAATCTTAACGTCGATAGGGAAATTATTATTCGCGATAGTAAAGCCCGAGACATCGGGTAATTTTACATCAATGCCACTTACGGCTTTGATGTCACGTGCAACACCCCAGTGGGAAGCTGCATCTGCGCGGTTTGGCGTTAGGCCGATTTCCAAGACTAGGTCTGAATCGATTTGGAAATAGGATGCTGCGGATGTTCCGTTAGGCAATGTTGTATCTAAAATCAAGATCCCATCATGCGAAGTACCGATGCCAATTTCATCTTCGGCGCAAATCATACCTTCGGAAGGCTGGCCGTAAACTTTACGTTTCTCAATGGTAAAAAGGACTTTGCCTGTATTGTCATATAAAGTAGTGCCTGGTGTAGCAACGATGACTTTTTGGCCTGCAGCTACATTGGCTGCCCCACAAACGATTGTCAATATTTCATCAAGCCCTGCGTCGACCGTTGTTAAACTAAGTGTTTTTTCTTTTACCTCAAATTTCTCACAGGTTAACACTTCACCCACCACGAATCCGCGCAATCCGCCCGGGATTTTTTCGTGAGCTTCAATGCCCTCCACCTCAAGCCCAGTGTTTGTTAACAATACATCGAGTTCTTCCGCCTGACCTTGCTGGGGCAAGCGAGCCAAATCAATAAAATCACGTAACCAATTAATCGAAATCTTCATATTGCTGAATTAGCGGGATAACTTCATTTTATAATCCACAGAAACCTTCCCGCGGGTAATATCACTTAATTTATTTTTGATCATTCGTTTTTTGACCACATTGAGGTGATCCGTAAATAAAATCCCTTCGATGTGATCATATTCATGCTGGATGATGCGCGCGGCAAATCCTTCAAATACATCCGTTCGTTCTTCCCCTTTTTCTGTCCAATAATGGATTTTCACATATTCGGGTCGAAACACTTCACCACGTATTCCCGGAATGGAAAGGCATCCCTCCTCAAATCCCCATTCTTCGCCCGTTTCATCCAAGATGCTTGCATTCACAAAAACCTTTTTGAAGTCGATGAGCGAAGGATCGATGTCTTCTTCTTCCTCTCCTTCGTTCATGGGTCTGCCGTCTACAACAAATAAACGGATGTCCATGCCGATTTGGGGAGCGGCTAGGCCAACGCCACTAGCAGCATACATCGTTTCAAACATGTCTTCAGAAAGCTTGATTAAATCAAGGGAACCGAAGTCAACAGGCTTTGCCACTTTTCGTAAGACCGGATCGCCGTATGGGATGATGGGGTATATCATGTATCTAAAAAATCAAACGGCAAATTTAACGAAAAAACGGGAAAATTGGAGAATTATTAACACGAATGGACTCCCAAGATTTCCTTATTTTTTTGTAATTTGCGTAGATTATTATACCTAAGTTATTTTTTTACTGCAGATAAAACATGAATCGTAATTTTTTTAAAGCACATCCTTGGCATGGGATTCAGATTGGAGACCAAATGCCTGAACAGGTAACTGCATTTATTGAGATCGTTCCTACAGATACGGTCAAATATGAAATTGATAAGGAGACAGGATATTTGAAGATTGACCGTCCTCAAAAATTCTCAAACATTGTTCCTGCTTTGTATGGCTTTTTGCCTCAAACGTATTGTGCCGAAGGAATCGCAGAGCTAGCGCGTAAATATTCAGGTAAGGATATTATGCAAGGGGATGGGGATCCATTGGATATTTTAGTGCTTTCGGAGCGTGCCATTACCCATGGTGATATTTTATGTCAAGCAATTCCGATTGGTGGAATTCGGATGATTGATAAGGGTGAAGCGGATGATAAAATCATTGCAGTATTAAAGGATGACCCGATTTACGGTAAATGGCGAGATATTTCGGATGCACCTAAGGACATCGTTCAGCGTTTGCGTCACTATTTTTGGACGTACAAAATGCTACCCGGTGAAACGACTTCCTCTGCGGTTGATATTGATGACGTATATGGACGTGAGGTAGCACATGAGGTGATTCGTCAATCGCGTGAAGACTATCGTAAAAACTTTGGATAGCCATTTGACCGTTGGTCATATTTGATTGCCTTAATTAACTAAAGGATTCGATATTCGTATCAACTAAATGATAAACTATGTGGCAATTTGTTAAATATTCTCTTGCAACGCTGGTAGGCATATGCTTGTTTTTTGTGTTTGCACTCCTGCTTGTAGCGGGTGTAGGTGCTGCAATGAGTGAATCGGATGCGGAATTTTCGTTGAAAGATCAATCCATTTTGCATTTGGATTTAAATCGACCTTTCGTTGAAAATGCATCTACAGAATCCAGTCCATTGGATGATTTGCCAAATCCCTTCTTTGCTAGCACGGACAAATTAGGGCTAATTCAGGTACTTTCTGCTTTAGAACGTGCGCGCGTAGATGCACACATCAAAGGTGTCTATTTGGACGTGAGTTTTCCGATGGCTGGCTATGCCAAGTTGACGGAAGTGCGCAATGCACTCGCGAAATTTAAAAAATCGGGTAAGTTCATTTACGCCTATGCCAATTCCTATTCAGAAAAAGGATACTATGTCGCTTCCGTTGCCGATGTTGTTTATTTAAATCCAGCTGGCTTATTGGATTTCAATGGCGTGAGTGTCCAGTATATGTTTTTCAAAAAAGCATTCGATAAGTTGGAGATTGAGCCTCTCGTTTTTCGCGTTGGCCAATTTAAATCGGCGGTTGAACCATTCATTCGCGAGGATATGAGTCCTGAGAATAAGATGCAAACCCTGTCATTTATTCAGTCGGTCAATAAAGAAGTTTTCCAGAAAATTTCAGAGAGTCGGGGAATTTCAGCGGGTAAATTAAATACGATTGCCGATAGTTTGCAAGCCTTTGACCCGAGAAATGCGGAGCGTTTAGGCATGGTGAAATTGGGTTATTTTGATGAATTTGAGTCAAAATTAAAAGCTCTAACGCGTAAGAAAGGAACAGAAGAGTTAACCTTGGTGAAATTGGGTGAATATTTGAAAGCCAAAAATCCCATCCCAAGTGTAGAAGGAAATAATAAAATCGCTGTGTTAGTTGCGGAAGGTGAAATTGTTGGGACTCGAGGGGGTGATGGCAGTATCGGTTCAGATGATTTTATCAAGGAATTGAAAAAATTGCGGGATAATAAATCGGTCAAGGCTATTGTATTGCGTATTGATTCGCCGGGTGGCTCTTCGTTAGCATCCGATATCATGTGGCGAGAGATTGAAATCGCTAAAAAAGTGAAGCCTATCATTACATCGATGTCAGATTATGCTGCTTCCGGAGGCTATTACATGGCCATGGGGACGGATGTGATTGTCGCGCAGCCTACAACCATTACGGGATCTATTGGAATATTTGCTCAGTGGTTAAACCTGGATAATTTCTTCAAAAATAAATTGGGGATTACGCAGGATCATGTGAATACGCATGCGCATTCGAATTTTATGACTTCGGCAAGTGCATTGACAGATTTCGAGAAATCGGTTGTGCAAAACATGGTTAACCAAGGTTATTTGTCGTTTACATCCAAAGCAGCAAAAGGACGTAAAATGTCATTAGCCAAATTACAATCCTTGGCTGGGGGGCGCGTTTGGACGGGTGTTCAAGCCAAGCAAATTGGATTGGTGGATGAATTGGGAGGTTTGGATCGTGCGATAGAGATTGCGGCCGACCGGGCAAAATTGCCACCAGCGAGTTATAAAGTAGCTGTTTATCCAAAGGCGAAGTCGTTCTTGGATGAATTGGTGTCAACTGCTTTTTCTGAGTCATCGATGGAATCTCGTTTTGTGAAAAGCAATATGCCTTGGACGAAGTCGATATGGGAATTAGACCGCATCAAGAAGCGGGAAGGATTTTTGGCATTGATGCCATTTATGATGGAATTGGAATAGTTAAAATAGATATGGAGATTAGAAATAATTGGACACGTGAAGAGGTTGAGAAAATTTTCAACCAACCTTTTTTGGATTTAGTTTATCAAGCTGCGACGGTTCACCGTGCTTATCATGATCCGAATGAAGTACAAATTAGTACGTTGTTGTCAATCAAAACAGGTGGATGTCCGGAGGATTGTTCCTATTGTTCACAAGCGGCTCGTTATCACACGAATGTAAAAGTTCAGAAGCTTTTGCCTTACGAAGACGTGATTCAGGCAGCTGTCCGAGCAAAGGATAATGGGAGTTCTCGTTTTTGTATGGGAGCTGCATGGCGCGAAGTGCGTGATAATAAAAACTTTGATCGTGTTTTAGACATGGTAAAGGGCGTAAATTCACTGGGCATGGAGGTATGCTGTACCTTGGGAATGCTTTCTGAAGATCAAGCGCAAAAATTAAAAGATGCTGGTCTTTATGCTTATAATCACAACATTGATACCTCGGAAGAGTATTACGATGATGTGATTTCTACACGTACTTATGATGATCGTTTAGAAACCTTAGGAAATATACGCAAGGCTAAATTATCGGTTTGTTCAGGCGGTATTATTGGCATGGGAGAGAGCACTGCGGATCGTATCGGCATGTTGTTGACTTTAGCAAATTTACCTGAACATCCAGGATCTGTTCCTGTAAATAATTTAGTGCCAGTTGAAGGTACTCCATTTGAAAACCAACAAACTGCGTCGGTTTGGGATTTGGTTCGCGTGATTGCAACGGCTCGAATCATGATGCCTAAATCGGCTGTTCGCTTATCTGCAGGTCGTTTGGAATTGAATTATGAAGGTCAAGCATTTTGCTTTATGGCAGGAGCTAATTCGATTTTCTCGGGGGATGTGTTATTAACGACTCCAAACCCTGATGCGAAGTCGGACAAAGAATTATTTCAAATCTTAAACATCAAGCCGAAAGAGGCGTTCAAGGATGAACAGAAATCTGGGATTGAGTTTAATCAAATCCCGAGTGCACAGGGACTAGAACATAAGCATTAAAAATTGAAGCGCTAATCCGAAAGGGGTAGCGCTTTTTTCATCCGGTAATGTTGGATTTCCCCAAAGAGTAAATAAGATTCCTGTTCAATTTGATACCCTAGACTCTTATAGAAAGGTACGGCATTTTCTCGCGCCTCTAACACGATTTCATTCCAACCCTTGGCTTCAGCTTGTAATTCTAAGGCTTGCATAATCGCCTTTCCTACCCCTTTACCTTGTTGGTCTGTTGCTACCGCCACACAGCGAACCTGTCCTTGATTAGGAGCGGATTCGTGCATGCGTGCCACGCCCAATACCTGATCGTTTTCGACGGCCATGAGATGAATTGCATCCTGCTCATCTCCCAGAATTTCAGAACCTAAGGGTTGATTCCAAGGTTCTCGCAATACGCTGAAGCGCAGGGCGTAATAGGCTTTCCAGTCGGCGTCTGTATGTGGTGTTCTTAGTTCCATAAAAAGTAAACGCTGCCGGGGTCATGACCCCGGCAGCGTTAGCAAAAATACATGTTAAAGTCGAAAAAATCAGTTCCTGATTAAAAATTATCAAGAACCTTATTTTGCAAAATTCACGGCACGCATTTCACGGATGACCGTTACTTTGATTTGGCCAGGATATTGCATTTCTTTCTCGATTTTTTGTGAGATGTCAAAGGATAGCTTCGATGCTTTATCGTCGCTCACATGCTCTGAATCTACCAAGATACGTAATTCACGACCTGCTTGGATCGCATAGCATTTTTGAACACCTTGGAAGGATGTTGCCAAATCTTCCAAATCGCGTAAACGCTTCATGTATGACTCCATCATCTCGCGACGTGCACCTGGGCGTGAGCCTGAGATCGCATCACATACTTGTATGATTGGTGATATCATCGATGTCATTTCGCACTCATC
>CANGCD010000119.1 GCA_947452215.1 Cytophagaceae bacterium | reverse complement strand
TTTACTTAGTACCTGCTTTTGGTATTGTAGGATTGCTGTATACAGCATGGAAATTTAGTTGGGTATCTAAACAGGATGCAGGAAACGACAAGATGCAAGAGCTTTCCGGATATATTGCGGATGGTGCGATTGCATTTTTAAAAGCCGAGTGGAAAATATTAACCTATTTTGCTATTCCAACAGCTATATTATTAGCTTGGTTGGGTACTCAAACAGGTACAGTTGAAAATCCGATTCACTCATCCCCTTTAATTGCTGTAGCATTTTTAATTGGTGCGATTTTTTCAGCAACAGCTGGTTATATTGGTATGATTGTAGCAACAAAAGCGAATGTTCGTACGGCTGAAGCGGCTCGTACATCCTTAGCAAAAGCATTGAATGTATCCTTTACCGGAGGTTCAGTTATGGGAATGGGAGTAGCTGGTTTAGCTATTTTAGGATTGGGAGGCTTGTTTATCGCGTTCTATCAGATTTTCGCTGAAGGCCAGGCCTTGACATCGGTTGAAATGAAAACAGCCATTGAAGTTTTGGCAGGATTCTCCTTAGGTGCTGAGTCAATTGCTTTATTTGCGCGTGTTGGTGGTGGTATTTACACGAAAGCTGCTGACGTTGGTGCCGATTTAGTAGGTAAAGTAGAAGCAGGTATTCCTGAAGATGACGTTCGTAATCCTGCAACTATTGCGGATAACGTAGGTGATAACGTTGGTGATGTGGCTGGAATGGGTGCCGATTTATTTGGTTCTTATGTTGCGACTATTTTGGCAACAATGGTTTTGGGTCAAGAGATTTCAGTTACGGATAATTATGGTGGTTTCTCTCCTGTCCTATTGCCTATGTTAATTGCAGGTGTAGGTTTGATCGCTTCTTTAGTTTCAACTTTCTTTGTACGTATTTCGAAAGAAACAGATTCAGTTCAAAATGCGCTGAATTTGGGTAACTACACTTCGATAGCTATTACGTTTGTAACATCATATTTCTTGGTAACGTATATTTTACCAGAAAGCTTAACACTTCGTGGAACAACATTTTCTGCGATGGATGTTTTTTATGCAATCATTGTTGGTTTAGTTGTAGGTACCTTGATGTCAATCATTACGGAATATTATACAGCTATGGGTAAGCGTCCGGTGGATTCGATTGTTCAAAAATCAGGAACAGGTCACGCAACAAATATCATTGGCGGTTTAGCGGTTGGTATGGAATCTACAGTATTACCTATCTTGGTATTAGCTGCTGGTATCATTGCTTCATATCATTTTGCTGGAATTTATGGTGTTTCCATAGCTGCGGCTGGTATGATGGCGACTACGGCTATGCAATTAGCAATTGATGCATTTGGACCCATTGCGGATAACGCAGGTGGTATTGCTGAGATGTCACAATTGCCTTCAGAAGTTCGTGATCGTACGGATAACTTGGATGCTGTAGGAAATACAACAGCGGCAACCGGTAAAGGATTTGCGATTGCTTCGGCAGCGTTAACATCTTTAGCTTTGTTTGCGGCATTCGTAGGTATTGCGGGTATTGATGCAATTGATATTTATAAAGCAGATGTCTTAGCTGGTTTATTTGTTGGTGGAATGATTCCTTTCATTTTCTCAGCATTATGTATTTCTGCTGTAGGTAAAGCAGCTATGGAAATGGTGAACGAAGTTCGTCGTCAATTCCGTGAGATTCCAGGAATTATGGAATACAAAGCAAAACCAGAATATGAAAAATGTGTGGCTATTTCTACGGAAGCATCTATTCGTCAGATGATTCTTCCAGGAGCTATTGCGTTAACAGTTCCTGTGCTTGTTGGCTTTACCATGGGACCTGAAGTACTAGGTGGTTTGTTGGCCGGTGTAACTGTTTCAGGCGTATTGATGGGTATATTCCAGTCGAATGCTGGTGGTGCGTGGGATAACGCTAAGAAGTCATTTGAGAAAGGCGTATTGATTGATGGTCAAACATTCAAGAAAGGTTCTGAGCCTCATAAAGCTGCTGTAACGGGAGATACTGTAGGTGATCCATTCAAGGATACTTCTGGTCCTTCGATGAACATCTTGATTAAACTGATGTCAATCGTTTCTTTAGTTATCGCTCCTTACATTCACGTAGGTAAAAGTGCTTCACATGCAAATGTAAAAGCACCAGCTCCTATCGTTAAAATGGTAGCGAAGCGCTAAATGAATCTCAGTATTGAGAATCACTTAACTTTAAAAAAGCCATCCGTCAATCGACGGATGGCTTTTTTAGTTCTGTTTGGATATGCTCTTGTTAAAATGGTCTCGAATTGTTAGATACTTAATAAGATTATCGATCTTATGAATCACTAAACATAAAAAAAGCCATCTGTCAATGACGGATGGCTTCTTTAGTTCTATCAGAAATTCCTCAAGGAGAGTTAAGCAGTTAATTTACCTCTTAATGCTCTTGGGATATCAATTGTTGCAACTGGGTTAGAAGCTGGGTTCAAGATTTCGCAACCTTCAACTTTCAACTTGTTAACTTTTACAGTTTGACCTAAATCAAGGCCAGAGATATCAGCAGTAACAAAATCAGGAATGTTAGCTACTAAACCACGTAAAGAAACTTTACGTAATTTTTGTACCATTTTACCCCCTTTGATAACGCCTGGAGAGTTACCAATGATTTTTACAGGAACGTCAATTTTGATAGGTTTTTCAGCAGTGATTTCTAAGAAATCAACGTGAAGGATCATTTCGTTCACTGGGTGAAATTGAGCATCTTGCAAGATTGCACGGTGAATATCACCTTCAATGTTCAATTCTACTTCGTAAACATCTGCAGAATATAATAATTCGCGGAACAAGATCATGGGAACAGCGAAATGCAATTGCTCTTTTCCACCATATAATACACATGGAGCTAGTGCTTCTGCACGTAAATCTTTTGAACCTTTTGTACCTAGTGTAGCGCGCTTATACCCTACGATTTCTAACTTTTTCATTTTGTTTTTGTTAGTGTTTCCAGTCTTTCGCTCGAAGGCTATCCCCTGAAAACGGTTGAAATTAATATTTAATAAATAATGAACTGATAGACTCGTGATCACGGATACGTCCAATAGCTTTTGCAAATAGCTCAGCTACGGAAAGTACCTTAATTTTGTCGCTTGTTTGTTTTTGAGGAATCGTATCGGTCACTAATAATTCAGTTAACACTGAATTAGAAATGTTCTCATACGCTTTTCCAGATAAAACAGGGTGGGTAACCACCGCACGAACTGAATTTGCACCCTTGTCCATAATTAATTGAGCGGCTTTACATAAAGTGCCACCTGTATCAATTAAGTCATCAACTAAGACTACATCTGCTCCTTTTACATCCCCAATTAATTGCATCGAAGCAATTTCATTGGCACGTTTCCGGTGCTTATCGCAAATAACCATCTCCGCATTGAAGAATTTGGCCATGTTGCGTGTACGTACCACACCTCCCACATCTGGAGAAGCGAAGACGATATTTTGTAAATTTAAAGACTTTAAATAAGGAACAAAGATGGCATTACCTTCCAAGTGATCTACTGGAAAATCCATGAACCCTTGTATCTGACCAGCATGTAAGTCGATCGTCATCAAACGATCAGCTCCTGCTGCTGTCAAAAGATTACCAATTAATTTAGCCCCTATTCCTACACGTGGACGATCTTTACGATCTTGACGCGAATATCCAAAGTATGGAATAACCGCAGTCACATAGTGTGCAGACGCTCTTCTTGCTGCATCAATCATCAATAACAATTCCATCAAGTTGTCTGCCGTAGGAAATGTAGATTGAATGATAAATACATCACAGCCGCGAACCGATTCATCAAAACTTGGTGACATTTCACCATCTGAGAAACGTAATGTGGTAACAGCTCCTAAATCCTTCCCATAATACTTGGCAATTTCTTTTGCTAAATAATTAGATGCAGAACCGGAGAAAATTTTAACTGCGTTAATCGCTGCCATGTTATTTATATAAGGGCTTAATTATAAAAATTAAGGCGCAAAATTAGACATTTTACGCCTTAAATCAAATCTATTTTACAGATGCACGAATTATGTTTAATGCACCACCCGCTTTGAACCATTCAATTTGCTGCGCATTGTAAGTGTGATTCACAGCGAAACTGTCCTTTGATCCATCTGCGTGTACCAATTCAATCGTTAATGATTTCTCTGGTGCAAATGAACCTAGGCCAACGATGTTAATGCTGTCATTCTCTTGAATCTTATCGTAGTCTGCTTCATTAGCGAACGTTAAGGCAAGCATACCTTGTTTTTTCAAGTTGGTCTCGTGAATACGTGCAAACGATTTTACCAAAACCGCACGAACACCTAAATGACGTGGTTCCATGGCCGCATGTTCACGTGATGATCCTTCACCGTAGTTAGTATCTCCTACCACGATTGTACCAATTCCCGCTGCTTTGTAAGCACGTTGAGTTGCTGGTACTGCGCCATATTCACCTGTTAATTGGTTTTTAACGTTGTCCGTTTTCTCATTAAAGAAATTGACCGCACCGATTAACATGTTGTTCGAGATATTATCTAAGTGACCACGGTATTTCAACCAAGGGCCTGCCATCGAGATATGATCCGTTGTACATTTTCCTTTTGCTTTGATCAATAATTTCAAGCCAGTCAAATCAGAACCTTCCCATGCTGCGAATGGATCTAATAACTGTAGACGATCTGAAGTTGCAGAAACCTTTACTTGAACACCAGAACCATCTGCAGCAGGTGCTTGGTAGCCAGCATCCTCTGCCGCAAATCCTAATTTTGGTAATTCATCTCCTGAAGGTGCATCCAATTTAACTTGCTCACCTTTTTCGTTCGTCAGCGTATCTGTTAATGGATTAAACGTTAAATCACCCGCAATCGCTAAGGCAGTTACCATTTCTGGCGAAGCAACGAATGCATACGTGTTTGGATTTCCATCCGCACGTTTAGCAAAGTTTCTATTAAACGAATGAACAATGGTGTTCTTCTCTGCTTTTTCAGCTCCTGGGCGTGCCCATTGACCAATACATGGTCCGCAAGCATTTGAGAATACGGTTGCTCCAATTGTATCAAAGGTGTCGATGAACCCATCACGCTCAATCGTGTAACGAACTAATTCGGAACCCGGTGTGATTGTGAATTGTGCTTGGGTTTTCAAGCCTTTGGCAGCAACTTGTTTTGCTAACGATGCCGCGCGCGCAATATCTTCATAAGATGAGTTCGTACATGAACCAATCAAACCTACTTCAATTTTCGTTGGCCAGCCATTTTTCTCAGCCATTTCTTTCATTTTAGAAATTGGCGTTGCTAAATCGGGCGTGAATGGACCATTCAAATAAGGTTCTAACGTATCTAAATCGATTTCAATTACTTGATCGAAATATTTTTCTGGATTTGCATAAACTTCAGGGTCCGCTGTCAAGTGCTCACGAACTTGATCAGCCATCTCTGCAACATCTGCACGGCCTGTAGATTTCAAATAACGTGCCATGGAATCATCATAACCGAATGTTGATGTTGTTGCACCAATTTCAGCTCCCATGTTACAAATAGTACCTTTACCTGTACATGACATTGATGTTGCTCCTTCACCGAAGTATTCAACAACACATCCCGTACCACCTTTAACAGTTAGAATACCCGCAACTTTCAAGATAACATCTTTAGGAGCAGTCCAACCGTTTAGTTTTCCTGTTAATTTAACACCGATCAACTTAGGGAATTTAAGCTCCCAGGCTAAACCAGCCATAACGTCACATGCATCAGCACCACCGACGCCAATGGCAATCATACCTAAACCACCTGCATTTACTGTATGTGAATCAGTACCGATCATCATTCCACCTGGGAATGCGTAATTTTCCAATACAACTTGGTGAATAATACCCGCACCTGGTTTCCAAAAACCGATACCGTATTTATCTGAAACCGATGACAAGAAATCGTATACCTCTTTGTTTTTGTCTACCGCAACTGCTAAATCCGTTGTTGAAGCTACTTTCGCCTCGATTAAGTGATCACAGTGTACCGTGGAAGGTACTGCTACTTGTGGACGACCTGCTTGCATAAATTGCAATAAAGCCATTTGTGCTGTCGCATCTTGCATCGCAACGCGATCGGGTGCGAAATCCACGTAGGAGTTTCCACGTGCATGTGCCGAAGAAGGTACACCTTCCCATAAATGGCTATAAAGGATTTTTTCAGTTAACGTAAGCGGTTTACCTGTTAATGCGCGAGCTGCAGCGATACGTGCCGGCATTCTTTCGTAAACAGCTTTGATCATTTCAATGTCAAAGGCCATGTTAATAATTTTTATATAAGAAATTGCTCGCAAAATTAATAGATTCGCTTGAAAATTGCCAATTTTGAAGCTTATGATTTCCTTTCAATTTAATTTTATTGAAATTTGGCAATCGTTTCTCTGTTAAATAATGTTTTTGGCTACTTTGTTGGCCGATTAAGCCTATTCAATTTGAAAGTTTTCAATCGTTTGTTTTTCATTTTTTTCTTGTGTACTTCACATTTGCTGAGGGCACAAATGAATGACTTTCAAGCTGTTGTTGACCTAGCGATTGCTAAAGCACCTAATCATGCTGCTCAAGTAAGGCACTTACAATTCGATGTTGAAATCGAAGAGAAAGGTCGTTTCGACCAATTTCCAAATCTTGGAAAAAAACGCTTGCAGAAATTAGAAGGTATTAAAATAGGTCAATGGTATGGGAAGCAGACGAATTCCCATGTTTATTTAGGTGCAATGAATCAAATGATTCATGAAGTTCATCAAGTTCAAGGGAATCAAATTAAATTTCCACGCCCTACCCTATTTTTCTGGTCTGATTTCTACCAAGATTATGTTGGCACCCAATGTGTTTCTCCCTTAAACTATCACGCCAGAAGTTATTATCAATTTACCTTTAGGCAAACCTTCCTTTTACAAGGTCAAGCGGTTTACCAATTTACGATTACCCCAAAAATGAAAGCAGATCGCTTGTTTTCTGGAATATTAACCTTGAGTCAAGAAGGAATGTTTGTCGGTTTTGAGGGCACGGTGGAATCAGATGCCATCGATTATCAACTAAATATTCAAAATCAGTATAAGTTTGAATTTTGGTTGCCATTAACTGCAAATTTTAAGGTTCAAGGTGGCGTTTTAGGGATAACAGGCCAATATGAGATTCAAGAAAATGTAAAAGGTGATATGCAATTTTGGCAACCTGGCGTGCATGATTTCGAGAAGCCTGATGACATTAAGGAAGTTCTGAATATTTCTGAACGAGCTTTTGATGAGACCTTTGCTAGCCAATTGTTAGCCAACTTCCATCAAGGATTAATCAGAAAATGGAAACAAAGACCCCAATCAGCACTTATCAGCGTGGATTCTGTTAAAATTCTTCCCTTAAAAGATATTCAGGTTCTAAAAAGTGATTTTTTCCCTAACCCGATTGACTCTTCTAGTATTGCCTATTTTGATACCCTTCGCCGAAGCCCTTTTCGATTGGATCAATTGATTTTTAGTAAATCGTTTTATTTCGGAAAGCGTAAAGGTGATTTCTATCCGTTTGAAATATATTACAAATCTCCTGTCTTTGATTCTAACTTCAATACCGTGGAGGGTTTCGTTGCTAATACGGCGCTGGTTTTTCGTAAACGGTGGGCTCGTTATCGAATGCTCGAGGCGGAGGTTTTAGGTAGACGTTCCTTTGGACTTAATCGAAATACGGGTTATGCCAAGTTACGCTACAAGACAGAAAATTTTGATATTTCCGCCTCACAAGGCGATTATGTCGCTCAATACAATCCAGATAATACGATTTCTCCTGAGATGAATTCTCTATCAACCTTATTGTTGAAAAACAATCAGATGAAGATTTATCGGAAGCAATATTGGAATGTTTCCTTATTAAAGCGCTTCTCCTCTCGCCTATTTGTCAAAGCGATGGCTGAATCTTCTTTACGAACTCAAATGGACAACACGACGGGATATTATTGGGTCAATTACCTGAATCGAACCTTTAGTAGTAATAACCCTACAAATGTGGAAAGTCTGAAGGAAGGATTTGATCCCAACAAAGCATTCATAACGCAAGTATCTGTCGGTTTTCGTCCATTTTTAACTCAATCCTATATGAATTCGACACGTCAAAGTGATTGGGGATCCTCGCCATTAATTCAAGTTAAATACCGGGCAGGTTGGCCAGAAGTTTTTGGTTCCCAGGTTGATTTTCAAATGCTTGAAATGTCCTATG
>CANGCD010000118.1 GCA_947452215.1 Cytophagaceae bacterium | reverse complement strand
GTTCTTGTGTGGATAAGCTTGAAAAATAGATTCATTGCCTTTTCGAACTAATAAATGTATGGCTGTAGCGGGGGATTCGAGGCGAATTTTCTCCAACAAAGAACTAATCAAAATGGCATCTCCCAGAAATGCCGTTTGAATAATAAGAACTTTGTTTGAGGATGACATGAAAGAATTATGCGTGATTCGACATAAAATTAGTTAATTTTGAATTCTTTTGCGCTACGATTATTTATGAATTCAATTCAGTTAACAACTTTGAAAAATGGGATAACGATTGTTCACCGACAAGTTCAGCATACCGAAATATCACATTTGGGTATCATGTTGGACATAGGTAGTCGGGACGAGTTAGACAACGAACAAGGATTAGCGCATTTTTGGGAACATTTAGCCTTTAAGGGCACCGAAAAGAAGAGTAATATTCAGATCATCAATCGCCTCGAGGTCATCGGTGGTGAACTGAATGCCTATACGACCAAAGAAAAAATCTGTTTTCACGCGTCCGTGTTAAGTCCCTATTTTGAACGGGCATTGGAATTAATTACCGACATCACATTTCATTCCATTTTCCCGGCTAAGGAATTAGAAAAGGAACGAAGTGTCATTTTAGAGGAGATGTCGATGTATTATGAGGCTCCAGAAGATGCGATTCAAGATGATTTTGATGAATTATTGTTCCCAAATCACTCATTGGGCGTGAATATTCTAGGGACAAATGAAACCGTTAATTCGTTTAAAAAGAAGGACTTAGATGCTTTTATCGCACGTAATTTAGATACAAGTAGAATCGTCATCTCTTCGATTGGGAAGCATGCGCACGACAAGGTATTCAAGTGGGCAGAGAAACATTTGGGACATATACCCGTCAAGCGCAATCAAGTGAAACGTATTACGCCACCGAGCATGTTACCGATGGAACGCATCACGAAAAGAGGTTTAAATCAGTCGCATGTGGCTTTGGGCCGACAATCCTATGCAATTAAGCATCCGGATCGCTTGGCATTTTTCATGTTGATCAATTTACTCGGTGGGCCATCGATGAATTCACTTTTGAACGTTTCCATTCGGGAAAAAAGAGGCTTGGTGTATTCGATTGAGGCAAATTTCACCTCTTATGTCGACTCAGGGTTTTGGGCAATTTATTTCGGAACAGAATCGAATCAAGTTAACAAATCAATCAAATTGATTCATAAGGAATTCGATAAACTCAAGGACAGAAGCCTAAGTCCTGCACAATTGCTGAAGATTAAATCGCAATTAAAGGGCCAAATGGCGATGGCAGAGGAAAGCAACTTGAATTTCATGTTGATGATGGCCAAAAGCCTTTTGGATCGCGAGAAAATCGAAACCTTAGAAGAGATTTTTGACCAAATCGATTTAGTAAGTTCTGATCAACTACAGCGATTAGCGCAAGAAATGTTGCAATCTGAGCAATTGAGTTACTTGATTTTTGAACCCTAATTCGGTGCATCTTTACCTGCATATCCCCTTTTGTCATCAAGCTTGTCACTATTGTGATTTCCATTTTTCTACGCGTTTAGCGGGAAAATCGGAATTAGTCCGAGCATTGATCAAAGAGATCTCGCTTCAGAAGGATTACCTAGGGACTCGAGATTTATCAACAGTATATTTTGGTGGAGGGACACCATCTACCTTAAGTATAACCGAATTATCGGCCATATTTGAGGCCATACATCAGCATTTTGACGTTTTACCAGGAGCAGAAATCACGCTAGAGGCAAATCCTGAGGATTTAACACCCGAATACCTACGTTCGTTAAAGGATTTAGGTGTAAACCGTTTGAGTATTGGAATACAATCCTTTCATGCTGCGAATTTGACATTTATGAATCGGAATCACGATGTCGAACAAGCTCGTAAATCCATTCAGGATGCTCAAGCGATTGGATTAACCAACATCAGCATTGATTTGATTTATGGGATTCCATCGAATACTATGGAGATGTTGGAAGAAGATCTTGCTGTAGCGGTCGCTACTGGCGTCCAACATATTTCGGCATACAGTTTAACCATTGAACCGAAAACTGTCTTTGGCCACCAATTGAAGAAAGGGATTCTAACAGAAACGCCGGAAGAAAACATGTCGGCCTGTTTCGAATTCACCCACCAATATTTAGAAAATCACGGCTTTACGGCCTATGAGACATCCAATTTTGCTAAAGCGGACCATGAATCTCAGCATAATTCGAGTTATTGGAAGCAGGAATCCTATTTGGGTATAGGCCCAGCGGCGCATAGCTTTAATCAGACGACTAGGCAATGGAATGTGTCCAATAATGCGACCTACGTGAAGCAAATTGCACAAGGTATACTTCCATTCGAAATAGAACAATTAAGTCCGGAGAATCAAATTAACGAATACATCATGACGCAATTGCGCACGCATTGGGGAATTGATTTAAGTTATTTGAGGGAACGATTTGCTGATATTCAAACAGCTTTCCCAGAGAAGGAAATTAATTCCTGGATTTCAGCAGGCTATGCGGTTATTTCAGAGGATCGGTTAAAGCTTGTGGGAAAAGGGAAATTGATTGCAGATGGGTTATCGGCGGAGATATTTGTATTGTAAAGACGCGATATTTCGCGTCTAAAACCTTCCATCAACATTTATTATTCATTTTTTGTATTTTTGACTTCTCAACTTTACTGAATTCACCAAATGGCCAAACGCGTCGACCTTAGTAACACTTCCCGCCCCACTCCTCGAAGCAACAAGTTCGACCGTCTAAACAAAACACCTAAAAAAGGGTCCTCATCCTTCTTAAAAAAAATAGGTCGTTTATTATTTTACCTATGGATTAGCACAATTGTCGCAGTCGTTCTATTCAAATTTGTACCTATCTACCTCACCCCCACCATGGCATCCCGTAAAATCGATGCGCTCATGGCCGGCGAACCTAGCAAAATACATAGCCAATGGGCTTCCTATGAAGAAATCGACCGCAACTGCGCGTTAGCAGTTATCGCGTCCGAAGACCAATTATTCCCCGAGCACCATGGCTTCGACTTCAACGCCATGACAACTGCAATTATAAAAAATCAAAAGGGAAAACGGATTAAGGGGGCGAGTACGATATCCCAACAAGTTGCCAAAAATGTATTCCTTTGGCAGGGTCGCTCCTATTTCAGAAAAGCCTTAGAAGCCTACTTTACAGTTTTAATCGAGTTTATTTGGGGCAAGGAGCGCATTATGGAGGTTTATTTGAATATCGCCGAAACGGGTAAAATGACCTTTGGTGTAGAAGAAGCTTGTCGGCGCTATTATGGCCACACAGCCGCCGAAGTGAGCACCACAGAAGCTGCGCGCATCGCCGCTTGCTTACCCAATCCGATTCGTTTCTCCATTAAAAACCCTTCAGGATACGTGAGCAAACGAACTTCTTTTATTAAACGCCAAATGAGCGCTCTAGGTGGAAAGAAATTCCTTCGAAACTTATAACAATTCGATAGAAGGGTCCCAGAAATGGGATTTAAATTCAAGTATTTGATCATCTTGAACTCGAATTCCTTCTGAGGCTAGCAATTGAGCCATCCGATCTCCCCCAAAGAAATTCTTGCCTGTAAGTACACCATTTCGATTCACCACACGATGGGCTGGAATATCAGAAATAGCATGTGAGGCGTTCATCGCCCAGCCAACCATCCTTGCACCGCCTTTCATACCTAAATACGCAGCAATCGCACCATAGGATGTCACCCGGCCCACAGGAATCTCCCGAACCACCTGATATATTAAATCAAAAGAATTTGTTGAGGACGACATTAGTCTAATTGGCGCTCTTCAATTTCACGCTCCAATTCCGCATACCATTTCGTTCCGAATTTACGAATCAAGGGATCCTTCAAGAACTTATACACAGGTACACCCAATTCTTTGCCATGCGAACATGCATCGGAACAAATCGTCCAACGCTCATAATTGATTGCCTGATATTCGGCTAATTTTTGAATTCGAATTGGATATAAATGACACGATATCGGTTTACGAAAATCCGTTTTTCCAGCAAAATAAGCCTGTTCTATTCCGCATTTCAAATATCCCTTATCATCATAAATGGCGTAAACACACTCCCGGCCCGCGATAATGGGCGTTGAATAATCGCCATCTGGCTCTAAGATATAATTGCCTTGTTTTTCAATTTCGGCTATTCCATCTGCCGACAAAAATGGACGAATTTCATCTTGAATGCGATCCATAATCGCTAATTCCTCTTGCTCCAGCGGCGCACCTAAATCACCCTCCACACAACAAGCGCCTTTGCATTTCGTCAAATCACAGACAAAATACTCGTCCGCTACATCTTCACTAATTACCGTATCGTCAATTAAAATCATAGGAATCAAAATTTACACAAAGGTAAGGCTAATTCTACGATGCGCAATAAAAAGGAATGCCTTCCGTTAAATCAAATAATTTGGTAATTTTACAATTGCATCAATCTAAAAGCCCGCTTGAAAAAATCCTTCCTACTCATACTGCTATTCTTATCAGTCGGAAAACTTGCGGCTAACCCTATCATTCCGGACACAATTTCCATCGGAAATGTGCGTGTATCCATTCATCCATCAGCTAAACCTATTTTTGAGAAGGAATTTGCGATGCTCGGAGCAAATAAAAAATACGTGGCATCGCTTGTCGACAAGATGCGCCTCTACTTCCCTGTCATCGAACCCATCTTAACAAACGGAAATATCCCGGCGGAATTTAAATATTTATGCGTACAAGAGAGTTCCTTAAACCCGAATGCCATTTCTACTTCCAATGCCGTTGGTTATTGGCAATTTAAACTCGAAACAGCAAAAGATGTAGGTTTAAAAGTCGATCAAGAAATTGACGAACGCCGACATATCATTGAGGCTACGAAAGGTGCCGTGAACTATTTTACCCGTAACAATGGGGTATTAAACAACTGGGTAAGCACACTCCTTTCCTACCGAGTGGGTTTAGGAACAATCAAAAAACTGCCCTATGCGGGCAATTGGGCAGGAAAAACGGAGATTGAAGTAGATTCATCAACTGATTGGTATGTATTACGATTTTTGGCCTATAAAGAGTTTTGGGCAGAGCAAATGACCAATTTACCTATCTTAAATGATAGCACAAATTTGGTCACGTATGAAGGAACCAAAGGCAAGAACCTTTATGAATTATCCGATGAACTAAAAATCAGCTATGATGATTTGAAACGCTACAATGCATGGATTTTAAAAGATTGGATACCTGAGGATAAAGGGTATACGCTCTATCATCCATCAAACTTGAAAGTTTTTAATTCAAATGAGATCAAACAAGATGAGCCTATTTTTACTGCATCTGTTGATTCAACAAAACTCTACATTCCTGCCAAAAAAGTTCAGACAAAAAACAAACAGATTCTAAGCGATCAATTTGAAATTCGTACGCATACAGTCGTTTCTGGGGATAATCTAAGCAGTATTGCTTCGCAATATGAAATGAAACTGCCCGAATTGCTTCGATTAAATGATTTGAATGTATCCAGCATGATAACCATTGGACAGAAAATCAAGGTAAATCGTCGGGTACCCATGCTTGAAATCATCGCTCAAAAATTAGATGAGAAAAGTGCGAAGACAGAACCAGCAAAAAAGGCTCCTGCCATACAAGAACAAGATTTCAAAGTAGAGGTAGAAGAAGTTCGCAAAATCTCATCGAATGATTCTGAAAAATCCTTCTACATTGCACCGGCAGAATCTCGCGAAATTATTATTAAGTCGGAAAACAAAGAAGAAACAAAGCTAATCGAACAAACCCAAGTAAACCCAAGCAAAGAAATTCCCACTATCAAAGATGCTCCAGCGCCGATTGCAACCACTGCCCCGGAATATCATCAAGTACAAACAGGAGAAACCTTGTTCAAAATTTCGAAAACCTACCAAGTGAGTCTTGATGATTTGATCAAATGGAATAATTTAGGGAAAATACCGACGATTCGAGTAGGACAAAAAATCAAATTGAAACCTTAAATAACTCGAAGCATATAAAGGCCGTCGCGTAGCGGTAGCAACAATTTTTCTACCCGTGGATCATCCAGGCACTTTAGATTGAAATCACGTAAGGCATTTGTTGATTTATCCGTTGCATTCGGGTCAACAATCTTTCCACTCCAAAGGACATTATCCACTAAAATCAATCCTCCCGAACGCATTTTGTCAATAATCAGATCAAAATATGTGGCATAATTACGCTTATCCGCATCTATAAATACCAAGTCGATTGGCCCATCAATTTTGGCAATTTCTTGTTGCGCATCTGCAATCCGATAATCGATTAACTTGGCATATTCAGAACGATCGAAGAAAGAACGGGTGAAACTTTCCAACTCCTCATTGATATCAATAGTAATTAGTTTTCCATTGGGCCTTAATCCTTCAGCTAAACATAAAGCGGAATATCCAGTATATGTACCTATTTCAACGATTAATTGAGGTGATATAAGTTTGGACAACATGGACAAATAACGTCCCTGTAAATGACCCGACAGCATGCGAGGCTGCAAAATGCGGGCATGCGTCTCACGATCCAAAGATTGCAATAAATCAGAGGGTTTATCTGAAAATTGTCTCGAATACTCCTCAATGGCTTCGTCGATGAATTCCATTATTTGATTCCCGTATAAAAGAAGTCCAAGGATTCCGCAGGCTTATCACTCAAGAAATAATCATCTACCTGAATGGAATTTACCAACTCATTGCTCGATTTCGAAATCGATAAACGGCTCAAACGATTCGCGATATCATAAGGAACCTGCAACCAAGTACGCGGCAAACGATATTGTAAATTAAAAATATCAAAACGCGTGATTTTCTTCACTGATTTCTTATTAGCTTCATAATAATCCATCACCTTCTGATTACCATGTACTCCTTCCATGATCACCTCAGAGAAGTATTTCTTCATTAAATCGCCTAACTCATTTGCCAAATACTCACGAACGTGCCATGGATTACGGGATAATGAGAAATCGCGATTCACCGTCGTCAAATATAATTTACCTCCTGGCTTTAATACGCGAGCAGCTTCCTGCAAGAAAAATGCATCATTTTCGATATGCTCAATCACCTGAAAGGTAATCACAAAATCAAAATGATTATCTGGCAAATCTTGCAAAGGTGGCAAAAACATGTCAATGAATTTAAAATCAGGGTATGTAGCCGACAAACTCTGCATCAATTCCGTGTTTTTATCTACACCCGTATATGCACTTACTTTATCTGCCAAAACAGCGACGCCACGGCCTGTACCACAACCAATTTCCAAAACATTTCCGCCAACCAGTTGACTCACATGATGGTAGGGAAACAATAATCGTTGGTGAACAGGATTATCCGAAGGTATTTCAGACGAGGCAATTTCAGTAGTTTTGTACATGCATATTAAATTTGCTACAAAGGTAAAATTTTTAAGGCAGAATCTGTAATTTGAAATATGCTTTCCTTATTCCCTATTTCTCCAGATCAAAACCTTCTTCCTTATGATGGGGAGGTATTCTACTTTCCGGATTTTTTCACCGCCAAAGAAAGCCATGATTTTCTGCGGATTCTGACTGACGAAATACCTTGGAAACATGACGAAGTAGTCATCTTTGGTAAAGTCATTCAAACCTTACGCAAAGTTGCTTGGTATGCCGATAATGAAAGGCCCTATACCTATTCTGGACGCACCAAAATTGGTTTACCTTGGACACCAAGTTTAATGTCCATTAAATCGGCCATCGAAGAAAAAGCCCAAGTAACCTTCAACGGTGGTTTAATGAATTATTACCACGACGGAAACGAAGGGGCGAGTTGGCACTCGGACAATGAGAAAACCATTATGCCTAACTCCTGCATTGCCTCAATAAGTTTTGGAGCAGCTCGCAAATTTGAATTCAAGCACAAACAGACACAGGAAAAAGTGAGTTTAGTATTAGCTCCCGGAAGCCTGTTATTAATGCAAGGCACGACCCAAACACATTGGATTCATCAGTTGCCCAAATCAAAAAAAATCAAGGAGCCTCGGCTTAATTTGACATTCAGACAAATGATTTAAAAAAAAATGCCGACCTTCGTGTCAAATTTACAGCAATCAACGTGTCAGAAGAAAACGAATCAAGACAGCCATTTAAGCGCCCATTTAGACATTTTACTAGTCCTAAAACCGAGAATAAAGAATTTGTATTCGGCGTACAATCCGTATTAGAGACATTACGTTCAGGTAAGGAAATTGATCGTTTATTGGTTCAACGCGAACTTGGAAACAGCGAAAT
>CANGCD010000117.1 GCA_947452215.1 Cytophagaceae bacterium | reverse complement strand
GGGTATAGCATGGATCCTTATTTTTCTTCCAGTCGATTATCCTTATTGAATCGCGGTTTTGCATTTGCGATTGCTCATATTCGCGGTGGTCAGGAAATGGGGCGCCACTGGTATGAGGATGGAAAAATGATGCGAAAAATGAATACGTTTACAGATTTTATTGATTGCGGAAAATATTTAGTTTCTCAAGGGAAGGTTGACGCAACTCGCTTATTTGCACAAGGTGGTTCCGCAGGCGGAATGCTCATGGGAGGAGTCATTAATATGGCGCCGGAAATATTCGCTGGAGTCATTGCCGCGGTCCCCTTTGTGGATGTGGTCAGCACCATGCTTGACGAAACAATTCCGCTAACAACGGGTGAATGGGAGGAATGGGGCAATCCTAAAAAAGAAGAACATTACCACTACATGAAATCCTACTCGCCCTATGATAATGTCGAGGCGCAAGATTATCCCCATCTATTTGTGACTACAGGATTGCATGATTCGCAAGTGCAATATTGGGAGCCAGCCAAATGGGTGGCTAAATTACGTAAAACGAAGACGGATAAGCATATCTTATTACTCGATTGCGACATGTCGGCCGGTCACGGCGGAGCCTCAGGACGTTACAAGCGTTTCAAGGATATCGCCAAAGATTATGCTTTTTTGATTGGTATTAATGAGACGATCGCTGTGCAATAAGCATGCGGTCGTTTCCATGAAAGTCCTGTAAGAGCTGAATATTTTCAAATCCCTGGGCTTCTGCCAAGGCAACATTTTGCGCACCCCAAGCCCGATTGATTTCAAAACACAGAAATCCACCCGATTTTAAACGCTGCTGCGCCATCTCTCCAATAACGCGATAGAAAATAAGCGGATCTTCATCTGAGACAAATAAAGCCAAGTGCGGTTCGTGGTCAAGTACATGAGCTTCCATTTCCGACTTTTCAGCATTCAATACATAAGGAGGATTTGAAACGATGATGTCCCATGTGTCATTTTCTGTTGACCAAGAAAACACATCCTGTTGCTTGAATAAAACTTTTGCTCCTAATTGATCCGCGTTTTCTATAGCCTTTTCGATAGCTATTGACGACACATCCCAGGCGCTGATTTGGGCTTGCGGAGCCTCCAAAGCCAAAGAAATCGCAATGCAGCCAGAACCTGTACCAATGTCCAAGACATGTTTATTTTCGTTTCCAATTAATTTCAACACCTGATTAACTAGTTCCTCCGTTTCTGGTCGGGGAATCAACGTTGAGGCATTCAAGGAAAATAGTCGGTCGAAAAAATAAGCCTTCCCTGTCACGTATTGTAGGGGTTCCCCAGCCGCGAGTCTTGACAAATCATTCGCAAATGAAGCAGGCGCATCGATCACTTTGTCCAACAAAATATCCAAGGTATTGATTCCACAAGTCATATTCAGATACCCATGCGAAATTGCCCTAGCTTCATTTGACGGGTATTTCGAGGCGATTGCCTGCTGAATTTGTTGGGATAATGCGTTTACAGATACTAGGGACATACGCTTTTTTCGTTGTGCTTAGGGGACTTAGCTTTGCCAATCCCATAAGGTTTGGCAAAGCTACGGAAACGACGGCTGTTTGGCAACGTAAAAAAATATCCTATATTTGACTTGTAAAATCCTATTAACTATGAACTTAAACAGACGGGAAGCCATTCAGCGGCTTAGCATCTTAATGGGCGGGATGATTTCCGCACCTGCGATGGCTGGGCTCAATGGCCAAAAATCACATGCCACCTTTGTGCAATTCTCAGCCTCACAAGCATCTTTGGTTGCTGAAATTGCCGATACAATTATTCCAACAACCGACACGCCGGGAGCAAAAGCAGCAGGTGTAGAAAAATTTATCCTACGTGTCGTTCAAGATTGTTATCCAGAAAATAGTCAAAAAACATTCGCTGAAGGATTAGCGAAATTAGACTCTGATTGCCAAACACGCTTTGGCAAAGGATTCATAGAAGCATCTTCAACGCAACGCAAAGAAGCATTAACAACTTGTATGCTCGAGTCTGATGCCACGCGCAAAAGCAAAAAAGGCCAGCCGACCTTCTTTTTTATGATCAAAGAATTAACAACAACTGGCTATTTTACCTCGGAAATCGGAGCTACGAAAGCATTAGAATACTTACCGATTCCGGGCAAATTTGACGGCTGCATGCCATTATCTCCAACACAAAAAACCTGGGCACTATGAATCTGAACATTGACGCAATTAAATCCATGACTTATGACGCTATCGTCGTAGGATCTGGTGTTTCGGGCGGATATGCTGCCAAGGAACTAACTGAAAAAGGATTACGAGTTTTGGTACTCGAAAAAGGAAAGAAATTCGACCATGTAACTGCTTATGAACCAAGCTATAAAGATCCTTGGGATTTTAAATACAATGGTTTATTGACCAACGAGCAAAAGGCTTCACACCCAAAACTTTCTCGCGATTATCCTTACAACGAGATGACCGAGAAATATTGGATGAATGACTCCGATGCACTCTATAAAGAAGTAAAACGTTTCGACTGGTTCCGTCCCGATATCGTGGGTGGTAAATCCATTATGTGGGGCCGTCAAACCTATCGATTGTCGGACATTGACTTTGAGGCCAACTTAAAAGATGGCATTGCTGTTGACTGGCCGATTCGTTACAAAGACATCGCACCTTGGTATTCCTATGTAGAAAAACACGTAGGTATCTCGGGTGAGGCGTTGGGTTTACCACAATTGCCAGATTCTGAGTTCTTGAAACCGATGGATATGTACTGTGTGGAGAAAGAGGTGCGTCAGCGCATTGAAAAGAATTTCCCAGGTCGTAACATGACGATTGGTCGGGTGGCCAACTTATCCGAAGCCAAAGAAGCCCAATTAAAAATTGGCCGTTCTGCCTGCCAGTATCGAAACAAATGTCGTTTAGGATGCCCTTATGGCGCTTATTTCAGTACGCAATCGTGTACCTTACCACCGGCTGCGAAAACGGGATTATTGACCTTGCGCCCGGATTCCGTTGTCTCGGAAATTTTGTTTGATAATGCGAAACAAAAAGCAACAGGCGTTCGTGTAATCGATACCGTAACAAAAGATGTTCGTGAATACTTTGCGAAAATTATCTTCGTTTGTGGTTCTACTGTGGCAACTACAGCCTTGTTATTGAACTCTAAATCATCTCGTTTCCAAAATGGTTTGGGTAATGATTCCGGTGAATTAGGACATAATTTGATGGATCACCACTTCCGTGTGGGTGCAGCAGGTACTTGGGAAGGTGATGAAGACAAATATTACATTGGTCGCCGAGCGAATGGTATCTACATCCCACGTTACCGGAACATCGGAAATGATAAGCGTGATTATCTACGTGGTTTTGGATACCAAGGCGGCGGATCACGTGGCAGCTGGAATCGCGGCGTGAATGACATGAGTTTCGGTTCAGATTACAAAGATGCGATGACGAAACCAGGCCCATGGACGATGAACTTAGGTGGTTTTGGTGAAACATTGCCATACCACGAAAACAAAATGTATTTGGATCCTACCTCGAAAGATAAGTGGGGAATTCCAGTGGTTGTGTTCGACGCAGAATTCAAAGAAAACGAAATGAAGATGCGTAAGGATATGATGGAAGATGCTAAAGAAATGTTGGAAAGCGCAGGCTTGAAAAACGTTCGTGCATTCGACAATGGATCTTACCCAGGTATGGCCATCCACGAAATGGGAACAGCTCGCATGGGCCGTGATCCCAAAACATCTGTCTTAAATGGCAACAACCAATTACACGGCGTGAAGAACGTATTTGTAACTGATGGCGCTTGTATGACTTCTACATCATGTGTAAATCCATCGTTGACGTATATGGCCTTGACGGCGCGTGCGGCCGATTTTGCTGTGAAAGAAAGTAAAAAGAAAAACCTCTAATGAAAATGGGCTTCGGCCCATTTTTTTTGAACTATGAAAAAAATACTAGGAACAATCGGACTAATAAGCTTAGGTTTAAGCGCGATGGCCCAATACCAGACCATTGGCAAAATCCATCGCTATGATGCTGGATTAGATGCGCTGTTAGATACGACAGCCAAAATTGAAATTGTCGCCCAAGGATTTACGTGGTCGGAAGGCCCGGTTTGGGTGAAAAAAGAAGGCTATTTACTTTTCACGGATGTGCCCGAAAATACGATACATAAATGGTCGGAGGCCAAAGGACTCGAGGTATTCCTAAAACCCTCTGGCTATACCGGTATAGGAGTTTATTCTGAGGAACCGGGTGCCAATGGTTTGATCATTAACGCGAAAGGCAATTTGGTTTCTTGTGAACATGGGGATCGTCGCATCGCGGAGATGCCTTTGCATCATCCGGATCAGAAAAAAACCTTAGCCCATACCTTTGAAGGCAAACAATTGAATAGCCCGAACGATTTGGTTCAGAAAACATCTGGGGATTATTACTTCACGGATCCACCTTACGGATTGCCCGGACGCGGAAAGCCTGAACCAGCGAAAGAACTCGATTTTCAAGGGGTTTATCGCATTAACACAAAAGGAGAAATCAGTTTACAGATTAAAGACTTAGGACGGCCTAATGGACTTGCATTCAATCCAGATGAAAGCATCTTGTATGTGGGAACATCCGAATCGCCCACGCAAATCAAAGCCTATCCGGTAGATAAAGTGGGGAATTTAGGGGAAGGAAAATTATTTTTTGATGCGGCTGAATTAGCCAAACAAGGAATTCGTGGTGGTTATGATGGCATGAAAGTTGATGCCAAAGGAAATGTCTGGACAACTGGCCCCGGAGGTGTTTTGGTAATCAATTCAGCAGGTAAATTGCTGGGACGAATCGCAACAGGTAATCGAAATTCGAATGTAGCTTTTGGAGGTGCTGATGGAAAACAGTTGTTCATTACCTCCGACATGAACTTATTACGTATCAAAATAAAATAGGGGGCAAATGCCCCCTATTTCTTTTACAACTCTTTGATTTTAACATTTCGGAACCAAACAGGATTCCCGTGATCCTGCAAAGCAATACGCCCTTGCATATTCACGCCAAAACCTGGCATTGTTTTGAATTTGGAACCAGCAACCATCGCCATCCAATTCGCATCGTCCGTACGCGTCTCCACGACTTTAGATCCATTCAAATACAATTGCAATAAGCCACGATTATTAACAATTCTTGCCGTATTCCACTCCCCTACTGGTTTGGTTACATTAACAGAAGACTTAATCAAATCATATAAATCGCCTGAATTATGCTTGTTGATCTTCCCATCCGGGTGGCCCGCATCATCGAGCACCTGCATCTCAGGCCCCGTATTGTATGTACTGTGATATTTTACAGGATCTTCTGTAACATTGAAGATAATACCACTATTTCCATTGGGTGAAATTTTCCAATCAACCGAGAAATCGTAATTTACATATTCTGCATCGGTGATTAAATCCCCACCATCTTTTTTCGCTAAATCAAAGCCGATAATGCCATTTTCAATTGTCCAGGATGCGCCAACTTTGCCTGGCTTTCCGTAGGTATGCCAACCAGCAAACGTCTTTCCGTCGAATAATAATTTAACTCCGTCCTTCTTTTCTTGCTTCGAAAGCGAGTTCAGTCCTTGCCCGAATGCCATCAAACCTGAAGCCATGCAAGCGCAAATCAATATCATTTTTTTCATGTGAATAAATAAGTTTAAGATTTACAATACTAAAAAAAGAATTCAATACTTGTATCCCGTCGGAATGAAAATCCACCTGAACCTGCAAATTAATTTGTAAATTGCATGCTTATTCAACGCAAGCATGAAAACCAAAGTAAGTCTAAAGCCATCCATCAACATTGTCACACTCGGTTGTTCCAAAAACCTGGTTGACTCCGAAGTCCTATTTACCCAATTAAAAGGGAACGGACTAGAGGTAACACATGAGGCAAAAAAAGACACGGCCAACATCGTTGTGGTGAATACTTGCGGATTTATTGACAATGCTAAACAAGAGTCGATTGATACCATTTTGCGTTATGCAGATGCCAAAGAGGCCGGTAAGATTGATAAACTCTATGTGACTGGTTGCTTATCGCACCGTTACAAGGATGATTTAGAAAGAGAAATTCCGATGGTGGATTCATTCTTTGGAACCAATGAATTACCTCGCTTATTGAAAGCCCTAAAGGCCGACTATAAACATGAATTAGTGGGTGAACGTTTATTAACAACGCCAGCACACTATGCCTACTTGAAAATTGCAGAAGGATGTGATCGGCCTTGTAGTTTTTGCGCGATACCCATTATGCGTGGTGGCCATGTATCTCGTCCGATGGATGAACTTGTGAAGGAAGCCACTTCCTTGGCTAAGAAAGGTACAAAAGAGTTGATATTAATTGCCCAGGATTTAACGTTTTACGGCTTGGATTTGAAGGGTGAGGGGAAATCAGGCCGACAATTAAAAGAATTATTAGAACGTCTATCTGATGTTCAAGGCATCGAATGGATTCGTTTACAATATGCCTATCCAGCAGGCTTTCCTATGGAAATTTTGCAAACGATGGCGGAACGCGAAAACATCTGCAAGTACTTAGATATGCCACTTCAAAGTGGATCCGATGCGATGTTGAAGCACATGCGTCGTGGTATCACCCGCGAAAAAACAGAACAATTAATCACGGATATTCGCGAAAAAGTACCTGGAATCGCCTTAAGAACGACCTTGATTTCGGGTTACCCAGGCGAAACGGATGCAGATTTTGAAGAAACCTATTCGTTTGTAGAGCGGATGCGTTTTGACCGTTTGGGCATCTTTAATTACTCTCACGAAGAAAATACACATGCCTATTCAGTGGAAGACAATGTTCCAGAGGATGTAAAGCAAGAGCGTTCGGATGAGATTATGGCACTTCAACAAGGCATTTCGGAAGAATTGAATCAAGCGAAAATTGGTCAAACCTTTAAGGTGATGGTCGATCGCAAGGAGAGTGGTTTCTTCGTGGGCAGAACGGAACATGATTCACCGGAAGTGGATAACGAAGTCTTAATTCCGGCAGAACAATTTGCCCGTCAGGGAGACTTTGTTCAGGTGAAAATCAATAAGGCCGAGGAATTCGATTTATACGGTGATATCGTTTCTTAATACCGAGGGATAGAAGCATCCACTTCGCGCGACCATGCATCAATCCCACCCGCTAAATTCATAAGGTTTTCAAAACCAAGCTTTTGCAAGTGTTTAACCACAAACATGGAGCGCATCCCGTGATGGCATAATACAAGACCAGGAACATCCCGTGGAATTAAATCGGGCTGTAAGGCATTCATCGACATAAACATGGAACTCGATATGCTTGCTATTTCCCACTCGAATGGTTCACGTACATCCAACACAAATTGTATTTCACCCGATTCCAAACGCAAAGCGGCATCTTTCGAATTAATTTCAATGGGTACCCAGACCTTTCTCGGAAATATACGTTCTGCCGCATCTACTGAACGTTCCATCCGAAATTGATGCATCCGCATGGAGCGAACATCCCAGCGTAGCAAATGATTATGTGCCGGTGATGATATGCCAGCTAGATAGAAAATAGCTTCTTTGGCCTGCATTAAGCCCATCATTCCAGGCAAAAAACCGAGCACTCCCGCTTCATTACAGGTGGGTATTTCGCCTGCTGAAGGTTCATCTGGGAACAAACAACGATACGTCGGCCCTGTCCCATGGGCATTACAAACAGCCAACTGGCCCTCCCAGGTATGAATGGCCGCATAAACAAACGCTTTATTAAATTTGACGCAGGCATCGTTTATCAAATAACGGGTATCAAAATTATCCGTGCAATCCACGACCAAATCGACTGATTCGACAAGCTGATAATTATTCATGGAGAATTTCTCCGTAATCGCATCAACCTCCACCTGGGGATTCAATGCCTCGACGTAGGTTTTGGCCAACAAGACTTTCGATTGACCAATTTGGTCTGTCCGGTAAATGGTTTGTCGGCCTAAATTACTTAAATCCACCACATCATGATCGATGAGGGTCAGTTTACCTACCCCAGCAGCGGCGAGGTATGGAATCACGGTTACGCCCAAACCACCCGCTCCAACAATGAGCACGTGCGCCTCCGAGAGGCGTTCCTGCATCGCGATATCCCATTCAGGAATGGCCAATTGCTTTTGATAACGGGTAAATTCAGTTGAGCTTAACATGGGCAAATAAAAAAAGCCTCCTTGGTTTCAAGGAGGCTAATTTCGGTAAAAATCTTGATATAATTAGATCGACAAAGTACCCTTGCGAGCAGATGCGATTAATGTTTTCTCGAAACCG
>CANGCD010000116.1 GCA_947452215.1 Cytophagaceae bacterium | reverse complement strand
TTTTTGAAGGCATGAAAGGCTACCGAGGTAAAGATGGAAGCATTCAGGTATTTCGTCCAGAGGAGAACTGGAAGCGATTTAATAAGTCGGCACATCGCATGTGCATGCCTGAAGTTCCGAAGGAAATATTTTTAGGTGGTTTACGAGAATTATTGAAATTAGATCAAGCTTGGGTGCCGGCTAAAGAAGGGTGCTCCTTATACATCCGTCCGTTTATGTTTGCGACGGATGAGTATGTGGGTGTTACGCCTTCGACAACGTATAAATTCATCATCTTTAATTGCCCCGTGGGTTCTTATTACTCGAAGCCTTTGCGCGTTCGTGTGGAAACAGAATACATTCGTGCGGCGAAAGGTGGCGTTGGTTTCGCTAAAAATGCTGGAAATTACGGGGGGTCACTTTATGCTACTCAAAATGCGAATAAAGACGGTTATGATCAAATCATTTGGACGGATGCAGCGACCCATCAATTTGTGGAGGAAGCGGGTACAATGAATTTGATGTTTGTCATTAACGGTGCTCTGGTAACTGCTGCAACGGGAGATACGATTTTAGATGGCGTGACACGGAAATCCGTCATACAAATTGCAAAAGATTGGGGAATGGAGGTACAGGAGCGTCAATTAGCTGTTAAGGAACTCATTGAGGGAATTCAAAATGGATCGGTGACAGAAGCCTTTGGTGCGGGAACAGCCGCTGTGATTGCCCCGATTTCGACGATTGGTTTTGAAGGAAAAGACTATGAGTTGCCTGAAAGCAAAGATTCTGATTTTTCCGTTAAAGTATACAATGAAATTAATCAAATACGCTTAGGCGAAATACCCGATACGCGTAATTGGGTTTGGAAAGTTTAAGGTTTAGCCTTTAGCACAATTTTAATACCTGGGTCTTTGGAAGTACTAACGTCTTCTAATTCGACCTGGGTATTTTTATTTTGAGACCAACTGATTTTTTTTCCTTGGGATACGGAAGTTCCATATTTGACATCAAAATAGTCTTTGATGTTTTTTTGAAATGCTTTTACCTGCGAGGGTTCTTCTACATATACATCTAGGTCGATTTCAGCTAATTTTCCTGCTGCGTTGGGTATGTAAGTAATGTCCACGAAGTTCAGGTCACTATCATCAAAATAAAGTGAGAATGATTTTCCCAATGGTGGTTGGCTTTCTGCTAATTCAAGCGGATCCTTCACTTGACTGAAATCCATTCCCCAATTCTTATTACGAATAACCAAGGAATCACTTTGGGTGATTTGTTTCACCCAATCGCTGCTGTTATTCCAAGCTTCTGCAATTTTCATTTGCTCGGCCGACGAGCCCACGCTGGCGTTTTCAGACGTATTCGATTCCTGATTACATGCACTGAGAAAGATGCAGAAAACTACAGTGTATCGAATAAATGGTGTGAATTTCATGTGAATTTTTTCTGGCTTATTGTTCAAAAATAGATAAATTCAAGGAGGCTAGAATCATTGTATTGAAAAATATTCTTATTTTTGGAATTAGATATAAGAATTCATGCGAAATGCATAACGATATTTAAGATTATTAGTGGTTAGGTATTTTAAAAAGAAGCCGGTCAATGACTGGTTTTTTTTTGTTCAAAATTCCCGACCAATACTAACAACCATACCCGTCTTACCCCCGTTTATAATCGGGAAGCCAAGCTTACAAACAAAGTTGTAATAGGTAACAAAATCAAACCCTAATCCCGTGCCGAATAACCATTGATTTGTGCTATTACGTGTTTCTCTATTCGAATTGTATACATACCCTAAATCTGTGAATGCGGTAGGGTAGATGGCAATCGGCATCTGATTAAATTGTTTGTATTTAATAAAGGGAAGTCGCAAAATGGTGGAGACCAATTGGAACTTAAATGTATTTCGCCAAAGGAAGAAATTCGTTCCGTCAATTACATTTAATTCATATCCTCGAACGAGGTCGTTGCCATAACCTAACCCTCGGGTATTTGAATAGGGTATAAATCCATCGCGACTCACCTTCGTTTTGACCTGCGTAGCTAAGAAAAAACGACTTCCTAAATCAAAGAAAAATGCTGCCGCTGCTGAAGCCTCCCAAAAGTCAACTTGGTCGTTGGGAAGAATACCATATTTCGTGAAACTAACGTCGATTTTACGCCCTCGAAGTGGATATGTGACAAAGTCACGAAAATCATAGGAAAAATTATACCCAATTTGGGCATAGTTTTGCTCAGTTCTTCCAGAACCAAAATAGGATGGATTCAACTTTGCAATCGTGTCAGCAATGATGGAATGACTGTATTTGAATTCCAATGTTTGAAAATCATAAAAGCGAAAACGCTTACGAAATTGTAATCCTCCCGTCCATTTTTCACGTAAAATGGCATCTCGCTGGAGATAGGTTAATGTATCTTGATGTGTCTTATAGGCTAAATTTTTTTGAGTACTATAGGCAACATTGAATGTCATTCCCAACGTTTTTTGAGGATCTAAATAAGGGTTTTGGTAAGATAATTCAAGTTTATCTGTGAAACCTGTTTCTGCCTTAATAACGACCTTTTCATTTCGTCCCATGAAATTGTTATGCAGAAAATGAAGTCCATAAATCGCCCGGTCGAAATCATGACCTCTTGACCACCAGTCATTTAAGTTTCGATCGGCTAATTGGAATATTGGATACGCTAAGACATACCATTGTTCTAGGAATTCAAATCGGATCGAAAGATTGCCATTGGGCAATTGATGGTAATCCGATTTGACCCAAATGAACAAATTCGTGTTCATCAACTTCCGTCGATTGAATTCAATTCTTTTATCTAAACCTTCTACAGAAAGAGAATCATGTTCTTGAAAGTCCAATTCCCTCCTCAAGATGTTTTCGCGCGTTTTTTCGTTTCCAGTGAAATGAATGGAATCGATATGCATCGATTGGCCTGCGCTTGTATAGCTCAAGCAAAAAAGGCCAAGTGCAAGAAAGAAGTAAAGCGCGCGCATCTTCTCAAGTTACACAAAAGCAAATGAAATTGATTTACCTTATTCGAAAATGATTGTTTCCTTTAAATGGTACCATGACTCAATTCGATCCTCTACATTTTTCTCAATCTGCATCCGACGAATTTTCAAGGTAGGTGTAAGGCATGCATTTTCGACAGTCCAAGGCTCCTTTAAAATAATTAACTTTTTTAAGTATTCGTATTTTTTGAATAAAGGATTGGTTGTTTGCAAGAGATTTTCCAACGAATGAACGAGTTCCTCTGTAGATAAACTCTGAGCCATAGGACTTAAAATTACGAGCCCAAGCGGTTGCGGTAAATTTACTCCGACGACGCATGCTACCTCTACGTGATCGTGAAGAGATAAAGCATTTTCGATCGGAGCGGGTGAAACGTATTGACCTTTAGCTGTCTTGAAATTGTCTTTGACGCGGCCAACGATGGTTAAATAATTATCGGAGTCCAATTGGCCCATATCGCCTGTTTTTAGCCATTCACCGTCGAATAAGGCATCGGTTTGTTCTTGATTTTTATAATAGCCTGAACAGTTGTAATCAGCTTTCATTTGAATCTCACTGGTTTCGGGGTCGATTCGTGTGATGCATTGTTTGTGAATGCGACCAACCGTTCCTAGTTTGATTTGGTCGCGTGGCATTAGGCTATTTAAGCCAAGGTTTTCGGTCATGCCATAGGCTTCTTGAATGTAAAGTCCGATGGATTGAAACCAAGCAGTTAATTCTTGGGGCATGGGTGCAGCACCTGTCAAAGCCATATACGTTTGATCCAATCCCAATCCTTTTTGAATCTTTTTTTGAATCAATTTTTTGACTACGGGTATAGAAAGTAGTAGGCTTAATTTTTTCTGTCCACCTATCTTCTGTAAGATTCCTTCTTTGAATTTGGCCCAAATACGCGGTACGGCTAAGAAATGGCTAGGCCGTGCCTGTAAAAGATTCTGCTGAAAGGTTTCTAGGTTCTCAACAAAATAGATGGTTCCTCCAGCTGCTGTACTTGCGAATTCGACAAAATTCCGCTCGGCGATGTGGCATAGCGGTAAGTAGGAAATAAAGCGCGTATGCGGTCTGTCTAAATGAGCAATGACACGAGCCAAGTTTAATGCCTGTGCAATGGCTCCGTTAGTAATCATGACGCCTTTCGGGACGCCCGTCGTTCCAGATGTATATACAATGGTCGCTAAAGCTTCATCATGGGGTAATATGGGTTCGTTCGGTTTACCCGTTTGTTCAGTGATTTTTTCCCAAGAGGTACCCACTTGACAAGGGCTGTCAGGCGTAAAAATCAATTGGACTGTTGACGGAATTCCTTTTTTGATTTCATTCCAATTGTCCAGTTTGCCCACAATGAGCAGTTGGCATTCCGAATGCACCAATACTTGATTAAGTTGTTCACCTGTCAGCGTTGGGTAAAATGGGACTGAAATCGCGCCGGCATATGAAATTGCTAAATCGGATAAAATCCAATACGCACTGTTTTTTGATAATATACCAATGTGGGCAGGCTTCTCTGGATCTAAATGATGTTGCAGGAATGTCCCAATTTTTTGAACAATATGATGGGAGTCTACGTAGGAGAAGTCCTGGTATTGACCACCATAGGGTTGTTTTAAATAGGTATTGTTAGGAGTTACTTCTGCCCAATGGATGAAGTTTTGTAAGTTGCTTTGGTAGGTTTTAATCAAGGTTTATGCAAGGTTAATCCTTAAAAATAAAACTTAATTCTTTGATATCATAGTATTCGGTGGCATCGTTTTTCTCAACTTGGAGTAAACCCTGTTCACTAACGTTTACAATTTTACCTTCAAATTGTCCATTTTTGTCTTCGAATAAATGCCAAATTTCTTTTCGGTACAAAACCTGATGGTAGGCGGAATCGATGGTTGTAAAATTCTCGTTGATGAAATGCTGGTAGTGATTTTCAAGTCCCATCGAGAGGTGATTGAAAATGTCGCTTATCTCGATGTTTTGTGGATTTTGCGTCCATTTGCGCAGAGAGGTAGCCCGTAGACCATCGAAATCTAATTGGTTGATATTTAAACCGATACCAATGATGGAGAACGCCCATTTTCCTGCTTGGAAGTTACTTTCAATAAGTATGCCTCCAAGTTTTTTTCCATCAAGGTAAATGTCGTTTGGCCATTTGATTTCTAAAGGTAAATTTTCACCAATGCTTGCTAGTGCCCAATCCTGAAGGCCCTCGATTATTCCGTTGGCGATGGCTTTACTCAGGAAAAATTGGGTCGGTAGTAATTCGTGGGCAGGTTTTAGCATGTAGGATACCAAGAGGTTCTGATCGGCTTGTGCTACCCATTGATTTCCACGTTGTCCTTTTCCGGCGGTTTGTTGGCCAGCAATCCAAGCAAATCCCTCCGGAATGTCGTTGTTGAGTGCTTCTTGAAAGCCTACAACATTGGTCGAATCACAGCTTACTAGATATTTTGTTTTTTTGCCGACGAAGCGTGTGGGGGCTTGGTAATTGTTCAACTTTTATTCGTAATTTTAGGTTTACAAGAAACAAATTTAAATTTTTATTCGTTATACGGACTTTAAATCAGTTCGATAATTCGTTTTTAATCAAATATATGAGCAAAAGTACAAAGAAGGCCACTCCCGTAGAAGCATCTGAAGAATTAGCACAATGGGTTGTGAAGGGTATGCAGGAGAAGAAGGCTCAAGATATCGTGGTGATGGATATGCGTGGAGTAGCGAATGCCTTTACTGATTTTTTTGTAATTGCTTCAGGTACATCTGATACGCAAATTGAAGCGATTGCCGACTCAGTGGACAAAGAAGTTTGGGAATCAGGTAAAATTCATGTGCATGCGATGGAAGGAAAGGCGAATCGGGAATGGATTCTGATGGACTATTACGATGTCATTGTACACGTATTTTTGAAAGATAAACGTGATTTTTTCAAGTTGGAAGAGCTTTGGGGAGATGCGAAGTTTACGCATATTTCTGAAGAATAATTTTTGAATCGAACTTTTTTGATAGTCCTCATTGTTAATAGCCCAAACAAATTATTCTAATGGCAAAACAAGGTAACAGTAAAAACACCAAGCGTTCAGGAATTCAACCTCGCATGCCTAAAAAGCCGGCAGGGGGAATGCAAAGTTGGATGATTATTGGTTTGGTGATCGCAATGGTGAGTATGTTCTTTTTTACGAAACAACGTACGTTGCAAGAGATTAATCAGCGGCAATTTGAATCTATGGTGATTCAGAAAGAGGTACAATCCGTTGTTATTGTCAATGATAAATTGGTTGAGGTGAGTTTGAAGCCTGCCATGGTAGGTAAATATTTCAAGAATACGCCGCAGGGTTTAGTCTCTGTGAAGCAGGGGCCTCATTTTGAATTTCCGATAATTTCTAAAGAAGGTTTTGAGCATTTTTTAGAGGATCGTCAAAAGGATTTTCCGCGCAATGAACGCATTTTTGCTACGCCTGAAACGCGTACGGGTCCATTGGATTGGTTAGGTACTTGGGGATTTTTCATCTTGATGGGTTTAAGTTTTTACTTCCTTTTCTTCCGCATGGGCGGTGGCGGCGGCGGTGGTGGCCAGTTATTTAATATTGGTCGTAGCAAAGCTACGTTGATTGAGGGTGAGTCGAAAGTACGTGTGACATTTGATGATGTTGCAGGTTTAGATGAGGCCAAAGAAGAGATTCAGGAAATTGTTGAGTTCTTGAAATTCCCCAAAAAATTCACGGATTTAGGTGGTAAAATTCCGAAAGGTGCCTTATTGGTAGGCCCTCCAGGAACGGGTAAAACCTTGTTGGCAAAAGCCGTTGCAGGTGAAGCCGGTGTGCCATTCTTCTCCCTTTCAGGTTCTGATTTTGTGGAAATGTTTGTAGGTGTAGGAGCAGCACGTGTACGTGATTTGTTTAAACAAGCGAAAGAAAAAGCACCTTGTATCATCTTCATTGATGAGATTGATGCAGTTGGCCGTTCACGTGGACGAGGTCAAATGCCAGGTTCAAATGATGAGCGTGAGAATACGTTGAACTCGTTATTGGTTGAGATGGATGGTTTTGCTACTGATTCAGGTATCATCATCATGGCAGCTACAAACCGCCCCGATGTATTGGATGCGGCATTGCTTCGCCCAGGTCGTTTTGATCGTCAAATTTCAATTGATAAGCCTGATATCATCGGTCGGGAAGCGATCTTCAAAGTTCACTTAAAGCCTTTGAAATTAGCATCTGATATTGATCCCAAAGAGTTGTCGGCACAAACGCCTGGTTTTGCCGGAGCTGAGATTGCGAATGTTTGTAATGAGGCCGCCTTGATTGCAGCACGTCGCAGTAAAACTGCTGTGGATATGGATGATTTCCAAGAGGCGATGGATCGTGTGATTGGTGGATTGGAGAAGAAAAACAAGATTATCAATCCTTTGGAAAAGAAAATTGTTGCTTATCACGAGGCGGGTCATGCGATTGCTGGCTGGTTTTTGGAGCATGCGAATCCATTGGTAAAGGTATCTATCGTACCTCGTGGCGTGGCAGCTTTGGGTTATGCGCAATATTTACCGAAAGAGCAGTTCTTGTATCGTACAGAGCAGTTGATGGATGAAATGTGCGTTACCTTGGGTGGTCGTGCGGCAGAAGAAATTGTGTTTGGAAAGATATCAACAGGAGCTCAGAATGATTTGGAGCGAATTACGAAATTAGCTTACTCGATGGTGACTGTTTACGGCATGAACGATAAGTTGGGTAATATTTCTTACTACGATTCGAAGGGTTCTGACTATCAGTTCAATAAGCCTTATTCAGAGACGACGGCGCGAGAGATTGATGAAGAAGTTCGTAAGATTATTGCGGAAGCTTATACGCGGACAAAGAAGTTGTTGACCTCTAAAAAGGATAAATTGACAATTTTGGCGGAGCAATTATTGAAGAAAGAAGTTTTGTTCCAAAGTGATTTAGAGGAGCTTGTTGGCCCTCGTCCATTTGAGCAACTAACCTCTTATCAAGAGTTTATTAAGGGGGAAACAGAGAAGAAACGTCAGGATGCCAAAGATGAGCGTGAATTAGCTGAAACGGTGAAGCGTGCTGCTAAAAAGCCTGCGGCGGCAAAGCCAGAAGTTTCGGATGAACCTCCTGTAAAGAAAAAGCCGGCTCCTCGAAAAAAGAGTCCTAAAAAAGAAGATTAACCGAATGGGGTGGGAATTCCCTCCCCATTTTTGCTATCCATGAAGCAGCTACATATTCCTTCGGGAAAACATGTTTATTGCATATCTGATATGCACCTAGGTTTTCCAGATGCGCAGGCATCTCGGGAGCGAGAACGTGTTTTAGTTGCATGGCTGACGAGTATTCGCTCGGATGTTAGTGATTTGTTTTTATTGGGTGACGTCTTCGATTTTTGGTTTGAATATAAGGAGGTTGTTCC
>CANGCD010000115.1 GCA_947452215.1 Cytophagaceae bacterium | reverse complement strand
CCAAAATTTTCGGAGAGTGATGGAAGAAGAAATAAATCCGCATCGCGCAGTAAACGTATGCCGTCCGCTTGATTTAAAAGCCCTGTAAAAATGACCTGATCGGAAACGCCTTTTTCTTCGATTATCCGATTTAATGCTTGTCGGTATACCGGATCTTCCCCCCCAGCGATGACATAACGAAGGTCGGGGAATTGTACACAGAGTTTGGGCAAACATTCTAATACAAAGGGGATTCCTTTTTTGGGATTAACCCGACCGTAATGAACAAGCACCGGTGACTCTGGGGAAATTTGAAATTGTTTGCGCCAAGTGCCGCGTTCAGGCAGCGGAGTGAAAGGTTTTTGGTCGACGATATTGGGTAAGATGGCCGCATTGATTTTAATGGGGAGAAATGCCAAGACCTTTTCTTGTTCGTCTAGGGTGCTAAACAACACATTCGACGCTCTTTGAAGCATTTTTTTAACATAGAGCCACAAAAACAGGCGCTTGATTTGGGTTGATTTTAGGCCTACCGTTTCGGGGTACAAACTTCCATGCGGAATGACAATAAATGGCTTATTATAGACCAAACACATGAGATAGGCCATCCATATTGGGAAGTTCCAAACCGCTTGCAAAACAACCACATCAAAACGAGAAAGGTGTTTCCAAAGCCAAAAAATCAATCCTGGGGAAAAGGTAAAATGCGAATAGCCAAAGTAACGAAAACGCCAAATGGGATACGAAAATTCAGATTGATCCGATTTACCCAGGTTCATTTGGGCTATTTGAGACTCACTCAATCCTTGAGTTGTGGCCAAAACTTCCACATCACAACCTAAATCTTGTAAGGCTTTCGAAAAGGTAAGATTTGTAAAAATGGGCCCACCAATGGATATCGCTGGATAATATGCGGGGGAAACCTGAAGTACCTTTTTGGCCAATTTCATGGCTTAAAATTAATCTTAATTTAGGAGAATGCAATTTATTGCAAAAATGGGTCTGACCATTTTTTATCCACATAAACATTTTTCCCTGACAAGGTTCGCAAAAACTGAACGACCGCCGTAATCTCATCGGGCGTCATCAACAGCTGTTGGCCCCTATTATTCGGACGAAGCCGAGGATCCAAATTCGTGTTTCTTGGCGGGGTATTAATGGAATTATAATGGTTGAGCATATTATTAAGTCCTTTCACTCCGCCTGTATGCATCAATGGCGTATTAACGACACCTTGCGCATTCGTTAAGTCACGCAAAGACGGCGCTCGGGTGACATCCACATCAAAATCCGTACTACCGATGACGGCAATGATGCCATTATTCCGACTGTTGGGATCAATATCAAATTCCGGCGATTGATGGCAACCCTGACAGCCAAATCCGCCTGCGATACGCTCTCCATTGGCATTAAAAACGGGCGGCGTAAGAAATAACGTTTTACCTTGGTTTTCTACAGCTGAAAAATTGGGGAATGGCGCGGCATCATTTCCAATTACTGCCCGTCCTGCGTCGTATTTGGAATCAAAGGACTGAATGCTACGGACGAATTGGGCTAAGGCACTTTGCATACGTGTTTCCGTGACACGGTTATCGCCATAAGCCCAAGTAAATAATTCAGGATAATAGGGTATTGCTTGTAATTTGGTAATCAAAGTCGTCAAATTGCCCCGCCCCGTTTGTCCGCTAAAACCCATTTCCAAATGATCTTGAATGGGCATCGTTGTTTGAACTTCCAGGCTACTCGCGCGCTCATTCCAGAAAAATTTACTTTCATTCGCAAAGCGAGCGTTGATTAAACGCATCGAATGGCGTATCGTTTTCCCATTAGAAACGCCGGCACTTTGAATAGCCGTATCGCCGAAAGCAAATGTTTGCTTGTGACAAGAAGCACAGGAAATACTATTATCAATACTTAAATGCTTGTCGTAGAAAAGGATGCGACCAAGCGTAGCTTGTTTATCGATGATGCCATTGCCGCCTGCATTGTCTTTGGTGATATAAGCAGGCTTACTCTGATTCGCATAATTGGCCAAGGCATTGAAATCGATGGAAGTCCCAAAGGTTGATGTGGCAGCGATTAAAGGGTCAAGCGTTTTTACCGCATCACCATTTTGGGAACACCCGATTAACACAAAAGTAAGCAATGCAAAAATTGGGCGCATATCCTTTTATTTAGGCTCCGCAAGGTACTGAAATTTACTTAGGCTTATTTCATGGGTCGACTCAAGTACTCGATGCGACGATAAATAGACAAATTGTACCTAAATAAAAAAAAGCTTTGTAGCTTTACCCTAAGAAACAAAACCGCTAAAAAAATACATGTACAATTCGTTCAAATGGATTGGAGTTTGTCTACTTCTCTCGTTCACAGCCCTCGGCCAGCAAAATTTCTTTAATGTTCCGAGCTCTGACATTACACCCAAACAAAAGGTATTTGTCCAACAACAATTGAATTTTATCCCCAACGGCGTACAGTCGGGTACAACTTTTTGCTACGGAATTGGAAACAATGCTGAAATCGGATTCAATGTACTTGGGGTAAACTATGATTACCAACAAAAATTTGTCGCAAACCATATTGAACAACCTTACAATCCTTTTTTCACGTTAAATGCTCAAAAAAGTTTTCAGTTACATGAAGATTTTAAAATCGGCCTCGGAGGACAAGGAGGTTTTACGCAAGCAGGACAATCGGGAGGGTATTTATATGGAAATGGGGTATATATCAATGAACATACGCATACCAAATATGTTAGTGGATTATATTATTCGTCTGATAATTATTTTGGCCCCGAATCCCGGAATTTCATCGAAAATGGGGCGCTCAAGACATTGGGAATCCAACTTGGTGTGGAGCAAAATATCTGGGCAGAACGCCTTTTATTTCAAGCGGATTTTATCAGTGGAAAACATAGCATTGGTGAAGTTGTCATCGGCGGAGCCTACTACATGAGCAAGCATTGGGTATTATCGGCTGGAATTCAAATCCCAACTTTCAATAGCCAATCACAGCCCGCGTCTGTATTTGAGTTGACCTACGTACCCTAAATCTACTTTTTCTTGGGAGTTGCAGGAGCTTGTTGTGTGGCTATCGTACTATCCAATCGAGCGTTTCTAGCCATATCCTTTTGTAGACTATCAATCGACGCAATGATAAATTTCACTTGTGCATGGGGCAAATTGCTCTGATCAGCAATTAATTTGATGTTATTCAAGTTATTCCAATGGTAATTAACCGTGGGCTCAGGAATACGCATCGTAATGAATTTTTCTGCGGCAAACGAAAACAGGGCGACCGAAGCGGCCAAGAATAAAATCTTTTTCATAGGATATTATAAACTAGGATGAACCTTCAAATGTACTAAAATTCAAGAATTTTCTTGAGTAAAAAACATCGATTTGAAGCTTTTAAGTATGTTATTTAGTTTGTTGATGAAGTATAATTCAGAAACACCACCCGAAATTCGTGTGGTGTTTTTTATTTCAGTAATTCGAAATAGTTGGCAATAAAATACCCGTGCTCCACTTTCCCCTGCACCCGTGCTTTACGTACAGCCATGCAAAATCCATCTTTCGCATGCGCGTCTCCATGGTCGTCCAAACCTGTTCCTTTTACTTCGTATGCAATCCCATCCTTTTTGATAGCTAAAAAACAGCCTTTTTTAGCCATATTGAAATTGCAAGACCCACAGGATGCTTCCAAGGTATCCACTGGTTGACTTAAATTGATTTTCCCAAACGGCTTTTGCGCGAAACCGCCAAATGAAATCAATAAGAATCCGAAAAGATAGTTTTTCATCAGGTATGTATTTCCTGCAAAATAAGCGTTTATCTTTGAGCTTTTAAATGATTTCATGTATGAATTGGATTAAAGAATTTAAGGCCTTCGCCATCAAAGGCAATGTGATTGAACTTTCCGTTGCCGTGGTCATCGGGGCAGCGTTTTCAAGCATCATTAACTCCCTTGTTTCCGACATCATCACGCCCTTAATTCTGACGCCTGCCATCGAAGCAGCGGGGGTTGCCGATATTGATAAACTCTCTTGGGGGGCCGTAAAATATGGCAAATCCTTAGCCGCTATTATACAATTCGTGTTAATTTCTTTCGTACTTTTTGCCATCATCAAAGCAATCAACAAAGTTAATTTGGTCGATGTGCCCAAAGAGGAAAAGAAAAAAGATCCTCAAGTCGAGCTGCTCAAAGAGATTCGCGATTTATTGAAAAAGTAAGTCTATTGAGCAATTAATTCGAGTGCTTTGACATTTTTCAAGGTTGACGCCTTTGTTTCCACATCCAATTGCATCAAAGCATTATCCCCTTGAAAACGAGGCCAAACCGGCAAACCAACACCATTGGGATTGCCCGTCTTCGCAAAATTGACCCAATAACTCGACATGTATTTGGCAAGCTGTTTATCTACAGCCTGATAAGGCCGTCTTACTTTGGCAAGGTTATCATAGGCATACGGAACCTCTCCGGTGTGGAATGCTCCGTTTTGAGTTTCAGGTGAATCGCCCGGAATCTGCCGATTGAAATTATAGAGAAAAACGGGGGATTTCCCGTGTGTAAATTGCGTTTTCGCCCAGAAAAATACGCCTGCACCAAATGTCTCATCTCGACTTAAATTACGCTGCGAAATGGCCGCCTCCGCGTCGTTTGTTGCAGGATAATATCCTAATAGTTCTGTGGCTTTAGGTCCATATTTTTTCGACAAATTTTGTTGGTATTCCTGTGCGGGCAACCACCGATTACTAACAACATCCTCAGAATTCCAACCCAACAATAAATCGACATCATTTACCTTATTTTCCCTATAGGCCGCCATCATGTTCAACGGTTCCACATAACCATCTAAGTAAGGAGAAGATAATCCTCCTGGCGCATTTAAAATGTCATTGGCGGATTTCGCCCGTAAGCCTTCGAGATTTTCAGCCCCCAATTTCGTAGCGAACATAGTGCCCAAGGACTCAGCTGCCACTTGATTCACGGCAGGGCGTAAAGGACTTGAGAGCACTGCACTTCCACTCTCAGCAATGGCACGCTTAAAAAGCCCTTTGGCTAAAGGAGAGGCACATAAGTAATTGACCGCAAATGCTCCGGCTGATTGCCCGGCAATGGTCACCTGATTGGGATCTCCACCGAAGGAAGCGATGTTTGCCTTAATCCAATTTAATGCAGCAATCATGTCCAACAATCCATAATTGCCCGAAACTCCTGCACTAGATTCTTTGCTTAATTCAGGATGCGCCAAGAACCCAAAGGTCCCCACTCGGTAATTGATGCTAACGAAAACAAGCCCCTTGGAGGCTGTGGCAGCGCCATCATAAATGGGACATGCAGCACCTCCGCTTCGGAAACCTCCACCATAGATATAAACCAATACCGGCTTAAGGGCTTTTTCTTTCGAATCATTCCAAATGTTCAGATACAAGCAATCTTCGCTAATGGGTTCCTTCGGAATTAAATATTCCTCTGACCAAACCATAAACGGTTTCGGTTCCGCTTGCATCGGACTTGGACCATAAGCTTTTGTAACCTTAACACCTTTCCAAGCAGCCATTTCTTGAGGAGCTTTCCAGCGCAAATCGCCCACAGGTGGCTGCGCAAAAGGTATTCCCAAAAACCGATGCATCGAGCCGAATTGTTCGCCTTCCACAATTCCTTTTTGAGTCTTTATTTGTACCGACTGTGCAAGTCCAGAAAATGCCAAGAAGCATGACAACACCAGTGTTAATTTCATTTTTTTCGATTTATTTTTCGCTCTCCTAATATCCAAAGCGGGGTGTTTTCAGGAAGTTGCTTGTCAGGTAACTTCTCTGCAAAACTACGTATATGGGCAACCGCTTCCTGAATATCATCGGTGAATAAAATATGTTGGAAATCAGTTGACCCTACCGTCGCTTCTTTAATCAACGATTCAAAATACCCCATCAATTGTTCGTGGTATTCAAGCCCCATTACGACCACGGGGAAGTTTTTCATCTTGCCTGTTTGGATTAAGGTAATCACTTCAAAGAATTCATCCAAAGTTCCCAGTCCTCCGGGCATAATCACAAAGCCAGATGAGTATTTTCGAAGCAATTCTTTGCGAACAAAAAAGTATCGAATGGTGACCATTCGATCTAAATAGGGGTTCGGGTGTTGCTCAAAGGGGAGCTCAATGTTACAACCCAGCGATAAAGCCCCAGCCTTTTTTGCGCCTTTATTGGCCGCCTCCATAATCCCCGGACCTCCGCCCGTCATGATGGCAAAGCCCATTTTGCCCAGTTGAGTGGCCATCTCTTCAGCCGTTTGGTAATACACATCCTCGCTTAAAAAGCGTGCGGAACCAAAAATCGTTATGCAGGGCCCTACGAAATGTAGGTTACGAAAACCTTTGATAAATTGAAATAAGACTTCTAATGAAAATAAAAATTCCTTCCAACGGGAACGCGGACCTGCTAAAAAAGCGTTTTCAGAATTGTTGTTCATTTATCCATAAGTTTAGTCCAAACTTACGCCTAAATTCAATATTTAAACAGCTACTCATTTAAAATAATACTAGCTTTGCTAAAATTTTTCCGTCCCTTATGAAATCTTACGAATTACATTCAGCTGATTCCCGCGGAGCAGCGAACCACGGCTGGCTTCAAAGTTATCACACCTTTAGTTTTGCCAATTACCATAACCCGTCGCGCATTCACTTCGGTGCATTACGCGTGTTGAATGACGATACGGTTTCAGGTGGAATGGGCTTTGGCCAACATCCCCATGACAACATGGAGATCATCAGCATCCCATTAGAAGGTGACTTAGAGCACCAAGACAGCATGGGAAATAAGGCGGTAATTCGCCATGGAGATATCCAAGTAATGAGTGCCGGGACTGGCATTTACCACAGTGAATACAACCACAGCAAAGATTCAACTGTAAAATTCTTACAGATTTGGGTTTTCCCTAATAAGAAAAATGTGACGCCTCGTTACGATCAAATCAGCTTGAATGTCGCCGACAGGCACAATCAATTGCAACAAATATTATCCCCCAATTCAGAAGATGCAGGCGTTTGGGTGCACCAAGATACTTGGTTTCATTTGGGAAAATTTGATCAGGATGTTGAGATGAGCTATTCGATAAAAAAAGCGGGAAATGGCGTGTATGCCTTCGTGCTTTCGGGTAATTTTGAATTGGATGGGCAGGCCCTATCAACTCGCGATGGATTGGGAATACGTGGGGCTGAGGCATTTGACTTAAAAGCCTTGACGCCTGATTCTGAAATATTACTCATGGAAGTTCCGATGCAATTTTAATAGCCATGAAAACAGTAGCCATCTTCGGAGGAAATGCAGATATCGTTGCCATATTGGTCCGATTGATTAATCAATATGATGCGGCGGAAGCGGTATCTTTTCCGACAGTCGAGGAACTGCTGGCCGGCAGTTTTGATTTGCTCCTGTTAAGTTCTAGCGTTTCAGAAGAAGATGAGGCATTGATCCGCGCGCAAGTAAGCCAACCGGTCATCCAACATTATGGAGGAGGGAGTGGTTTGTTGCGCGCGGAACTTTTGCCTTATTTAGATTAATTTTTTTGAATGCTCCAGGCAATTCCTTGTTCAATAAGCTTCAGGTAATCAGGGTTTTTCCAAACGGCAGCTGAGTGTCCCATGGACGTATAGAATGTTTTTCCTTTGCCCACTTCACGGTACCAAGCCACGGGGTGATTTGCACCCATCCCAAAGTTTTTATCCGTCGTCCAAAGAATATTTCCATTCGGAATAATCATATCTCCATTGATGGAATAAAGAACTGTCACGTCTTTCGGTTGATTGAAAAAGACATACCATTCATCCGTATTGCTCCATTGCTTCACCAAGTTTTTCGAAAACAAAGAATCGACATTTTCCGACATGCGTACATCGGCTTGTTGGAACTGCGGATTCAAAGGATGATGCGAAAACTTAGCGCCCAACAGATTCTTTTCATACCAATCCCAACGGTGTGAATCGTCTCCTGCGCCGTGAATCCCCATCAAGGAGCCCCCTTCTTCGACGTATTTTTCCAAGGAGGCTTGTTGGTCGTCATTCAACACCCGTCCCGTGGAATTATCAAAAATCACCAAACTGAATTGCTTCAATTGTTCCGGGTTAAACACCCCGCCATCCGCTGTTTCGTGGACAAAATAATTATGTTTTTCCCCTAGGCCTTTAAGCAATGGAATCGAAGCATCGATCGATTCAGCATGACGGAAACCCGTGGTTTTGGTGAAAACCAAAATAGCGGCTTGGTTTGCTGGAAATTGAATCGCAGGTTTTTCTGTTTCGTAACTGACTGGGAAACCGTACTTCACTTTATACATAAAAGTCCCCATGGCAACCGAAAGCATGAGGATGATGCTGAGAAATGACCAGCCGAGAATTTTAAAGAATTTTTTCAT
>CANGCD010000114.1 GCA_947452215.1 Cytophagaceae bacterium | reverse complement strand
GAAATGCATCATTTGCCTCATAGGTGATTTTACCCACTTTTAAATTTATACCTGCCAAAACCAGGGTTACCTCGTCCATGGGCTTACCGACAAAATCAGGTATTTCCATGTCGACGTCCGCTGTACCATTACCGATATATAAGTCGACCATGGTCCCTTTTGGGATGCTAGCTCCGGCTTCGATTTTTTTACCAAAGGCTTGAACTTCAATCACTTCCTTCACACGAGGATCGTTTACTTCATGCACAATTCCCTTGCGTAATCCCGTGATATAAAGTTGTTGTTCTGCACTGCGAACTGATAAGCCCACCAAGGTTGGTAATTTAATCGTTGGCGGTGTTTCGGAATTAATCGTAATGTAGATTTTGCGTCCCGATTTAACCAAAGCATTGGGTAAGGGATATTGCGATAAGACCGTCAAAGGAGGTTTGTCGGCCGTATACGTGCAATCTGCGACTTCATAGGATAAATCATTGGCATCAATGGCCTCTTCCATTTTATCCACGGTCATGCCTTTTAAATTTGGCACTTGAATCGTTTCCCCATGGTGCGTACTCCAAGGTAAATACACAAAGAAAAAGCCAAAGAATAACACAAGGAACAACGAGATTAAAATCGCGATGTGCGTGATTAAGTCCTTCTTAGATTGCGTGGGTATTTGAGCCATGTGTGGAAATACGTATTTGTTGCAAGATAGTTAAAACAATAACGCAAGGCAAATGGAAAGAATGAGTGAAGAGTTAAGAATGAAGAGTTAAGAGTTAAGAGGTACTTGATGTAATTTACAATGGCTATTGTTGAACATCATTCTTAAATCTTATCTCTAAAATTTAACCTGTCCAACGTCTAATGTCTAACGCCCAATGTCTAAAAAATCCGAAGCCTAAAGCCTTGAGCTGCAGCTGCAACCTCCGGACTTTCGACTTCGGACTTAAAAACTCTTAACTCTTCACTCTTAACTCTTCACACTAATACTTGAAGATTTTATCTCCCGCCATTACCTCTTGTGTCTTCTCATCAAACGTAACGCGTTGGCCCGTACGATAAGCTGCATTCGACATAATGGTTGCGATTGAGTGTTGGTAACCAGCTTCAATCGGCGCATTAGGTGTCTTGCGTGAACGCACGCAATCCATCCAGTTTTTTACGTGATTAAATGTTAAAATATCTCCTCCTGTATCCGCATCCGTAGCAACTTTCGCCCCTTCGATTTTCATTGTTGGCAATAAGTTGGCCTGTAAGCCCATCGCTTTCGCCTCACGCTCACGCAAACCTCCATTGGGTGAAATCGTGTTTGTATCTAAGTTTAATTCACCCCCGTTTGAGTAGTAAATTTCTTTCGTTCCTCCAGCTGAATTCGAGAAGCGAGACGTAAACTGTACTTGGAAACCTTTATTGCCTTGACCGTAATCAAATACAACTGTCATGGTGTCGGCATTTACACGACCGTCATTCCATTGGTAAATTCCACCATTGGCAACTACCGAGTTAGGATGTTTTAAGCCTGAGAACCAGTGAACCGTATCGATTTGGTGAGACATCCATTGGCCCGGGATACCCGAAGAATACGGCCAAAATAAACGATACTCTAAATATTTACGTGGGTCAAATTTATCCGCCGGACGATTCATCAAGAAACGTTTCCAGTCGATATCTGACTCTTTTAAAATGCTGGTCAATTCCGGACGTCTCCAACGGCCCGGTTGGTTTACATTCCACATCAATTCCACCATTTTGATATCACCGAATTTTCCAGATTTGATAAATTCGTCTGCTGCCCAATAGTTCTCACCTGAACGACGTTGCGATCCGATTTGAACTACTTTGCCTGATTCCTTCACAGCTTTTAGTACAGCACGATTATCTTCCATGGTTTCTGCCAATGGCTTTTCCGTGTAGGTATCGCATCCTGCTTTTACCGCTTCAATGGTATGCAATGCATGTTGGAAATCAGCTGTCGAAATAAATACGGCATCAATTCCTTTCGCTGAATACAATTCTTCATTATTGCGATACGTTTGTATCGTTCCGCCTAATTCTTTTTCTAAAAATGCTTTTCCTTCGTCGCGTCTGCGATTCCATAGATCCGACAAAGCAACCATTTCAAAGTTCATGCCTTTCGCTAATGCCTTAAATGGAGGCACATGGGAAGCGCGGTGGCGATCTGAAAATCCCACGCATGCTACGCGAACACGATCGTTAGCGCCAATGATTTTACTGTACGATTTGGCACTAAACGCAAGTGTTCCCAGCGTCGCCAAAGCTCCTTTTTGAATAAATGATCTTCTTTCCATGGTAAGGTTTAGTTAATTTCTCTGATTTTAATGTTTTTGTAAAACACAGAATCCCCGTGTTCTTGAAATAAGATAGGTCCTTTGTCTTGCATACCAAATCCATTCCATTTAGCATGTTTACTGTGCGCAACGAGTACCTTGAAAATATTGCTTTTACGCTCGTATTCGATCACTTTGAAACCGTTCAACCAATGTTGCACGATGTTGTTTGGATACACAATGATTCGGCCTTGGTTCCATTCGCCAATTTTACGTTGGAAACGTGGTTCCAATTTATTCGAAGGAATAATGTCATACAAACTAGCCAAGGTACGATTTCCCACGGTGCCTAATTTCGCATCCGGATGTTTTACGTCATCTAACACTTGATATTCTAAACCAATTGCCGACATACCCGAATCATAGGTTTCATTCACAAAATACTTTACGCCTGAATTCGCACCTTCCGTTAATTTGAAATCAAATGTTAATTCGAATGCGCCAAATTGTTCATTCGTCAAGATATCTCCACCATTTACGGATTCTTTGCCGCCTGACGAATTTACGTGTAATGTGCCATCTTCAACTGTCCAAACGGATGGAGGTGCTGTTGTTTTGAATGCCGAACGGAAGCCTGTTAAATCCTTACCATTGAATAATAATTTAAAGCCTTCTGCTTTTTCTTGCTCTGATAAATTATTCAACATGTAGTTTTCAACTACTGTTTTTCCATCCAAAGGACGTGGTTGCATGTCTTTGCCTGTTTGAATGCGGATGTTTTTCCACATCACTTGCATGCCTGGTTTCATCTCACCATAGATCGCATGTACTTGGAATGCAATGAATCCTTTGGCTGTCATATCATCGACCAAATACGTTACAGGTACGTCATTAATCCAGGTACGAATGGTATTTCCAATTGCCTCAATGCGGTAATGATTCCAAACGTCACCTAATTTGAATGCCTTTTTTGCCTCCGGTTTTAATTCGTTTTGAGATAACCAGCCCCGACGGGATTCGTCGTAAATACCGCCCGACCAGCCACGTGTCGATGGATCAATTTCGGCTTGGTAGCCATGAACAACACCGTTATTGTAAGTAGGAATGGATAAGCTACGGAATTGAATGCCCGAGTTCATTTTGTTGTCAACTTTCAAGTCAACCTCTAAAATAAAATCTCCATATTCTGCTTCGGTCGCCATGAAGGAATTCCCTGTACCCGGTACGGTTGTTCCAACCATTACGCCGTCTTTTACTTCATAAATGGCTTTGCCACCTAATTGTTTAAAGCCGTTGAATGTTTTGCCATCAAATAGATTCGTCCATTTTTGGGCATTTGATTCGAGTGAAAAGCACAAGAGCGCAGCGCTCAAGGCAAGTAGTAATTGTTTTTTCATAGTTTTAAATTATTGACTTCTAAAGGATGGCCAACGCTGAAATTTACTCATTTATCTTGAAATTATTCTGTTTGTTTATCGGCTTCAAGCAGGTCAAAAAATACTGATTGCCGAATAGGCGCGATTTCCCACTATTCTATTACTTTTGTAGATTAATTTTATAGCCTGATGCAAAAACAAACAAAAGCCATTCGTATTCAAGCCGAACGTTCTCATAATCGGGAACATTCAGTCCCTCTTTATTTGACGTCGAGTTTTACATTCGAAGATGCAGAGGAAGGACGCGCCATTTTTGCTGATGAAAAAGCAGGAAATATCTATTCGCGTTACATGAATCCCAATGTGGATGAGTTCGTTGAGAAAATGGTGATGTTGGAAAATGCAGAAGATGGATTAGCTTTCTCAACCGGGATGGCCGCTATTTTTGCATCGATGGCTGGTTTATTAAAATCAGGAGATCACATTGTGGCCTCCAACGCTTTGTTTGGTTCATGCATTCAAATCTTAACGAAGATTACCGCTAAATGGGGTATCGAATGTACGTTTGTTCCGGGTGCTGATTTGAGCGCTTGGGAAGCAGCGATTCAGCCGAATACGAAGTTTTTATTCTGCGAATCTCCTTCAAATCCAGGTTTGGAATTAATTGACTTGAAGGCATTGGCCGACTTGAAAAAAGGTCGTGATATTGTTTTGGCTGTTGACAATTGTTTTGCCACACCAATCTTACAAACGCCATTGGATTTGGGAGCGGATTTAGTGATTCACTCGGCGACCAAATACATTGATGGTCAAGGACGTGTGTTAGGTGGCGTAATCTGTGGCAAGAAAGTGTACATGGATGAAATTCGTTTCTTTGCTCGTCATACAGGGCCGTCCTTATCGCCATTTAATGCTTGGATACTTTCTAAAAGTTTAGAGTTATTGGATCTGCGTATGCAGAAACATTCTGAAAATGCACAAGCCTTAGCGGAAGCATTGGATGGTCATGCTGCTTTAGTTCAAGTAAAATATCCCTTTTTGAAATCGCATCCCCAATATGACCTGGCTAAACGTCAAATGAAATATGGTGGCGGAATATTGACCTTAGATATCAAAGGTGGATTTGAAAAAGTTGTCGCTTTTAGCAAGGCGTTGAAAATTGCTTCCATTTCACCGAACCTAGGAGACTCGAGAACGATTATTACCCATCCTGCTTCAACCACGCATGCCAAAATTGCTGCCGAGGAAAAAGTTGCTTTGGGCATTACCGATGGACTTGTGCGGGTGGCCGTTGGTTTAGAATCCATTGATGATTTGAAAGCGGATTTCTTACAGGCTTTAAACGCGATTCAATAATGTTTATCGCGCTCTTCATATGCCTGGTTTTGTTGACGGTCAACGTCATCATCGGCGTATATGTCGAGCGAAAGCTTTCTGCCTTCATGCAGGATCGTTTAGGTCCCATGGAAGTAGGTAAATGGGGTCTATTACAAGTATTTGCCGATTTATTGAAGTTGATTCAAAAAGAGGATATTGTTCCTGCCTTAGCTCAAAAGCGTTTGTTTTTATTGGCTCCGTGGATTATTTTCTTATCCATTTTTGGTGCTTTTTCCGTGGTTCCCTTAAGTTCGGGAACTTGGCTTCAAGGCTCACAAACGGAGATGGGCATCATGCTGCTCATGGGAATCGTTTCGTTGGATACTTTGGGGATTTTATTAGCTGGCTGGACCTCAAATAATAAATATGCCTTATTGGGGGCCATTCGTTCTGCAGCTCAATTGGTTTCGTTCGAAATACCGCTTGGTTTGACGATTTTGTGTGTGGTGATTATCTCGGGGAGTTTGAATTTGCAGGATATTGCGGGCCAACAGGGCATTTTTTCGCCTGAGGTGCAATATTTGTTTGGTTTAAAATCGTTGGGGATTGAAGTGCAGACCATCGGAGGGTTCCTGACATGGAATGTGGTTCGGATGCCATTATTTTTTATTCTTTTTATCATTTATTTCATTGCATCACTAGCGGAAGCGAATCGAGCTCCCTTTGATATTCCCGAAGCCGAATCCGAATTAGTAGGTGGATTTCATACCGAATATGCCGGGATGCGATGGGCTTTGTTATTTTTGTCGGAATATGGCATGATGCTGCTCGTTAGTATTTTGGGCGTTATTTTATTTTGGGGTGCTTGGTATTCCCCTTTCCCAAATCTAGGTTCCTTGCGATTAGCCGATTGGACCAATGGAACGCAGGGTTCGATTTCCGCAACCTTTTGGGGTTTCTTTTGGATCATGGTTAAAACCTATGTGTTTATTGCGATACAAATGTGGGTTCGATGGACATTGCCCCGACTACGCGTTGACCAATTCATGTACCTTTGTTGGAAAGTTCTTATTCCTTTTACTCTATTTTTCGTCGCAATATCCGCCCTTTGGTCGCTACTCGGGTGAGAAATGTCTAATAATCTTCGTATTATTGAAGATTGCAATCGTTGACCAATTAACTATGATCAAAAAAATTACCCTAATGTTGCTATTAGGACTCACAGGTGTGATGTTTGACCTAAATGCACAATCCACTTCATTGCCATCCATTTCTGGAAAAGTGATTGATGCCCAAACGGGTGAACCGCTTCGCAGTGCTGACATCTCTGTCGATTTCAAGAAATCAGGCGTTCATACTGACAGCCTTGGTAATTATAGAATTTATTTGCCTTATGGTGAGGTTGTTATAAAATACAGCCATGTGGGGTATAATCCTTTTCGTACCAAAGTTTATTTAAAAGGCGATGTTACTTTGGATGTTGAGCTGAATGACGTTACCAAGCAATTGGAGGAGGTTATTGTCTCTGCATCAACGAGCAAGCGTGATATTCAAACACCTTCTTTAGGGGTGACTGTGTTGAGTTTGAAAGGTATCAAAAAACTTCCTACCATGATGGGGGAGGTTGATGTGATTCGTAGTCTTCAATCTTTACCAGGTGTATCGTCAGTCGGTGAAGGGGCGAATGGATTGAATATACGCGGGTCGAATGTCGATCAAAACTTAATTTTCATTGACGATACCCCGATTTTCAACCCGACCCACATGTTCGGTTTGTTTTCGGTGTTTGCTTCGGATGCGATTCGTGATTTAGAATTGTATAAAGGGGGCATTCCTGCACGTTTTGGCGGTCGGACAGCAGCTGTTTTGGACATCAAAATGACTGAGCCGAATACGGAGAAGTTTAAGATGCAAGGTGGTATTGGTTTGGTTTCGAACCGTGTGATGGCGGAAATTCCGATTATTAAAGATAAATTATCGGTGTTAGTTGCTGACCGTTTGTCGGTCAATGACTTCGCGTTCAAATGGTTTGCTCCGGATTACTTAAAAAATATTCGTGCGAATTTCTCGGATGTAGCGACAAAAGTATTTTACCGTCCAAATAACAAGAATACGATTTCTTTGTCGACCTATTTGAGTCATGATTATTATCGCGTTGATTCATTGTTTAGTATTGAGAATGTTATCGCGAAGCAAACCTCCTTTGATTATGGCCATAAAAATGCCTCGATTCACTGGAATCATTATTTTTCAGATAAGTTGAACATGATGGTGAGTGCCTCGTTGACGAATTATTCAACGAAAACTTGGGCGCCCGATACGGTGAATACAATTGATTTGCAGAGTTCTATTTTATATCGAAACATTGCGGCAAGCTTTGATTACCAGCCACGCGAAAATCATAAATTCAATTTTGGTGTAACGGCTACGCGTTATGATATCAAGCCAGGTTCACTGAATGATGGTGTTGTATCACGTGTAGCGCGCGTGATCTTACCCGATGAACAATCCATTGAAGCAGGAATATATGCGGATGATGAATGGAAAATCAGTGAAAAACTAACCGTTCAAGTTGGTTTGCGTTATTCGCAATATTGGCGAATTGGTGCAGGAACGGTGAATCAGTATGTTCCCGGTCAAATGCCTTCATTGAATTCGATTGTGAATAAAGTGAATTATGGTGATGGGGATGTGATGGCTTCCTATGGAGGACTTGAGCCCCGACTTACGATGAAATATTCATTAGCAGAAAATACCACGATGAAGTTTGGTTATAACCGCCAACAACAGTTCTTCCAGTTACTATCGAACAATACGACTCCGTTGCCAACATCCCGTTGGAAAACAGCGGATTCCTTCATCAAACCGCAAGTAAGTGATTTCCTATCTTTGGGATTATTTAAAACCTTTAATGATAACGTATACGAAGCCTCGGTAGAAACCTATTACCGGGATGTTCGTAATACCTTGGATTTTGTTTCGGGTGCGAACTTACAGTTGAATCCCAACATTGAGACTCAGTTAATTACGGGTAAGAGTAAGGCCTATGGTATGGAATTCATGGTACAGAAGAAAAAAGGGGAATATTCAGGTTGGATTTCGTATACCTATGCACGAGCATTCAACCAAATGGTGGGTGATTTTCCAGAAGTACAAGCAATCAATGGGGGCGAGTGGTTTGCGACCAATTATGATAAACCTCACTCGTTCAACATGATGTTGAATATTCAACCCACAACACACCATAGTTTCTCATTTACATTCGCTTATAATACCGGTCGGCCGTTTTCATCTCCCTCAGGTAGTTATGAAATCGGGGGTAAGAAATTCCCAGTATTCGCAGAGCGTAATAATGATCGGGTTCGAGATTATCACCGTTTAGATTTCTCATGGACGATTAATAATCCATCGATGCGCAAGCAACGTTGGGAAGGTAGCTGGGTATTTACGGTCTATAACTTATATGGACGCCAAAACCCTTATTCGGTCTTCTTTAAATCGACCAAAAATGGCTTGAAAGCTTATGAGTTGAGCGTTTTCGCTTCCCCATTTATTTCTCTTACCTATAATTTTAAATTCT
>CANGCD010000113.1 GCA_947452215.1 Cytophagaceae bacterium | reverse complement strand
ATAACTTATATGGACGCCAAAACCCTTATTCGGTCTTCTTTAAATCGACCAAAAATGGCTTGAAAGCTTATGAGTTGAGCGTTTTCGCTTCCCCATTTATTTCTCTTACCTATAATTTTAAATTCTTATAGAAATGCGTTTTAATTTTCTACGATATATATTTTTTGGTTCCCTTGTTGCCTTAGGTGCTTGGGCTTGCGTAAATCCAATTAAAGATTTTGTGCAAGTTAACGCCACCTCATTCATGACGATTGAGGCGGATATTGCTGATGATCCTGAATTGTGTAAGGTTCGTTTAACAAATTCGGCTAACCGGCTTACTTCGGTGTTGGCGCAAGCCGTGGTGAAAGCTGAGGTTTATGTGACGGATCAGGATGGCATTAAAACCGTCTTCAAAGAAGGTATTCCTATTGGAACGTATTATCCACCTGCGGGATTCAAAGGAAAGGTCGGTTCAAGTTATAAACTGTATGTGAAGACTTTGGTTGGTAAGCAGTATGAAAGTATTGTGGAAACCATGCGTGGTGTTCCTGAAATCGAGAATGTGATTAATCGTTTTGAAACATTTGACCAATATTCGCGTGTTGATCCACGCCGTGCAGGATTTACGGTCTATTTAGATTTCAAAGATCTTCCTTCTGAAGGAGATTATTACATGTGGAATTGGAAGCATTATGAGAAGTTGGATTTTTGCGCTACTTGTTCAGATGGTGGTAAATTCGATTTTGTTAAGACTTTGGATTGTGTTCAACCTAAATTCCCTAATGACCAGATTTTGAATTACCGTTGTAATGGGAATTGCTGGGATATATCGACCAACAATGATTTGAATGTGTTTTCGGATGTATTGACGAATGGTCAACGGGTGGTAGGCCGACAAGTTGCTCGGATTCCGTTTGATGGTTGGAAGTCATACTATTTCCGTTTAGAACAGCGGTCGCTAACGAAAAATGCCTTTAATTTTTATCAGTCGTTGATCTCACAAGTTCAGTCGAGCGGCTCATTGTTTGATGTTCCAGCAGAGACACGTTTCAGTATGAACATTAAATCGTTAAATGATCCCAATGAAAAAGTGTTGGGTATTTTTAATGTATTCTCTGTTCGCAAGAAGATTTTCATTATTGATCGTAAAACAAATATTCCTTCAGGTGAGTTTCCTATAGTATTCCCTGTTCCGGGTGAAACTTATGCATGTCCTCCAGGATCTTCAGGTTGCCAAGATCTAGCACCTTGCATTGAAAGTCCGACGCGTACGAAAATAACACCGGAGGGTTGGGTTTTCTAACATTTTAGGCCAACTTTGTTCTATGATTGGAGTATTATTAGTGAATTTGGGTACGCCGGATAATCCGAAGACCCCGGCAGTTCGTAAGTATTTACGTGAGTTTTTGATGGATGGGCGGGTAATCGATATCCCTTATATTTTTCGTTCGCTGTTAGTGAATGGAATTATCGCACCCTTTCGTGCGCCCAAGTCTGCCAAAATTTATCAAGAGTTGTGGGATGAGCGTGGCTCACCATTGAAATATTATGGAGAGGATGTTGCGCGTGATTTACAAGCTCAATTAGGCGATGGCTATTATGTGCGTTTAGCGATGCGCTATCAATCTCCTGACATGAAATCGGCCTTGGCTGATATGCAGTCGAAAGGCCTAAAGAAACTGATTATTATTCCTTTCTTTCCTCAATATGCCTCGGCCACGACAGGTTCGGTTTATGAACGTGTGATGGAATTAATGAAAGATTGGCAGGTAATGCCTGACCTTTCTTTGGTTAGTTATTTCTACGATCATCCTGCATTTGCCAAGTATTTCGCAGCCAAAGCCGCGAATTACCAAAAGGACGTTGATTTTGATTATTATTTATTCTCCTACCATGGTGTTCCTGAACGTCATATTCGTAAAGGAGATTATTCGAAAAATACCTGTGTTTTCGGAACTTGCTGTGAAAGCATCACGGAGAAAAATCATGGATGTTATCGGGCGCAATGCCACGAAACAACGCGTCGAATTGCTGCTGAAATGGGCTTGAAACCTGGTACTTTTGGAACTGCTTTTCAAAGTCGCTTAGGTCGCGACCCTTGGTTACAACCTTATACGGATGAAACCATTAAGAAATTGGTAGCGGATGGAAAGAAAAAAATTCTAGCATTCTCGCCAGCATTTGTTGCCGATTGTTTGGAGACAACGATTGAAGTGGGCGAGGAGTACAAGGAGTTGTTTGAAGAAGCCGGTGGCGAGCATTGGCAATTGGTTGAAAGTTTGAATAATTCACCGGAATGGGTGGGTATTTTAGAGGATCTGGTTAAAAAATCATAATATGTTGTATTTAATTCTTTCTGTTGTTTTCTCCGTGTTATTACTGGTGAACTTCAGAGCACATGCACGTTTTCAAGTAGATACACGTATCGCGATTTTATTGAATTATCCTGTTTGTTTTTTAACGGCCTACCTTCATCAACCCTCGGCGTTACCTTTACATTGGCCTGCATCCACGGATACTGCATTGATGATTGCGATGGGAATTGGTTTTGTGATTACCTTTTTGCTATCTGGGTTTTCGACACAAAAAAATGGGATGGCACCTACGTCATTGGCCAATAATATTTCTTTAGTTATTCCCGTATTGATTAATTTATTTATCCTCAAAACGGGAGGTGACATTACCGTGTCTATTTTGTCTGGTCTCCTTTTTTCTTTTGCCGCGATTTATTTCTGCAGCCCAAAGGTGGACGCCTCGAGTGAAATGAAGCCCGTGGTAGGCTTATTATTAGCGGTCTTTGTGGCCTATGGATTGACCAATACCCTTTTCAGTTATTTGAATAGTACGTTGTCGGCACAAGTGGGTGGCACCTTGCCTTTTATCATGATGCTATTGATTGGCTCGATGGCTGGTTCTGCGCTAGTTCTTGTATGGAAGTCGGTGAATGGTACCTTAAATTGGAACCGAAATTCAGTTTTGGCATCCATTCCCTTAGGTTTGCCAAATTTCTTTTCCTTTTATTTCTTGTTGAAGGCCTTGGATGCCTATCAAAACAATGCAGCGGTCGTTCTGACCATGTATAATTTGAGTGTGATTTTGTTAAGTGCCGTAGCGGCATATGTATTCTTTAGGGAGCGATTAACGCGCCGACAATGGATAGGGTTGGGTTTGGGTTGTGTGGGGATAGCGCTTCTCAATGGACTTTAGACATTGGACGTTAGTCATTAGATTAGCCACAGGAGTAGCGAGGTTTCGCGTCTGATCCCCAGGTTGAAACCTGGGGTTAATTTATAACCCTAGGCTTCAGCCTAGGGATTAAAAAGTTTTATCGCGTCTCTATAAATTATATTCTTCCTACCTCTTCACTCTTAGTTCTTAACTCTTAACTCACTTAAAGCACATTCGCCGTCTGCTCCTTAATCTTCTCCAACTCATCCTTCATGTTCACTACAAGACGCTGAATCTGCGAGTCATTAGCTTTGGATCCGATAGTATTAATCTCCCGACCAATCTCCTGCGCCATGAAGTTTAATTTCTTGCCATTTCCTTCTGCTAAGATGTCAATGAAATAGCCTAAGTGCGTATTTAAACGGACCTTTTCTTCGGATATGTCGAATTTTTCGATGTAATAAACGACCTCTTGTTCGAAACGGTTTTTGTCGAAATCTTCGTTTAACCCGAGCTCCAACAAGGACTTTTTCATCCGTTCGCGGATACCTGGCATACGCACCAAATCTTGTTCCGTTACTTGTTGTAAGCCTGTTGCAATTGATGCAATGTATTCCCTGAATTTGTCTTCGACAATCTTGCCTTCTCGCGCACGGAATTCTTTACACTCGGCAACAGCCTCCTGAATCGCCTCATAAATCACCTGCCATAAGGCTTCGATTTCTTCTTCGGATTCTTCTTTAGTGTCTTGAGAAATACTTGATGGGACATTCAATGCTTGCAAATACAAAGCGCCTTCGTCTAAATTGGATACACCCAATTCGGTAGCTACGCGCTTCAATTCCGCATAATACAAAGCAATTTGACCCTGTGGTAAAATGCTTGCCTCTGCACCGTCATGATTCTTTTGGATTTGTACGCTCAATTCAATCTTGCCACGCTCCAATTGTTGCGTTAAGAAATTACGAATTTCGATTTCACGTGCGGAAATGGATTTTGGAAGCCGACAAAAAATATCGGTAAACTTCGAATTCAGGGTTTTTACCTCAACACGTATTTGTAACTCTTGCGCCTCTTTTTGGGATTTCCCAAAACCGGTCATTGAATAGATCATGCGTCTGTTTTTGTTTGATTTTTAATCGTAAGACCGATGGCCAAAGCGATAAATAAGAGTAAGCCAATGGATGCGATTCCATCTACGTTTTTGCCCATTTCAACCGAGTAAGGCTCGAATTTGAATTCAATGCTATGTTTTCCTGCAGGAATCATCAAACCACGTAATACGTAATTCGCTCGTGTGTGTTTTACTTCCTTGCCATCCACATAGGCTTTCCAGTCTTTATTGCCTCGGTAGTAGATTTCAGAGAATACCGCAAAACCTCCTTTGTCAGAATTTGACGTATAGGTCAAATGATTCGGTTTATAGGTTAGTAATTGAATGCTTGATACTGCTGTTGAATCTAATCGCAAAGCTCCAATAATCGCACGATCTTGCTCCTCTAAAATAACTTGGGAAGCCGGATTGATTTTCTCAATGCCATTCAAAGCCTCATCGGCATTCTTAGCCCATTGAATCGATTGAACAAACCAAGCATTTCCTAATGCTGCAGGATTTGTTTGTACGGCTGGCTGGCCCGCCGAATCCGCAACAATAATGTATTTCGTATTCAACATGTTCAATACATTCATCTGGCCTGGATTACCTGCAAAATATTTCTCAATCAATTCCTGGTAGCGACGCAATTTAGCCGCGTGATAACCACCTAAGGATTGATGGTAATAACTCGTAGTCGCGTCATTCATAAAGGAAACCGTCGAGTTTAATACGCGGAATGTTCCGTGATCCGCTAAAATTTGTTGGTCCACTGCGGTGGGTTGAATCTGCTCTTCTAACGTACTCTTCGAAACAAATGCCTCCTTACCAAAATAGCGTTTGGCAACCGGAGTCAAATCAAATATTCCCAACAATACGATTCCAATCACCCATACAGATTTCTTTACTTTCGATAGACTCGCGCTGTATACGAATGCGGCTCCTAATAGAATTATCACCAAACTTCTAAACGCATCTGCTTGAAACAAATCAATCCGATCCAAACGAATACTATTCCAAATGGCGGTATTCAAAGCGGGATCTTGAATAATCGCTGCGCCATCTTGAGCTCCCTTAAAGTCATAGAATAGGTCAGGTAATATCCCGAACAACAAACATAATCCACCGCTAAGACCTACTGCATAGAGCAATGGTTTCTTGATTTCGGCTAAGCTTGGTTTGTGTTTGGCTAATTGTATCAATCCCATCAATCCCAAACTCACCATGCCAAATTGTACAAAGGATAAGACCATCGTGATGGCACGGAACTTATTGAACATCGGGATGTAATCAAACCAAACATAGTTCAATGGGAAATTCTTTCCCCAAGCCATTGTTAAAAACAAGAGGGTAATTCCCAGTATCCACCATTTTTCACCTGATTTCACGTAAAATGCCGCGAATAAAAACAAGAAGATTATTAAAGCTCCCGCATAGGCTGGCCCCGCTGTATAGGATTGTTCCCCCCAATAAGTTGGTGCCTTTTCCACAAATCCCAAAACTTGATCTTCCGGAAAACCTGCGTCTACCATCGTTTTATAAGTGGCAGATTTTGTGCCGCCTAAATCTCCTTGAGATGCTCCGCCTTTGAAATTAGGAATCAATAAGGTTCCTGTTTCCGATAATCCATAGGACCAATCAAATGCATAACCACTATCTAATCCATCTCCACGTTTTGCATTGGCAGCTAATTCTGATTTTCCACGGGTTGTCTCTTTGGCATAATCATAGTTATTCCAAAGACGCATGCCGTGAGTACCGATCGCTAAAATCAAACCAAGTCCCAATAATAATCCACGGGTGTACCAATCGATTAAGGTCTTGTTTCGATACGACTGAATCAACATATACAGCTTGTAAGCCCCAATAATGAAGAATAAATAATAGGTTATTTGAACGTGATTCGCATATAATTCCAAGGCCATCGCCAAAGCGAATAAAGCTGCGCCTAACCACTTACGCGTTCCCCAGCACATACGAATACCCGCAAGGACCATCGGCGCATAGGCTAATGCCAATACTTTGGACGTATGTCCCGCCGGAATAATAACCAAATTATAAGTTGCAAAGGCGTAGAATACGGCTCCAGCAAAACCCAACAGGGGAGAAGCCCCCATCGACCATAGGAATAAATACATCCCCAATAATTGCAGGATGATCAGATTCACGGGTGTTGGGAACAAATTGGTAATAAAACTTCCTAAATAGCTGGAAACACTATACGGATAGGATCCCGAAATCTGATAGGTAGGCATTCCCCCGAACATCGAGTTGGTCCACCACGCATCCGTTCCCGTCGCTTTTTTAAATTGAATGCTCTCCTGTGCCGCCGCCTGGGCCTGCATAATGTCGTGTTGAATCAAGACCTTTCCTTGCAACACAGGGCCGCAATACAGAAAGGAGATAATAATAAACCCAATGATAACGAGTCCATGGGGGACAAAGGAGCGCAAATCAATTTTCATAAATGCTATTGAATACTAACTAATTCCAATTCAAATGTTAAATCACGGCCAGCCAACGGATGGTTCGCGTCTAATGTTACGTGGGTATCCGTTAAGTCTGTGATTACCACTTCTACTACATGACCTCCGTCTTGGTGCATGCTTAAGGAAGAACCTAATTCCAATTCAATATGTGGTGGAATTTGGGCACGCTCAATCGTAACGGTGTTTTCTGGAGAATGTTCGCCATAAGCCTCAGCCGCTGGAATTACAACCGTTTTTTTCTCTCCAATAGCCATTCCTGTTACGCCATCATCGAAACCCTTGATTACCATCCCAGAACCTAATTGAAATTCTAAAGGAGTGCGACCAACCGATGAATCGAAGATTGCTCCATCATCGTGTTTTCCTGTGTAATGTACGGCTACTTTATCGCCTGTTTTTGCAATAGACATGTTGTTAAAATTAATCCTGCTCACACAATTGCGCCCAGGCAGTAAATAAATTGATTTCTTTTTCTAAGCCCGAAAGCCTATCCTTCAAAGTTCAGGATTTTTTTTGCTTTTTCATAACCTATTCAGGGCGCTTTAAGCTGCGGCAATAAATATTTAAATAGCCCAACGAAAGCGTATCTCCCAAATCTGCCGCATATTGAAAATCGTAACAGGCGTCGGTCACATTCCCGATGCTCATTAACTTGATCCCGCGATTAAAATAAGCCTCTGAGTAGTACGGGTAGATGGAAATCGTTTTGGAATAATCCGAAATCGCACCTTTTTCATTTCCCATTTTGGATTTAAAATATGCCCGGTAAAAATAGTAATCGGCATGATCATCCTCCAAACGAATCGCCCGGGTGATATCTGCCACGGCTCCTGAATAGTTTTCCTGAAATCCCCGACTAATTCCGCGCGTAAACAGAATTTGTGGATGCTTCGGGTATTTGGCATGCGCTAAGGTTAATAGTTCGGTTGCCTCTTGAAATTTACCCTCTTTGATTTTCGTTAAGCCCAAATTGTAGTCGATCATACAACCACTCAATAAGAAGCAAGATAAAATGAATAGGTATCTCATTACTTAAATGTTACTATGGATATTCCGGCACCCCCTCGGTCGGCGTGTTCATCTTGCACCAACTTAATTTCTCGATACCGTTTTAATTGTTCTTTCACCAAATTGCGCAAAATGCCATCGCCTTTGCCGTGTAGAATACGAACTTCAGGAACTCCTAAGAGCAAGGCATCATTCATGTATTGATCTAAAATCACATAGACTTCTTCGCCACGTTTCCCGCGTACATCCAAGGTCAAACCAAAATGGGCCATTCGGTCATTCATGTCGATTCCTCGCATTGCCGTTCGTGTCGATTTCTCCGCTTTCGGGGCTTTGACTTGCTCCAATCGATTTAATTTAATGGTCGTACGAATTCCACCTAATGCGACGACAGCATCCTTTCCTTTCATTTCCATCACTTCGCCCACAGCCCCTTCTCCATCCGCTTGTTTGATGGCAACCCATGATCCTACGATAATGGGACCTTGAATTGTCGCTTTTTGTACTTTCTCGGGTACCGAAGGAGCTTGTACCTTTAATTTCTTTTCTGAAAATTCATTTAAGCCTTTTCGGATTTCCTTCGTGACTTCTTTCTCCGCCGACTTTTCCTTGATTTCACGAATGGTCTGCTCAATTTTCTGGTTAGCATCTTTGACCAATTGCTTCGCTTCCGACTTCGCTTGATTTAACAAGCGTTTTTGCTCTTCCTCTAAATGATTTTTCAGGCTTGCATATTGCTCTTTGATGCTTTCTGCTTGCGCTAATTGAACCGCTAAACTCGTGTTTTTCGCCTCCCAAATCTGCTTTTCTGTCTCTGTTTCCATCAACAATTTGTCGAAATCTACTTGGCTT
>CANGCD010000112.1 GCA_947452215.1 Cytophagaceae bacterium | reverse complement strand
TGCCCCGTTACGACGAATGTCCAACCGAAATTAGAATATTTGCGGGTTCATTTGACGAAAGGTCAATTACCTGAAGTAAGTGATGTGCTCGTCGACCAAGTTCGTGCCATTGATAATAACCGACTAATTAAAAGATTGGGGCGTTTGACACAAAATCAGCAGGTAAAACTGAAAACTAATTTGAGCATTATGCTTGATTTGTAAGGATAGACGTTTTAAATATTTACTTTCGTTTGTATAACTTTCTGCAATGGATATGAAATTAACGCTAAAGCTAGATCAAGCTGTAATTGAACAAGCGAAGACTTTTGCTAAGGCGAAGAATATAAGTTTGTCAAAATTGATTGAAAATTACCTCATATTACTTGTTGAGCATGAACGAAATACCGAAGTAACTACGCTCGTGAAAAGTCTATCCGGTGTCTTACATTTGACTGAAAATTTCGACGATAAGTCCGAATATCAAAAACATATTACATCTAAATACAAATCATAGATAAATCAGTTTTCATTTTAAATTTGCAATCCAGTATGCATGTGCGCTTGAAAACAATATTCCCGTTATCGTCACAAGAAATCACAAGGACTTTAAAAAATCAGTGGTTTTAGTCGTGAGTACCGAAACTTTTTTAACTTCATTATCCTAAACCTATCCCCATGAAAAACCTATTCTTCCTCTTACTCCTCGCGAGCTTTACCGCTAACGCCCAATGGATCGACCTATTCAATGGCCAAGACCTGAACAACTGGAAAATCAGCGAAAATCCCGCGTCCTTCCACATCGAAAACGGTGAGTTGATTGTCAACGGAAACCGCGGCCACCTCTTCTATAACGGCTATACGCCGAAGAATTTCGAAGTACATGCCCGCGTAAAAACCTATCCCGGTGCGAATTCGGGACTCTATGTCTGTACGAAATTCTTAGAGAACGATTGGCCCAAACAAGGCTATGAGATTCAAGTGAATAATTCGCATACCGACTGGCGTCGTACCGCTTCCGTGTATGGAATTGTCGATACCAAAGAAACCTTTGTCAAGGATGAAGAGTGGTTCGACCTAAACGTTATCGTACAAGGCAATCACATCACCACGAAAATCAATGGTAAAACAGTCATCGACTATACAGAGCCTGCTGAGCGCACGAATGGAACTGATCAACGGAAAGTTCAAGCTGGCACCATTGCCATCCAAGCACACGATCCCAAAAGCAAAGTAGCCTACCAAAAAATTCAAATCCGGGAAATCAAGTGATGACCCAAGCGGATTTCAAACCGCTTCTTAAACACGGGAAAGTTTTTGTATTGGATGTGCGGAGTCAAAACGATTTTGACGATGGGCACATTCCCTGGGCAAAACACATTCCCTTGAAAGCGCTCGCGAAAAGGCTGCAGGAATTGCCTGCCAACAAACCCATCATAACCGTCTGTGGAAAAGGAGATGGACGTTCCGAGGAGGCGGCTGCGATGATATCAGGCGCCGACTGGCTCGAAGGCGGAACGGATGCCTATTTTGGACTATAAAAAAAGAGGAGCCTTTTGAGCTCCTCTTTTTATGTATAAAAATCTCGGGACTATAAATCCACAGCCTCGCCGTATGCCGCTTCCGTCGCGCCTTTAAACGCTTCTGAAATGGTTGGGTGTGGGTGAACCGTCTTCATGATCTCGTAAGCTGTGCTTTCTAATTTACGAACGACAACCGCTTCCGCGATAAGTTCCGTAACGTTGTAACCAATCATGTGAGCACCTAACAATTCGCCGTATTTGGCATCGTAGATAACTTTTACAAAACCATCACGCGCTCCGGCAGCCGTTGCTTTTCCAGATGCCACGAATGGGAACTTACCTACTTTGATGTCATATCCTGCTTCAATTGCTTTCTTCTCTGTCATTCCCACAGAAGAAATTTCTGGCGTGCAATACGTACAACCCGGAATATTCGTGTAATCCAATGCCTCTGTCTTGTGACCTGCGATTTTCTCTACACAAATAATGCCTTCCGCAGATGCTACGTGAGCTAAAGCCGGACCCGGTGTCACATCACCAATCGCAAAATAACCTGGGATATTCGTTTCATACCATGCGTTCACTGGAATACGTCCCTTGTCCACAATGATACCTACTTCTTCCAAACCAATGTTTTCCAAATTGCAAATCACACCCGCCGCAGAAAGTACGATGTCACATTGGATGTCCTGATTGCCCGTTGGCGTTTTTACACTCACCTTGCAACCTTTTCCTTTGGTATCTACCGACTCAACGCTTGATGAAGTCAAGATGTCGATGCCCATTTTCTTGTATTGCTTCGCCAATTCTTTCGATACATCTTCATCCTCAACCGGTACGATGTTTGTCATAAATTCAACAATGGTTACTTTCGTTCCCATGGCTGCGTATACATATGCAAACTCCACGCCGATCGCTCCTGAACCGATGATGACCATCGAATCTGGACGTTTTTCCAAACTCATCGCCTTGCGGTATTCAATTACTTTTTCGCCGTCGATAGGGATATTTGGCAAGGCACGCGCACGTGCACCCGTCGCAATCATGATATTTTTTCCTTCGTAAATCGTCGCTTTTCCATCGGCATCCGTAACCTCCACCTTTTTACCTGGTTGGATTTTTCCGTAACCCATGATCACGTCGATCTTGTTTTTCTTCATCAAAAACTGAACGCCTTTGCTCATGCTATCCGCAACCCCACGTGAACGTGCGATTACCGCTGAGAAATCAGCTTCTGCTCCTTTCACGGTAATTCCGTAATCCGATGCATGCTTGATGTATTCAAATACATTCGCAGATTTTAACAAGGCTTTGGTTGGGATACATCCCCAGTTTAGGCAGATACCTCCCAAAGATTCTTTCTCCACGACTGCACATTTTAAACCTAATTGAGAAGCTCGGATAGCTGCTACATAACCCCCTGGGCCTGAGCCTACCACGATCAAATCGTATTGTTGCGCCATTTTATTGCTTGATTTAAATGAATGAGGCCGCAATTTAGCACAAAATCGGGTATATTTGTACTTTATTTAGCAGAAATCCACATGACAAGAGACAGGTTCAATGACCTGAAAGCCAGAATAGAGGCTTTAAGGAGGTATCTTTGACTACGATCATAAGAAATATTTAATCTCCGAACTGGAGACGGTGACACTCGATCCCGAGTTTTGGAACAATCCCGAAAAGGCCGAAAGCACCATGCGCGAAATGCGTGGGCTGAAGTTTTGGACGGACGGTTTCGACCAATTAGCCCGTGCACAAGACGATCTAGAAACCATCTGGGAATTTTACGAAATGGGCGAAGCCACGGAACCCGAAGTGGATGCCGAAGGTGCCAAATTGGAATCACTGCTCGAATCCCTCGAATTCCGTAAAATGATGTCGGAAGAGGGCGATAACATGAGCGCCGTTCTCGAAATCAACGCCGGTGCGGGTGGTACAGAATCCCAAGATTGGGCGTCAATGTTGCTTCGTATGTATCATATGTGGGCTGAAAAAAATGGTTTTAAAGTTCGCTTAGTTGACGAAAATGCTGGCGATGTCGCCGGAATCAAATCCGTCACCATCGAAGTGGAGGGTGAATTTGCCTATGGCAATTTGAAGTCGGAGAATGGCGTCCATCGCCTCGTCCGCATTTCGCCTTTTGACTCGAATGCTCGCCGACATACCTCTTTCGCCTCCGTGTACATTTGTCCCTTGGCGGATGATACCATTGAAATCGAAATTAATCCTGCCGACATCGACTGGGACACTTTCCGTTCCGGTGGAGCAGGAGGGCAGAATGTCAATAAAGTTGAGACGGCTGTTCGTTTGACCCACAAACCTTCGGGGATTATAATTGCCTGCCAGCAGGAGCGTTCGCAATTAATGAATAAAGAAGTTGCTTTGCGATTGTTGAAATCGAAATTATACCAAATTGAAATCGACAAACGCAACGCCGCGCGCGCTGAAGTAGAAGCGGGCAAAAAGAAAATTGAATGGGGTTCGCAGATTCGTTCTTATGTACTAGATGATCGCCGCGTGAAAGATCACCGGACGAATTATCAAACGTCAAATACCGATGCGGTGTTGGATGGGGAAATCAATGAATTCATCAAGGCTTACTTGATGGAAAATTAACACCTACCTTTGGCAATCCTCAAGGTTTGCCAAAGGTACAGGTGACAAATTATTTCTGAACGGATTCTTCCTCGAGCTTTCTCAGATATTCAATGAGTTGGTCTTTTGCCAACGACAATGCAATACCCACAGCGTATGAGGTAATCGCATTTGCTAAAAAAGAAGATTCTTTTTTCTCTGATTTTTTCTCGGATTTATCGCTACCTGAAAGTAGCGAATATAGTAAATAGGCACCTGCCACGACGGCTCCCGCGACAAGGATTTGCGTTCCTTTTTCTTTCGCTACATGCTTGATGTCTGCGATTGATTCACCAATCTTATCTTCGTAATTAGCTGCCTCAGCCTCTAATTGTGCTTTCTTATTCTGTATCTGACTCATCTGCTGTAATTTCTTCTTCCTCGGGTTCAACGCTATTTTCTTCTGGTTTGCGAAAGCTTGCTAGCATAATCGCACCTACGACAAAACAAGCTCCAGAAACAATGAGGTGTCCCCAGAATTGACTATCTAAGTAGGTATTGATCATATTGGCGATGCCATGTAACAGGAATAATATCCCGATACCTAGTGCAAAAGCCAAAATGATGAATTTGAATATTCGCTCCAATAAGGCTTCTAAACGCTCTTGAATATCGAGTTTGACAAGTTCAAATTGCGTTTTCAGGTAGTTTTTTAATAAATCTATCAAACCGTTATTGTTGAAAAATCCCATCTAGCGTTGTTTTAACTTAGCTTCAATCGAATGCTGTGTATGCGGAACTAAGCGCAAACGTTCTTTGGAAATCAATTTTCCTGAATCAACGCAAACGCCATATGTGCCGTTTTTGATGCGCATCAACGCATTTTCTAAGCTCTTTGCGAATTTTTGTTGGCGCACGGCCAATTGATTCATACTTTCTTTTTCTTGTGTTTCCGCTCCATCTTCCATGACCTTTGAATTGCCTGATGTATCATCAGTTCCTGGGTCATTTTTTTTGCTTAACGCTGCACGCAAATACTTTAACTCTGCATTAGTTTCAGCTAATTTACCTTGAATGATCGCTTCGAATTCTTTTAATTCTTCAGCGGAGTAACGATTCTTCTCTTCCGTCGCCATAAATAAAAACGCTATTAATTTTACTCGAACACGAAAAAGTATAATTATTTGAATTTCAGCACCTTACTGATCTTACCGTGTTCTATGCTACAAAGATAATTTTATTGGACAATTTAGTATGCTGATTCAGGTAAAATCTCTGACAAATTTTTAATCAGTTGATTTTGAGTTTATTACGCCATGAAATCCAGCCATATATCGCCATGAAAACGAACACGATATACAAAGCGGCGGTTCCCCATAAACCGTTAACTACATATAAACCCACGTAAATAACGTCTACTAAAATCCATAAAATCCAATTTTCGATTTTTCGTTGGGCTGCCCAATAAGTCCCCAACATGCTTAGTCCCGTCAAAGTTGCATCCCAGTAAGGCGATTTGACTGCTAAAGCAAATCGTTCGTGTAGATAGCCCGCGACTAATCCATAAGTTAAGGCTAGTATTATACCGAAAATTAGCTGTTGCAATGTATTTGTGGATGATTTCCACGATGAATCTTCGCGCTGCCATTGGTATAAACCATAGACAGCCATCAAAATAAATACCCCCTGCAATTCCATGTCGGAGTATAAACCCGCTTGGTAAAATACATACATGTAGATTCCGGAAGCCAATATATTCCAAATCCAAGCCATTGAATTCCGCTGACTTGAAAAATAAACCCCTAACAAGGATGCGATAATGCCTGCCGCCTCAATCATTTACTTTGGTTTTTAGCGAAATAGGCACAAAAATGCGTGATGGAGCATTCCTTACATTTGGGTGTTCGGGCCAAACAGATATAACGGCCATGTAAAATCAACCAATGGTGTGCGACCGGAATAATGTCATTGGGTAAGTGACGTATTAATGCTTTTTCTACGAGTAAAGGTGTTTTTGCCGTTTGTGGTACTAAACCTAATCGCCTCGAAACACGAAATACGTGGGTGTCCACCGCCATCGCCGGTTGATTATAGATGACCGAAGCGATGACATTCGCCGTTTTCCTCCCTACGCCCGGTAAAGTCTGTAAATCATCTAAGGTTTCGGGTACTTGGCCAGCAAATTGGTCGACGAGTTTTTGGCCCAAACCTAAGAGATGTTTCGCCTTATTATTCGGATAGGAAACGGATCGTATATACGAAAAGATTTCTTCTACACTGGATTCCGATAATGCTTGTGGGTCTGGGAATCGCTTGAATAGGGCAGGAGTAACTTGATTGATACGCTTGTCGGTGCATTGTGCGGATAACACGACGGCCACCAACAATTCAAAGGGATTGCTGTAATGCAATTCCGTTTCAGCCTCAGGAAATGAGGATTCAAAATGGGAAATAAAAGCTTGAAATCGTTCCTTCTTCAGCATCGCATTGAATTTGATGCAAAATAAGAAACAATTTCAAGATTAAGATTGAATCGACTCTTTGTGTTTGGAATAATCCAAAATACGATTAATCACTCGCTCTGATGGGGCAACATAAGCCATATCGAGGGCGTTTTGGACCTGTTGGAATGCCGCTAACTCCGAGCGTATTTCCGGATTTGTTAATTCGTTTTGGCCTGTTTGAGGCTCGTACAATTTTTTAATAAGGTCATTTGGGGTAAAGCTTTGCGTCATAGGCAATCTCTTGTTTGTTTAGCATTTTCCTCAGGTTGATCAGCGCATAACGCATTCTCCCCAAGGCAGTATTGATGCTAACGCCAGTTTGGTCCGCGATTTCCTGAAAACTTAAGTCCTCGTAGTGTCGCATCACCAATACCTCACGTTGTTCATCAGGTAATTTTTTTATCATTTCCCGAATGTTCTCCACTTGATCCGCCTTCATTTGCTGCTCTTCTACCGAGTCCTCCGCAAAATCAAAGCTGTTGAAAACCTTCGATCCATCTTCCAATACAATCGTCGGATAACGTTTATCCTTCCGAAAATGATCAATCGCCATGTTGTGCGAAATACGCAGAATCCAGGGTAAAAATTTCCCTTCTTCGTTGTAGCGGCCCGACTTGATCACGTCGATGGCCTTAATATATGCTTCTTGCATTAAGTCTTCCGCAATGTAGCGGTCCTTAACGATCAAGTAAATAGTTGTATACACTTTGGATTTACTACGTTTGACTAATGTCTCAAACGCTTTATCGTCCCCTTGGATGTACGCTGATAATAAAGCCGCATCGCTAACCTGAATTTTAATCATAAAACTTCAAAATTGTTAACGTAGAGGTTTATCTCATATTGTATCTCCTATCGATTTATTGGGCGAATTGATTAATTTTTGTCTTGATGACGCTTCAAATGTAGCCAAAACTTTTTTAATTCAAAATGGTTTTAAAATTTAGCGTGACAAAATTTTGGTAGAAATTTTATCTTTTATGTAATAATAGTAAGGTGGATTTACCAAATTGCGTAGCTTTGTTTCATCTTTAAACGAATTAAATTCCAATGAAAAAATTATTCTCTTTAGCTTTTGTTATCTGCGTTTCTGCAGTTCAATTGCTTGCTCAGTCCAATCCTGCAGACTATGCAGGCACGTTTAAATTATCCGAAAATCCTTACGTAAAGTCGATTACGATTTCTGTGAAAGACAGCAAGGTTATCATGGCTGCTGAAGGTTTCCCTGATGCGGAATTAGCTCCAGGAAAAAATGCAGATGAATTCGCTTTAGAAAGCATGGGTGGTACTGTTGTTTTTATTCGTGAAGCAGGTGCTGTGAAAGGTGTGAAAATCGAAGCACAAGGCCAAGTATTAACAGGCCAAAAAGAAGGTGCAACCTTAGCTGATTATGTGGCTTCATTCAAAATGGCGGATAACGAATACGTAAAGAAAATTGTTATTGCCATGAAAGATGGCCAATTGGCCCTTAGTTCAGACGCAAATCCAGCGGAAGGTGCTGTGTTAAAAGCGGGTACAGCGAAAGATGTTTTTTCAGCAACCATTCAAGGTTACGATGCTGACGTGATTTTTTCACGTGCAGAAGGAAAAATAACTGCGATTAAATTATCCGTTGCGGGTGGTCAAGTTGTTTTGACTGGAAATCGCGAATAATTATTTCAATAGCTAGGCCTTATCCCAATGACAGGCCTAGCTATTAATTTAAGGCTCTTTTGTATAGCTGGATTGTATTCTCCAGTCCATAATACAAAGCATCACATATCAAGGCATGCCCTATCGATACTTCATCCAAAGGGGCAACATTCGCCTTAAAGAATGCCAAATTTTCCAAACTCAAATCGTGCCCCGCATTAATGCCTAAGCCCAATTGGCTCGCACGAAAGGCTGCCTTTCGATATGCCGACACCGCCTGGGTCGGATTCTCAAAAAATTGCTCCGCATAGGGTTCTGTATACAATTCAATCCTATCCGTACCGGTCGTTGCGGCCGCTTCCACCATTTCAAGTACAGGATCTACGAAGATTGAGGTACGTATGCCAGCTTCTTTAAATTGCGCAATCAATGCCTGCAATAAACCTTGGTGCTGGATGGTATCCC
>CANGCD010000111.1 GCA_947452215.1 Cytophagaceae bacterium | reverse complement strand
TTCAGCTTGCTGAGTAGAAGAACCATCGAAAGACCACATATCTAGGTCTTCTAATTTGCCGCTAAAATTATTCTCAATTTTAGTCTTAGAACGTAAACTTTGTGTTGGCTTGTAGCCATCTAACCAAATGTACTCTAATTTTGATTTAGCCATGATATTTAAACTTGATTTTGTAACAAAAATACTTTTTTAGGAATTCGTATAGCAAAAATATACCACTTTTTAGAAAAAACAATAGTTTAAGGTAAATAATCATACAAAAACAAACGAGTATTTTGCAAAAACCCAAAAAATCCAAATTAAAAACGGAAAATTCAATCCTACTTTTCATTTTTTGCCATTTTTTATCCCATCACAATTCGCTATTTTTACCTAAGAAATAAAATCTTCATATGGCAATCACTAGATTTAAGGCTCTTGAGTTAGCTCAATCCCGTACAGGAACTCCAGTAAAGCTTCCTACAGAAAAAGTTTCGGACTATTATGGAAGTATGACTTTCAGCGATGAAGTAATGCGATCTTTATTATCTCCAGAAGCCTATTTAAAGATAAATACAGCAATCCAAACGGGTTCTAAGATTGATCGCGATGCGGCGGATGAAGTAGCTGCAGCGATGAAATCTTGGGCAATTTCAAAAGGTGCAACGCACTATACACACTGGTTTCAACCCTTAACGGGAACTACCGCTGAAAAGCATGATTCATTCTTTGACATTGATTTAAGTAATGGTAAGGCCGTAGAGAAATTTAAAGGATCTGCTTTAGTCCAACAAGAACCCGATGCATCTTCATTTCCGAACGGAGGGATTCGTTCAACGTTCGAGGCGCGTGGCTACACAGGTTGGGATCCATCATCGCCGGCCTTTATTATGGAAAATGCAGCAGGAACAGCAACCCTATGTATTCCATCTGTCTTTGTATCCTATACAGGAGAAGCCCTGGATTACAAAACTCCTTTATTAAAATCCATTGAATTGGTTGACAAGGCTGCAACTGCTGTCATCAAAGAATTCTTTAATCGTGATGTGAGTAAAGTCATTCCAACCTTGGGAGCAGAACAAGAATATTTTGTGGTAGACGAAGCGTTATTTAATGCACGTCCTGATTTGGTGATGGCGGGTCGAACTGTTTTTGGACATGCACCAGCGAAGGGCCAACAATTAGAAGATCATTATTTTGGATCTATTCCTAACCGAGTAAACGCCTTTATGGTTGACTTCGAAATCGAGGCATTAAAACTAGGGATGCCGGTGAGAACTCGCCATAATGAGGTTGCTCCGGCACAATTTGAGGTAGCCCCAACTTTTGAAGAGGCTAACTTAGCGTGTGATCATAATGCACTTTTAATGGACTTAATGTCAAAAGTGGCTTCAAAGCATAAGTTTAAAGTACTTTTCCATGAGAAACCTTTTGCGGGAATCAATGGATCAGGAAAACATAATAACTGGGCATTAGCTACGGATACAGGAATCAATTTATTGGCTCCTTCTTCGAAGCCTAAAGAAAATCTTCGTTTTCTAACATTTTTTGTTAACACGCTAAAAGCTGTTCATGATCGCGCCGATTTATTGCGTGCATCGATTGCTTCCGCTGGGAATGAGCATCGCTTAGGAGCTAATGAGGCACCTCCAGCCATCGTATCAGCATTCTTAGGAAGCACGATGAGTCAGGTACTTGATGACATGGAAAACATGGATGGCCTAGATGAGATTCAATTGGAGAAAGGGGATAATGTTTACCTTAAATTAGGTATTAATAAAATCCCTTCGTTGATTTTGGATAATACAGATAGAAATAGAACATCTCCATTTGCCTTTACTGGTAATAAATTTGAGTTCCGTGCTGTTGGCTCGTCTGCAAATTCAGCAGCACCGATGACCGTTTTGAATACGATTGTTGCTGACCAACTAATTAAATTCCGCAAAGAAGTGGAAGAGGTGTTGGAAAAGGGAGTGAAGAAGGAATTGGCGATTATGGAAGTGTTAAAACGCTACGTAAAAGAGTCTAAAAATATTCGATTTGAAGGAAATGGGTATTCAGATGAATGGGTGGAAGAAGCTGCTCGTCGAGGATTATCGAATTTAAAAACGACCCCAGAGGCTTTAGCCGTTTATGCGCGTCCTGAATCCATCGAATTGTTCACGAAACACGGTATCTATTCGAAAGAGGAGATGCACGCACGTCATGAAATTGAATTAGAAAACTATGTTAAGAAAATTCAAATTGAGTCACGTGTAATTGGTGATATGGCAATTAACCACATCGTTTCAACATCATTGAAATACCAAACGCAATTGGTTGAAAATGTGAAAGGACAAAAGGAAATTGGTATCGACCCACAATATTACGCGCCTACCATCGAGATGATTAAGAAGATTTCTGAATATACTTCATCCATTGTCCGTTTGCAAAACGGAATGACAGAAGCTCGGAAAGAAGCGAATAACATTGAAGATTTAGAAGAAAGAGCCGTATTATACAGCACGAAAGTGAAAGGTTATTTCGAAGAGATTCGGTATAGCGTCGATAAATTAGAATTGATTATCGACGACGATGAATGGCCATTACCGAAATACCGCGAATTATTATTAATCAAATAATCCCACATGACTAAGCAAACAAACCCTGGTTTTTCAAAGGAGGAAATCCAACAATTAAAAGACCAGTGCTCGCAGGCAAATAAACCCTTCATCGTTATAGAGGATGACGATTTGCCTACAGGCAATGAGAAAGAAATGGTCCACATTCAGTTTGTGGGTAAATTTAACAAAGAAGAGGTTATTTATGATGCAATCCTTTGCACCTTGCAATTACACTATGCGAGTGCCATCTATGAGGCAGCAGAACAAGAAGCTATACATCATTTCCCTTTATATGTTCCTATTGAAAATCGGGATGAAACGTATGTGGAAAACGAATCCTTAGATGAGGAGGTAGAAGTGATGATTCTTGAAATCATTGATGAACTCGAAGAAAACGATGAAATCAAAGTAAATGAATACATCGAGATCGATGAAGATTTCGAATTTGGCATTGGATTGGAGGCCGCCTTATATGTGCCGTCCTTAGAAGATGATGTCATTTCAAAATTCATTGAAGATTTCAACGGAGGAACGCTTTCATTAGATCCATCTCGTTTTTCATTCCGCTCAGAAGACCCCGAGTAAAACATGAGTAAATATGTTTTTTATGCGCCCAACCCGACGAGCACAGGATTCTTAAATGAAGAAGAATCATTTCATGCTTGTCGGGTTTTGCGTTTACGAAATGGGGACAAAATACGCATACTCGATGGGGTAGGAGGACTTTACGAATCGATTATTGAATCTATTGATTCAAAGAAAACTACATTTAGCCAATTGCGATTAATCGAAAAGCAGGATAAATCTACTTATCAAATACATCTATTTGTAGCGCCTACTAAACAAATGGAGCGCATGGAATGGATGGTTGAAAAATGTTGTGAATTTGGCATACATAGCATCGGGTTTTTCATCTCGAAAAACTCAGAACGAAAAGAATTAAAATTAAATCGTTTAGAAAAAATTGCGATTGCAGCACTTAAGCAATCGAAGAATTTATTTCTACCAGAAATTCTGCCATTAACACCCCTGAAGCAACTCATTGAGTCGATCGAACCTGATATAAATAATCAAGTTTTATTTGCTCACATCAGCGATCCCCCAATGGCAAGTTTAGGCAAACAAATCCGCTTAAATCAATCCTATTTTGTATTTGTAGGGCCAGAAGGTGATTTTTCTTCCGAAGAAACAGCTCTTTTACTCAATAATAAATACACCCCATTTAGTTTAGGTAAAGCGATTTTACGCACAGAAACGGCCTGCATCGCATCGACCCACGCTATTCATCTCTTACATGATTAGCCAAGTAAATGATTAAAATCAGAAAAGTATTCTGATTATTTTCTCAAAGTGGAGAAATTCATATGTAAATTTGTGGCACAAAACCTTAATTATTTTTATGCAACTAGTACTTCCCGCATTTATTATTCACTGGTACGTATCCTTGTTTAGTCAGACTTTCTTTTTACATCGATATTCCGCTCATAAGATGTTTTTGATGAGCAAATTTTGGGAGAAATTCTTCTATTTCTTGACTTACTTATCTCAAGGTTCATCGTTCTTGAGTCCACGTGCTTACGCCATTTTACATCGCATGCACCATGCATTCTCGGATACGGCTAAAGATCCACACTCACCTATGTTCTCTAGCAATGTGTTTACCATGATGTGGAAAACAAAAGATATTTATAATGCGGTTTTAAATCGCAAACAAAAAGTTGAAGAACGCTTTGAACATGATTACCCAGTATCCAAAACGATTGAACGCATTGGTGATTCTTGGATATCACGTATCGGTTGGGGTTTTGCATACGCATCTTTGTATATCGTAGCGTTTGTATATTTCGATATGCATTGGGCATTCTTCTTTTTATTACCTGTGCATTTTTTAATGGGTCCTGTGCACGGAGCCATTGTTAACTGGTCAGGCCATAAATACGGATACCAAAATTATGATAATCACGATCATTCACGTAATTCATTAGTTTTTGATGTCGTTATGATGGGTGAATTGTTCCAAAACAATCACCATAAATTACCGAACCGAGTGAACTTCGCAACGAAATGGTTTGAATTTGATCCTACATATCCGATGATCAAATTATTAACTTGGTTACGAATCATTCGACCAAACGTAAAAGATCCCAATGCTAAATTCTAGCAGATAAAAAAAGGCTATCAATTTGATAGCCTTTTTTTTATAGATCTAAATCGATTTGAAAGCGTTCTAGATAATCAGAAACTCGTTTGACAAAACCACCGCCCAAGGACCCATCAACAACGCGATGATCATAGGAGTGCGATATAAACATCTTTTGTCGGATAGCTATTTGATCTTCTCCATTAGCTCCCGTAATGACAGCAGGTTTCTTTTCGATCATACCAAAAGCCATAATCGCTACTTGCGGTTGAACGATGATCGGAGTACCCATCAAATTCCCAAATCCACCTATGTTTGAAATCGTATAGGTACCTCCTTCCAAATCAGACGGAGTCAATTTGTTTTTACGCGCACGATTTGATAAATCATTAACTTTTTTCGTCAATTCCAACAGAGACAATTCATCTACATTGTGAATCACAGGTACAATCAAATTTCCATTTGGCAATGCGACCGCCATACCTATGTTAATTTGTTTGTGTTGAACGATGTAATTTCCTTCTACGGAAATATTAATACCTGGAAAATCCTTAATGGCTTGAGCTGTAGCCATAAATAGGAGAGGTGTATAGGTAATCGATTCTTTATACTTCTCTAAAAACTTGGCCTTATTTTGTTCACGCCATTGCACCAATGCCGTAATATCAGCTTCTAAGAATGAAGTCACATGGGGTGAAATACGTTTAGAATCCGACATGCGTTCTGAAATCATCTTACGCATGCGATCCATTTCAATCACTTCATCTCCCGGTAGGCGCAAACCAGGCCCCTGACTCAATGTCCCCGAAGCAATCATTCGTTTAGAATTCCGAACAGCGATATAATTCAACACATCCTTTTTCGTAACACGACCATCCATGCCTGAACCACGAATTTCACTTAATTCGCGTTGAGACACCTTCTCCTGTTGGCATATTTGCTTAATCAACGGCGAAACCCAAGGATTAGACTTATCGGTACTTACATCAAAATTTTGACCGAGGCTTAAATCCGTTAAAGCAGCTAACTCAGGTTCTGGGTGAAACACATCAGATGCCTCGAAGGATTTCTTTTCAACAGGAACATCATCGTTAGCATCAATTACACAAATTGCTTTGCCAATGGTTGCAACTTGACCTACTGGAATTAAAATTTGCTTTAGATAACCTGCAACAGGTGAAGGAACTTCTGTATCAATTTTATCGGTAGCTACTTCAAGAATAAATTCATCAGCTTCGACGTAATCACCGGGTTGTTTCAACCAGTTCAAAACGGTCGCTTCCATGATGCTTTCACCCATTTTGGGCATGATGATTTCTGTGATTGCCATATTATTCTGCCAAATCGTTTAATAAATATCTCCTCAGCAAATTAATTGCTGTTAATGAACTCAAATGTATGTTTTGAATACGTGTACCTCCTTGGGTCAATTTACGTGTTATTATGCCTTCTGGATGTGCAAGTGCTATCCAAATAGTCCCCACAGGCTTATCTTCAGAACCCCCATCGGGTCCAGCGATGCCCGATGTAGCTAATGCATAGGTCGTTCCCAACTGCTTTCTAGCACCTGTAGCCATGGACTTCACACAGTTTTCACTTACTGCTCCGTCATGATCTAGGATTTCCTGTGAAACGCCTAATTGTTGAACTTTCACTTCGTTTGCATAACTAATAATTCCTCCTTGGAAAAAGGCAGAACTTCCCGCGTGCTGGGTAAATTGATGTGCTAGATATCCTCCAGTACAACTTTCTGCTACGGATAAGCTTGCATGTTGCAGCACGAGAATTTGTCCTACCACAGCAGCCAATTCATCTTTTTCTCGTCCAAAAACGTAACTTTTAATTAAAGGCATTACTTTTTCAAATTCAGCCTCAATGTCCGCATGCAATTCAACTTTATCTTTTCCGAAACCCGTCAGACGAAGTTTTACAATTCCCAAAGAAGGTAAATAGGCCAATTTCAAATGCGTGGGCAATTGTAATTCCCACTCTTGAATTAAATCCGATAAATAAGATTCTCCGATACCCACAACCTTACGAATCTGGTGGACAATCACGGGAAGTTTGAAATGTGTTACGATGCGGGGCAATACTTCCGTTTCCATAATCGCCTTCATTTCGAATGGTACACCTGGCATGGAAACCCAAATCGTATCTCGTTCATTAAACCACATGGCAGGAGCTGTTCCTTGCTTGTTAGGGATAAATGTACATTTCGTCGGTAAAAGGGCTTGATCGCGGTTAATATCACTTAATTCCCGGCCTCTTTTTGCGAAGAAATCTGTTACGTCAGTTAAAGCATCGGGATGATAATTAAGCGGACAGTCAAAAAAATCAGCTAAAATCTTTTTTGTTAAATCGTCTTTCGTGGGTCCTAAGCCCCCCGTGATAAAAACAATATCTGCGCGTTTTTGCGCTTCTGTCAAGATTTGAACAATTTCGTCTCGCTGATCACCAACGGACGACTTCCGTACGGTTTTAATTCCGATTTTATCAAGCTCCAAGCTAATCCATTGGGTATTCGTATCCAGGATTTGACCGTAGAGAATCTCGTCGCCAATGGTAATTATTTCTGCTCGAACCATTTAGTTTTCTTACTTTTGTACGAAAATACGATTTATTTAGTTTGGAAACACAGAGATGAATCGAAAAACAGATGCCAACATGAAACATTCAGAAATCAATTTCAAAATACAATTAGACGACAATAGCATTCCCGAGCAAATTTCTTGGTCGGCAACGGATAATCCCAATGAAGGGATTGAGGAAACAAAAGCTATTTTGGTTGCAACATGGGATCCGTATCACAAAGGAACTTTGACATTGCCTTTATGGACTAAGGACATGGAAGTGTTTGATATGAAGCGATTCTTCATTGAAATCATGGGAACAGTTGGCGATGCCGCCTTACAAGCCACAGGAGATTCAGAATTTGCATTAGAAGTAGAGCAGGTTTGTAAGAAACTCTCACAAAACTTAAAAAAGGAAATTACAGCGGCTTCCAAAGGCCAATAAACTCATCGCATGCGATCTATCAAGTTCATAGTATTCTTATCATTAATTGCTTCAAGCGGATTTGCACAAAAAGGAATTAACTTCCTCAAATCCAGCAATTTAAATACAGCGATTGCAACAGCAAAACAACAAAACAAGTTATTGTTTGTAGAAGTATTTGCCCCCGATTGCCATATCTGCAATTCCTTCAAAGGTACTTTCGCGCAACCTCAAGTGGGCACACTGTATAATACTAACTTTATTAATTATCAGTTGGACATTCGCAAGCCAGAAAGCCAACGTATACTCCAACAATTGAAAGTAATCATTAATGCAACGCCGACATTCTTATTTTTCGAACCAAAGACAATGAAATTGGTACAGGCCAAGGCGTTTGGAGAACGCGAAAATTCTGTTTTGAATGTGAATAGTATTGGACAAAAAGCCGCAAATCCAGCCGAACAAGCAAGTAATTTTGCTACAAAATTCAAAACTGGTGATCGTGGATTCGCTTTCTTGCTCAACTATGCACAATATGCTAGATTGACGGCAGATACGGCAACCAATATTAAAGTTGTAAATGAGTTGATTAAGGTGATGCCAACAAATCAATACGTGAGTCAGAGTGCATTGAACATCATACAAATGGTTATGATGAACAACAACAATGCTTTATTTGATTATTTCGTAGGTCATTTAGCCTTATATAATCGAATTGCAGATCCAAGTTTGGTTAAAATGATTTACGAGAATGTATTTCAAATTGTGATGACAAGTTCTCAGGTTAATAAATTATCAAATGCTGACCTGAAACGCATGAAAGATCAAATGACAAAATGCGAAATAGACAAAGGATCCATCGTGCGAAGAACTTGGATGGCCGAAAGTACGCTTTTATTCAAACAGAAAAAGGCAATGGCAGCAATCAAGGTTATTGAAAACTTGATCAGTGAATTACCTAGCGCACCTGGACCTAAAGAATATCAATACCTGTGTGACTTCGTTAAATCAAAAACGAAAGA
>CANGCD010000110.1 GCA_947452215.1 Cytophagaceae bacterium | reverse complement strand
TACCTTTAATTTCTTTTCTGAAAATTCATTTAAGCCTTTTCGGATTTCCTTCGTGACTTCTTTCTCCGCCGACTTTTCCTTGATTTCACGAATGGTCTGCTCAATTTTCTGATTGGCATCTTTGACCAATTGCTTAGCTTCCGACTTCGCCTGATTTAATAAGCGTTTCTGCTCCTCCTCTAAATGATTTTTCAGGCTCGCATATTGCTCTTTGATACTTTCTGCTTGCGCTAATTGAACCGCTAAACTCGTATTTTTCGCCTCCCAAATCTGCTTCTCCGTCTCGGTTTCCATCAACAATTTATCGAAATCCACTTGGCTTTTGCCTAGCTTTTTTCGGGCATTTTCGATGATTTGACTTGGTAAGCCTATTTTTTGGGCAATCTCAAAGGCAAAGGAACTTCCAGGTTTTCCCATGTCCAAAATGAACTGAGGCTCCAAGTGTGTTGTATCGTAACGCATCGCTGCATTGAATAAACCCTGCTTTCGATCTGCTAAACTTTTCAAGTTGCCAAAGTGCGTGTTGATCGCACCATAAGCGCCTTTATCAGCCAATTTTTCTAAAATCGATTCCGCGATGGCGCCCCCCAAGGATGGCTCCGTACCGGTTCCAAATTCATCCACCAATAAAAGTGTTTTCTCCTGCGCATGGGCTAGGAAATAACGCATATTACTCAAGTGTGAGGAGTAGGTACTCAATTCATTTTCCAGGTTTTGCTCATCGCCCATATCCAAAAAGATTTGGTCGAAAAAGCCCATGGTTGACCCCTCAGTCAAGGGTACCAAACAACCCGCTTGGAATAAATATTGCAATAGACCGATTGTACTCAAGGTCACCGATTTACCTCCTGCATTGGGCCCTGAAACGACCATGATACGTTTTTGGTCATCTAAGGTGATGTCCAAGGCTTTGATTTTCTTGCCAATTTTAGCTAATGATTCTTCTAGAATAGGGTGTCTTGCGCCTTTCCAGTCGACCCAAGGACTCGATTTCAAATGGGGTAAAATAGCTTGATGCTCGATTGCCCAAACGGCTTTCGCACGAACAAAATCGATGATACCTAACCACTGATACCAGGCTGAAAGCATCGGAACCATCGGTCGGACGCGGTCTGACAAACGCGAAAGAATTTGAATAATCTCTCGACGCTCTGCGGATTCCAATGACTTAATTTCATTGTTTAAAACTAAGGCATCTGCCGGTTCTAAGTAGACCGTTTTTCCCGTATCGGATTCGTCTTGGACAAATCCCTTGATTTTTCGCTTATGTTCGGCTGCTAAGGGAATAACCATCCGACCATTTCGAAGGGTCAATGAGAAATCCTTGCTGACCCAGCCTTCCTTATAGGCTTGCTGGATGTAGGAATCTAATTTCTTCCGGAGGTTTTGTTCTTCGGCGAAACGTTTCCGTCTTAGGTCACCTAAAGCAGCTGATGCCGTTTCCTTGATTTGACCATTGATGTCAAATACGCGATCCAACTCCTGAATGATGGGAATGATTTGTCGGAAATTAGATCCTTGCTCTTCCTCTTTATTCAGGTAATTCTGTGTAATCTTCGCTATTTCTGGGTATTTCTCCGCATCGATGCCTGAGAAAAAACGAATCACTTGATATAAAATATCCAATCCTCGGTACCAATCTTTCCATTCTTCTGGCGCCAAATAATGACCATCTAATGTCAATGGGGCAAACCAAGGTCGCAAATCAAAATAATCTTGTTGGGGCCACTCACCTCCATGCTCCGCCATGATTTGTTTCATCTCATTCACCTGTTCTACCCATTGTTTGACTACGGGGAAACGCGTGGAGAATTTCATTTTGGCAGCATATTCCGCACCCATCGGGCTTAAACAAGCCTGCTGGATGTGGTCCTTAATCTGATGGAACCCGAGTTTTTCAGCAATGTTTTCTGGATAATTCATAGCTGATAATGGGCTTTAATTTTTTCGATGAGGGCATCGTTGATTTTCCAATAACTTTCTTCTGTCCAACCCGCAATGTGTGGGCTGAAAAGCGTCGTCGGATAAGCAGCAATTTGCTCAAAAAGGGCCTTTTCTGCTGGAGTCCACGTGGCCAACTTTTCATTGGGTAACACATCCAGTGCTAGTCCACGTAATTTGCTGGTCGATAATCCATGGGCAATCGCTTCCAAGGAACAAACGGCTCCCCGAGAACTATTTATCAATACGATTGGCTTCTTGAATTGCTCCAGGAATGATTGATTGATCATTTCCTTTGTTTCTCCGGTCAAGGGTACATGCAAGCTGAGTATGTCGGCATGTTCAAAAATGTCTGATATATCATGTGTTGCTGGGGCATATTTATCATAGGCCATGATTTGCATGTCGAAACCTTGTAGTTTCTTAGCAAGACTTTGGCCCATGTTGCCATAACCGATGATTCCTAAGGTTTTGCCTTGTAATTCCCAGCCCCGATTTCCTTCGCGGTCCCAGATTCCTTTGCGAACTTGCGCATCTGCCGTGTTGATTTTACGTGCTAACGTAATTAATTGGCCAATCACATGTTCTGCCACCGCATCGCGATTGCCTTCGTTGGCACTGAAAACACTTATCTGATTTGCTAGGCAATAATCTACATCGATTAAATCCAGCCCTGCACCGGCACGCGCAATAAATTCCAATCCAGAATCTGCTAATTCAGTGGCCCCTAATGTCATTTTTGAACGAAGCACTAAGCCTTGATAGACATTTAATTGCACATCTTTCGGGTGAATCTGTGGCTGTTCGTCTACCTCAAAGCCCAAGTTGCGTAAATCCGCAGCCAGGGAAGGGTGAACTTCATCAATGATCAAGACCTTTTTTGCCATAGACTAATCGTGCATACGGTTTTTAACCAAATCGATTGCTAAAAAGAATGCGTGCAGGAACGAACTCGGATCTGCTTCATTTTTTCCTGCAATATCATAAGCTGTTCCATGATCGGGTGAAGTACGGATGATTGGTAAGCCCGCCGTAAAATTCACACCTGTTTCAAAGGCAATGTATTTAAATGGAATCAATCCTTGGTCATGGTACATGCCCAAAACCCCATCAAATTCCTTGAATTGTGCTTTTCCGAAGAATCCATCAGCCGGATAGGGCCCAAAAACCAATACGCCTTTTTTACGGTATTCTTCAATGACGGGTTGAATGATTTCAAGTTCTTCTTGTCCCAATAGACCCGATTCGCCTGCATGAGGATTTAAACCCAATACGGCCAATTTAGGCTTTTCGATCGCGAAATCTTCTTGTAAACTTTGCAAGAAAACGTCAATCTTATTTTTAATTAATTCCTTGGTTAATGCCTTGCTGACGTCTTGTAAAGGCAAATGCCCCGTTGCGACCCCCATTCGAAAACCTTCACTTACCATCATCATCAAGGAGCTTTTTGCCTCAAAACGTTCGGTTAAGTATTCGGTATGGCCGGGGAATTTGAAGTCCTCCGACTGAATATTATGTTTGTTGATCGGTGCTGTCACGAGGGCAGCTAGTAATCCTTTATCCAAGTCTTGAGCCGCGCGGTCTAAACATGCAAATGCTGCCTTTCCAGCTTCTGGTGTTACTTTACCAGGTTCTACAACCGTGTTAGCATCATCCCAGCATGTTATTAACGATGTGTGTCCCTCCGTCGCCTCTTCCATGGAAGAAATGCTCTTGATTGACCAGTCCTGTAAATCCAATTGTTTCCGATAGAACTTAATGACTTGTTGGGACCCGTAAATTATAGGCGTACACCATTTTAAGATGCGCTGACTGCCTAAGGCTTTCAAAATGACTTCGGGTCCAATGCCGTTGTAGTCGCCTAAGGTAATGCCAATAAAAGGTTTCGATGCGCTCATATAAAATGGGTGAATTTTGGGCTTGCAAGTTAAGAAATTTCACATCATGGAAGTAGATATTTTTTTCGCTGTGGATATTTTGGTAACGAAGCCAATAAAAATTGTAAATTTTCAAGTTTTGCCAAATAAAATAGCAGTCATCGTACTTAAATCCCAATTAATTTATCATTTTTGTTATGATGCACTAAAATTATTAGCATGCCAAAATCATACGTTAAGAAAATCTCGAGTCTTCTCATCGCGAACCGCGGTGAAATCGCCATCCGTATCATGCGTGCCGCTTCTGAACTGGGAATCAGGACTGTTGCGGTTTATACCTTTGAGGATCGCTATTCACTTCACCGTTACAAGGCGGATGAGGCTTACCAAATCGGTAAAGACAACGAGCCCCTAAAACCTTATTTGGACATTGAAGGCTTAATTACTTTGTGTAAGGCAAAGAAAATCGATGCCATTCATCCTGGTTACGGATTCTTATCGGAAAATGTAGTTTTAGCGCGTCGTTGTAGAGAAGAAGGCATTGTTTTCGTAGGACCGTCTCCTGAAGCAATGAATGCTTTGGGTGATAAAGTTGCTGCCAAAGTTGCTGCGTTGAAAGCGAATGTACCCATGATTCAAGATTCCAAAGGCGACATGTCGGTGTATGAAAATGCACTTTCAGAAGCCCGCCGAATCACATTCCCTGTCATGGTTAAGGCTGCTGCTGGGGGTGGAGGTCGTGGCATGCGCGTAGTTCGCACGGAAGAAGAACTCGAAAAAGCGCATTCAGAAGCGAAAAATGAGGCCAAAAATGCCTTTGGTGATGATACTCTTTTCATCGAGAAATTCATCGATGATCCAAAACATATTGAGGTTCAGTTGTTGGGTGACCAACATGGTAACTTAGTTCATTTGTATGAACGCGATTGTTCAGTACAACGTCGTTTTCAGAAAGTTGTTGAAGTAGCTCCTTCTTTTGGTTTAAAGGAAGAAACAAAGCAGAAATTGTATGCTTATGCCTTGTCGATAGGTAAAGCGGTTAATTATTACAATGCAGGAACCGTTGAGTTCTTAGTAGATAAGGACGAAAATATCTTTTTCATCGAGGTGAATCCACGTATTCAAGTGGAGCATACGATTACGGAAGAGGTAACGGGTATCGATATCGTGCGTACACAAATCCTAGTGGCGCAAAATTATAAGTTGTCGGATCCTGGTATATTCATTCAAAACCAAGAGGATATTCCTATAAAAGGTTTTGCCATTCAGTGTCGGATTACGACAGAAGATCCTTCGAATGGATTTAAGCCTGATTTTGGTACCATAATTGCGTATCGAAATGCCGCAGGTTTTGGTATTCGTTTGGATGAAGGTTCCTCTTATCCTGGAGTGAAGATTTCGCCATATTTCGATTCGATGTTGGTCAAGGTTTCTGCCAAAGGCCGAACCTTGCGTGGGGCTTCTGAGCGTTTAAATCGCGCATTATCTGAATTCCGAATTCGTGGGGTAAAAACCAATATTCCTTTCTTGCGTAATGTGATTACGCATCCGGTTTTCCAAGAAGGAAATTGTACGGTTCCATTCATTGCGAATCATCCGGAGTTATTTAACATTAAACCGACGCGTGATCGTTCTACAAAAGCATTACGTTATTTAGGGGAGGTTATTGTGAATGGAAACCCAGACGTTAAGGTAAAACCATCTGCTCCATTCCGTGCACCCATTATCCCTTCTGTGGATGAGTTAGCTGAGTTCCCTCGCGGACACAAACAATTATTAACCGAATTAGGACCTGAGCGCTTTGCGAAACATATTCGCGATTCGAAGCAAGTCTTATTTACAGATACGACTTTCCGTGATGGTCACCAATCGCTCTTAGCGACTCGTGTTCGTACACAAGATATGTTGGCCGTCGCTTCCGGTTTCGCCAAAACCTTCCCGAATTTATTCTCGATGGAGGTTTGGGGTGGTGCAACCTTTGATGTAGCCATGCGATTCTTGCATGAATCACCTTGGAAGCGTTTGGAAGAGTTCAGAGAGGCGATGCCAAACATGCTTTTACAGATGTTATTCCGTGGTTCCAATGCGGTGGGCTATTCAGCCTATCCGGATAATTTGATCGAAAAGTTCGTGGAGAAATCGTCTGAATCCGGTATTGATGTCTTCCGTATTTTCGATTCCTTGAACTGGATTGACGCCATGAAGGTATCCATCAAAGCGGTGCGTGAGCGCACTCCGGGTATTGCTGAGGCTGCGATTTGTTATACTGGTGATGTATTTACGAATGAGAAATACAACATGCAGTATTATTTGGATTTAGCACGCCAATTGGAAGATGCGGGAGCACACATGCTTGCCATCAAAGACATGGCGGGTTTGTTGCGTCCATTCCAAGCAGAAAAATTAGTGACGGAATTAAAGAAAGCGGTAGCGATACCTATTCACTTACATACACACGATACGGCTTCGGTTCAATCGGCGACTTATTTGAAGGCGATTGAGGCGGGCGTGGATGTTGTCGATGGAGCTTTGGCTGCGATGTCGGGATTGACATCCCAACCGAATTTGAACTCCTTGGTAGCTATGATGCAAGGGCATCCTTATGACAGTGGTTTGGATTTGGATGCGATGAATGACTACTCTAATTATTGGGAGGCGGTTCGTACCATGTATTTCCCATTTGAGTCGGAGCTGAAAGCAGGTACGGCGGAAGTATATAATAATGAGATTCCAGGTGGCCAGTATACGAACCTTCGTGGTCAGGCGATTGCCTTGGGCGTAGGGGATAAATTTGAATTGTTAAAAGATAATTATTCGGAAGCGAATAAGTTGTTTGGTGATATTGTTAAGGTGACACCTTCATCGAAAGTAGTAGGGGATATGGCCATTTTCATGACTGCGAATAGCTTATCAGCAGAAGATGTATACGCCAAAGGTTCAACCTTATCTTTCCCTGAATCTGTAAAGGATTTCTTCAAAGGAGGATTAGGTCAGCCCTATCAAGGTTTCCCAAAACAATTGCAAGAGATCATCTTGAAAGGGGAAACGGCTTATGAGGGAAGACCGAATGATAACCTAGCACCCATTGATTTTGACAAAGATTTTGCAGCGTTTGTTGCGAAATTCCCAGATAATGAGGGCGGATTCTTGGATTACTTGTCATATAAAATGTATCCAAAGGTTTACGAGGATTATTACAAGAATCAAGCCTTGTATGGCGATTTATCTGCCATGCCTACTCCGGCCTTTTTCTATGGCTTGAAACAGGATGAGGAGATCATGATCACCATAGAGCCAGGTAAAACAATCATCGTGAAGTATTTGTATATGTCGGACCCTGACGAATCAGGTTTACGTAACATTACTTTCGAATTGAACGGTCAGGCGCGTCGTTTAAAAATCTTGGATAAAAATATAAAAGTTGAGCGCGCGCAACATGCGAAGGCGAAAGCCAAAGGCGATATTGGCGCACCTTTACAAGGTCGATTGAGTCGTATTTTGGTGAAACCAGGCGAGGAAGTGAAGAAAAATGCGCCATTGTATGTGATTGAGGCGATGAAGATGGAATCCATTGTATCGGCGCCTTTTGAGGGAATTATCGGTAATGTGGTCTTGAATGAAGGGACGGTTGTAGAGCAAGAGGATTTGGTTTTGACCTTGGAAGAAGCCAAATTGCCTGAACCGGATGTGGAGGAATATTTGTTTGTTTATGGAACCTTGCGTCGCGATTGTGGCAATGATTTACATCGCTTGATCGCACGTAACTCCGATTATGTGGGCATGGCGACCTACCAAGGCCAAATGTATCAAGTGGCAGATTATCCAGGAATTATCCCGTCGGAAAATGCCAAAGATCAGGTAGTAGGGGAGTTGTACTTGCTTTCGAATACGATCAAGTTGCTTAATGTCTTGGATGAATACGAGGAATTTGATCCAGAGAGTTCAGAGAAGTCGCTTTTTGTTCGTGAGCATGTAACCGTGAAATTGAAGGATAAGGAAATTACATCCTATGCTTATTTATACAACAAACCAATTGATCAGAAAACCTTAATTGCCTCTGGCGATTATTTAAAAGGATAAAAAGATGAAGAAGCTGCTTTTGTTATGGTTAATTTCAAGTACCGTTTATGGTCAAAATTTGTTGACAAAAGCACATGCACATAACGATTATGAACACGAAAGGCCTTTTTACGAGGCCTTTTCGTTGGGCTTTGGTTCGATCGAAGTAGATGTCTATGCGGTCAATGGTCAATTGTTGGTAGCCCATGACCTGAAGGATTTAAAAGCGTCAAGGACCTTTCAAAACTTGTATTTGGATCCATTAGTCAAGGTCTTGGAATCAGGCAAAGTGGGTAATTTTCACCAATTATTGATTGATAGCAAGACTTCAGCAGATTCAACTATGCCCTTATTATTGAAGGCCATTGAGCCCTACAAAGACTTAATTATCAAAAATAAGTTTCGGATAGTCATTTCGGGTAACCGACCGGCTGTTTCGGATTATGTCAAATTCCCTGCATGGATTACGTTTGACGGTCGGTCGAATGAAGCAGTTCCATCTATTTTAGCATCCCATGTCGTGTTAGAAAGTGAGGCATTTTACAAATTTGGTATTTGGAATGGGACATCGCCGATTACACCTGCTTTGCGTGATAAACTGAAGGCCTACGTAGATAAGGTTCATGCCTCGGGACGCGTTGTGCGTCTTTGGGCAACGCCAGAGAGTTTGATGGCCTATCAGGCATTATTGGATTTGGGCGTTGACTACATTGGGACGGATCAATTGGCGTCCTTGGCGGAGTATTTGAAGGCAAGTCGTTAGTGTTCGTTAGCCCCAGACTTTAGTCTGGGGATCCCTAGGCTAAAGCCTAGGGTTATCAATTTCATTTCATTTTGATATGTTTTTTGTTCTAGCGCCAGACTTTAGTCTAGGGATCCCTTGGCTAAAGCCAAGGGTTATCATTTCATTTTGATTAATATTATGTA
>CANGCD010000109.1 GCA_947452215.1 Cytophagaceae bacterium | reverse complement strand
GTACGAATAAGTCAAGTTAATTTGTTGGCTCAAATGCATCCCAAAAAGTAAGCCAATGGCTTCGTTGTGCCGATAGCTTGCGCCTGCCCAAACTGCATCATTGAAAATGACGCGCATATTCGCTTCCATGCCTAAGGAAACCCCTTTCATGTACTTGATTAAGATCGAAGGAGAATAGGTCCAAAATTCCCCCGAACGAAACTCCATGCCCGTTTGTAAAAAGATATTGGGACTTGTGCTTCCTAATAGCAAAGCTTGATAGGTTTCCCCCTTATCCGGATTGATTTGCTTACGCGTTAAGGTATCCGAACCATCGCTCGTCCGGAGATAACTGAAGCTGTCGAATATTAACTGATTGGCCGACAAGCCGATATAGAAATTCCGGTTATAATAAAGAGCCCCAACATTAACCAAGGATTGCCCCCCTGAAACCTGACCACTCGGGTTCAAGGAAGGTAAATTCTGATCCTGATACATGATGAACGGATCACCTGGATCTTTCACGTTGAATCCCGACATGTTCAAATTCCGAAAATAATACCCAGCAGTAGCTCCTACCGCAATTTTATTTTCTCCGCCCAAGGACAAATGATAAGCATAAGTTGCCGCGAAGGAAGTACTCGTCAAGCCACCAATTTGATCTGAATACGCCTGAATTCCAATTCCTTGATGGTAACCACTGCGCTTTGTTTTTTGACGGATGTAGGTAGGCGAAAAGTTCCTACGAATCGTTTTGGACATGAAGGGTGTTCGACCCGAAGAAGTACGATCAGATTTATCAATAGCAAAATTTCCCGTGACATAAGCCGTCTTATTCGTTGTGTTTAAGCCCGTCCACTGTGTTCGAAATCCCGATTTGATATCGATATAATCCTCATAGCCCGCAAAGGCAGGATTATAAACATATTTATTCATCATAAACTGCGTAAACTGTGGCGTTTGCTGAGCAAAGCCGACAAAAGTTAACAAGACGAATAAAAGGGAAATTAAAAATCTCATTCGATTGGTATAGAACCACAAATTTCGGTTAAATATATTTAATTTCGTTCGAACTTTCCGGAAATCTATTCGGTTTTTATGGAATGGTTTCCAACATAATAAGGCTAATGCAAACAAAAACATATCCGCTCGATCAAATAAAAGGCTTCGGCAAACTGCTATTGAACTATTTAGCAGGCGATCAGGCATTAAAACCCTTGTACGGCAACACACCTAGCTTAGCCTCGTTTGAAGCACAAATCGAATCAAAAAAATCAATTAACCGATCATTATTGGTCGACGTGTTGCAAGATCAATACAAAGGATTAGCCGACATCCCGAATTTACAGACATTGAATGACCCGAAAACATTTACGGTGACAACGGGTCACCAATTGAATTTATTGACCGGCCCTTTATACGTAATTTTTAAAATTGTTTCGACCATCAATTTGGCTAAAACGCTTAAAAAAACGTATCCCGATTATAATTTCATCCCTGTCTATTGGATGGCATCGGAGGATCACGACTGGGAAGAAATCAATCACTTACATTTATTCGGAAAGAAAATTCAATGGGATACCGATCAAAAAGGCCCGGTAGGTCGCTTTGATGTATCTGATTTAGCAACAATCTGGAAGCAACTTCCCAGCGACATTCCTGTATTCAAGGAATGTTACACGGATGCCAGCGATCTTTCCGATGCAGTTCGCAAATACATGCATGCGCTTTTTGGAAAAGAGGGTTTAGTCTGTTTGGATGCGGATGATGCCCGTTTAAAGCGGAGTTTTATTCCAGTGATGGAGGCAGATTTGTTTGAAAACAAACACCTTGCTTGTGTTAATGCAAGTAATGAGATTTTAACAGACTTAGGGTATAGCCCTCAAATTTATGCGCGTGAGATTAATTTCTTCTACATGCAAAATGGCATGCGAGAACGTATCGAAAAACGCGGAGACGTTTACCAGGTATTAAATCAATCCTTCAAATTCAGCGAATCAGAATTACGCACAGAAATACAAACGCATCCCGAGCGCTTTAGTCCGAATGTGGTCTTAAGGCCTTTATATCAGGAAAGCATATTACCCAATTTGGCCTATTTGGGTGGGGCGGCGGAAGTGGCTTATTGGTTCCAACTGAAGGGTATATTTGACCTATATCAAATTCCTTTTCCAATTTTACTTCCACGTAATTTTGGGCTGATTATTTCTCCTTTGGATGCCGACAGACTTGAAAAATTAGAATTAAGTATTCCTGAGATTTTTCAGGATGAGCACACGATAAGGCAACAATTCGTTGATAAACATACCAAGCATGCGCTCGATTTAAGCAGTGAACAAGAACGCTTATCGAATCTCATGTCCAAAATTGCACAGAAAGCGCAGGCCATCGATGAAACCCTTGAGGCATCCGTATTGGCCGAGGAAACACGCTGGCAAAAAGGTTTGGAACGCCTCACAAAGAAAATGCGCAAGGCTGAAGAACGAAATCAGGCCGTTGGGGTAGGCCAAATTCAGGCACTCAAGCTAAAATTATTTCCAGCGGGAACTTGGCAGGAGCGTCATACCAATTTTCTTGAATTCGCTTTAAACTATCCAAACTTCAATCAAGATCTGTTGGACACCTTAGATCCCTTGAAATTCGAGCTATACGTCATGTATTTAACCCAAAAAGATGCCTGAAAAACTTAGTCCTGAGGCGTTTTTAGATGCTGCAAAGCAGTATCCCATCTTGGATGTTCGCTCTCCCGGCGAGTATGATCGGGCACACATTCCCGGGGCTATCTCATTTCCCATTTTTGTTAATGATGAACGGGCCAAAGTAGGAACAACCTACAAACAAGTCGGAAAAGATGAAGCCATTGAATTAGGACTTGAAATCGTAGGACCGAAACTTGCCACATGGGTTAAAATGGCGAAGGAAATAGCCGTTGACAATACTGTCCTCGTTCATTGTTGGCGCGGAGGCATGCGCTCAGGCAGTATGTCCTGGTTGTTTGAAACAGCTGGCATAAAAGTCAAAACACTCATAGGCGGGTACAAAGGCTATCGTAATTATGTCCTAGGTGAATTTGATCGCAGTATCCCTTTTGTGGTTTTGGGTGGAAAAACAGGGAGTGGCAAGACGGATATATTATTGGAAATGCAAAAAAGAGGTGCACAGGTTATCGATTTAGAGGGGATTGCGCATCACCGCGGATCGGTATTTGGACATTTAGGTTTGGAACCACAGCCTACGAGCGAGCAATTTGAAAATGAAGTCGTTGCGCAACTCCGGCAAATGGATTACACGAAGCCAATTTGGATCGAGGATGAAAGCAGGCATATCGGGCAAGTATTTATGCCCTTGGGTCTATATTCACAGTTACGAGCAGCACCGATTTTATTTTTAGACATCGCAGCCGAATACCGTTTGCCACATTTGGTCGAGGTGTATGCACATTATCCCAAAGAGGCACTTGCTCATGCTGTTGGGAAAATCAAAAAGCGCCTCGGAGGTGATTACTATAAAAGTGCACTAGAAGCCTTAGGAGTGGATGATTTTAACCTCGTAGCTGCGATTACCTTGAATTATTATGACAAAGCCTATGTCCATGGCTTGCTAAAGCGTTCGCCCGAGCAAATTCAAGAAATTATCATCAATACCTTAGAAACCAGCATACAAACGGATGCTGTCATGGCACATGCTATTTGTCAAACCCGATTTTCGTAATGCCTATGTTACCTGAAAAATTCTTAGCTGAACTCCTTAATCGTCACGCGCAAACACGTTCGTTTCCTGCGACGTCCGATATAAAAAAACTATTCACGAAAATAGTACTAACCCTGTTCCCAGAACAGGCCCGAAAGCATGTTCAACAACTAGATGAGCTACGTTTGGTATGGGAATCCATCGAAAATGGGCTGGAAAGCTTATTACATGATATGGCAGATGTCTTGCCAGACACTCCACAAAAAATCACGGAACGGTACATGGGGCGCATTCAGGGTATTTACAAATTACTTTTAACGGATGTGGAGGCAATGGTAAATGGAGACCCCGCTGCAACGACCGATTATGAAGTGATTCGTACCTATCCGGGATTTTATGCCTTGGCATTTTATCGCTTAGCCCATGGCCTGCATGCAGAAAAGGTCCCCTTGATTCCAAGAATTTTGACAGAATATGCCCATTCGAAAACGGGGATTGATATCCATCCGGGTGCGCAAATCGGACAATATTTTTTCATGGATCATGGAACCGGAATTGTGATTGGCGAAACCTGTATCATCGGGGAGCATGTAAAAATATACCAAGGGGTAACACTAGGAGCCCTTTCAGTCGATAAATCGATGGCATCTACCAAGCGCCATCCCAGCATCGAAGATGGTGTCGTCATTTATTCCGGAGCCACCATACTCGGCGGCGAAACGGTGGTAGGCGCAAACTCCGTCATTGGCGGAAACGTTTGGCTTACGCGAAGTGTTGCACCAAACACGAAAATTTATCACCAAGAGAATCAAAAAATCATTGAATCATAAAATGGCAGCATTATTGGATTTGGTGGGAAATACCCCCCTCGTTGATTTGAATAAATTACACAATAACCCCAAGGTTAGCATTTTAGGGAAGTTGGAAGGCAATAATCCCGGAGGTTCTGTTAAAGATCGTGCTGCTAAAAACATGATTGAGTCGGCCTTGCAACGTGGCGATATAAAACCCGGCATGAAACTTATCGAAGCAACCTCCGGAAATACGGGAATTGCTTTGGCGATGATTGCTAGACTCTATGATTTAGAAATCGAATTAGCCATGCCTGCGAATTCTACACGGGAACGTGTGCTCACCATGGAAGCATTTGGGGCAAAAGTAACGCTGACAGAGAGTATCGAATCTGCCCGTGATTATGCGGTTGAAAAAGCAGCATCTGGCCAATTTGTCCTGTTGAATCAATTCGAAAATCCAGATAATTATTTAGCGCATTACAAAACGACGGGTCCCGAAATTTACCGAGATACCGAAGGAAAAGTTACGCATTTTGTGAGTTCCATGGGGACAACGGGAACCATAATGGGCACATCGATGTACTTGAAAGAACAAAATCCTGCCATTCAAATTGTGGGATGTCAGCCTACAGAGGGGTCTAAAATTCCAGGAATTCGTCGGTGGCCGGAGGCTTACCGCCCAAAAATATACCAGCCGGAACGTGTAGATCGCATTATGGATATTTCGGAGGAAGAGGCAACGGAAATGACACGTCGGATGGCGAAAGTAGAAGGTGTTTTTGGAGGAATGAGTAGCGGCGGCGGCGTGTCAGCGAGTGTCCGACTAGCCCATGAAATAGAAGAAGGACTCATTGTCTGCATCATTTGCGACCGTGGGGATCGCTATTTATCCAGTGGCTTATTTGGGGAGTAAAACACCCATCAACTGATAATGCGTAGGCGAAAGCCAGCGCATTTGTTGGGTCCCATCGATCGAATACGTCTGCACTTTCCCGTCGGCAAAATTCATGTGCAATTTCTTCTGTGTTTCAAAAAGGAAATTCTTTTCTTCGATGATGATTTCCGCTTTCGCTGGACGATCCAATGCATCCAATTGAATATACAATTTCTTAACGGGCAGGTTTTCGTCGGACTTTAATGAATACCACAAAAAACCATCTTCCGAGAGATTATCATAGCTCGATAAAGCAGCAGGTTTATTTAAATCAGCATGTAAAAACATGGCCCATTCTTGTTTCCAATCTATTTGGGTTAAGACTTTCTCTTCTTTTTTTCCATCCAGTACGATGGTTTTGTGAACTGATTGAGGATGTTTGGAAAGAGAATCGATTTGAGCCGTGAGGTATTTCTCCCAGGGATAAAATACAGGTTTTGTATTTTCGTCGGCAGCGGGCTTACAAGCCCATACAAGGCAAGAAATGAGCAGCGAGAAACAGATACGGGAAATCAACATACCTTAAAGGTAAAAAAAATCCTTGACGCTAAAAAACGGCAAGGATTTAGGAGGACTAGGATCCAATCATTTCGTCGATTGGGATACTTAAAACACGCGTTAAGCTGTAAAGTTTTTGAGCATTTGGATAGTGTTTTCCTGATTCCCAATAATTATAAGCGCTTTGGCTGACGCCTACTGCGGATGCGACTTGCTGCTGGGTCATGCGTTTAGATTGCCGCGATTTAATCAGGAGGACTGAAAATAAATGTTTTGTTTTCATGATGATTAGGGTTAGGTGAATTTTTCATACGGGAATATTTAAAATAGTTCGAGCATTCGCAATGCCTCGGGCAATATATTTTTTTGATTATCAATAATTCGATTCAATTTATACTTTTGTTGCGTTTTTTGGGAAAAAATAGAAAGCAATATTCCATTTGGGAAAACAAAAAAGCCCAAGGACGATGTCCTCGGGCTTTTGTAGATAAATCAAAACGTTTATAGATTTCCTTTTTTCAACTCGCTCACGGCGAAATCGGCAGCACGAGCTGTCATCGCCATGTACGTCAAGGAAGGATTCACACAAGAAGCAGATGCCATAGCTGCCCCGTCCGTCATGAAGACGTTTTTCACTTCATGTACTTGATTGTGTTTATTCACAATGGAGTTCTTCACGGAAGTACCCATGCGAGCCGTTCCCATTTCGTGAATACCTAAACCAATATGCGTATTTTGACCGTTGTATGCATTGATATTTTTGAAACCAGCCGCCTCCAACATTTCAGCCGCATCGTTCATCATATCTTGACGCATTTTCAATTCGTTTTCGCCGAAATTCGCTTCGAATGAAAGAACGGGTAAGCCCCACTTATCTTTTTGATCGCTCAAGGTAAAACGGTTGTTCGGATCTGGTAAAATTTCACCAAAACCACCGAATCCAACAGTCCATTGACCCGGATGTGTTAAACTTTCTTTGAATTGAGCTCCGAAACCATCTTGGCCTACGCCGCGGCCCCAACCTTCACGGCTAGCACCCCCTTGGTAACCGAAACCACGTGTGTAACCACGCTTGTCCTTGCCCCAGTTACGGTAACGTGGAATGTATAATCCGTTCGGCCGACTACCAAACATATAGTCTTTTTCGAAGCCTTCTACTGTAGCCGATGCACCTACTCCTAAATGGTGGTCCATGATGTTACGACCTAATTGGTCTGAATCATTTCCTAAACCATTTTGGTAACGGTTTGATTTCGAGTTCATCATAATCGACGTAGAACCAATTGCTCCTGCGTTAACGAAAATGATTTTAGCAAAATATTCTTTGTGCTCCAAGGTATTTTGATCGATCACACGAACACCTTTCGCTTTTTGTGACTTTTCATCATAGATGATCTCAGCGACAATGGCATTGTGAATCATCGTTAAACGATTCGTACGTTGTGCAGCAGGTAATGTTGCCGATAAAGAACTAAAATATGCTCCATAGGGACATCCACGCATACATTTATTTCGATAATTACATGAAGAACGACCTAGATCCGTATGTTGTTTTCCCGGTTTTGTTAAGTGCGCGACGCGACCTACTGTCACAGGACGACCCAATTTTTTATCCACCGCATTTTTGAAGTGAACCTCCGGAGCAGTCATTTGCATCGCTGGCAAGAAATCAGAATCCGGTAAAACATCCAAGCCTTCCGCTTGACCTGAGATACCAGCAAATTTCTCTACATACGAATACCAAGGTGCCAAATCATCGTAGCCAATTGGCCAAGGTGTTCCAATTCCCTCTTTTTCATTTGCTTGGAAATCTTCACGATTCCAACGGTAGGTTTGACGACCCCACAATAAAGATTTTCCTCCTGTGTGATAAGCGCGAATCCAATCGAATCCACCCTTTTTCTCGATGTAAGGATTTTGCTTGTCGTTTTCGAACAAGTAGCGATGCTCTTCTGCAGGCGTATAACCTGTGCGCATTCCTGCCCAATACTCCTCAGCAGCCATGTTGGTAGGCCGACCGCGGTGGTCGAATTCCCATGGGTTTTTCATCGCTGTTTCGTAACCTTCGATGTGTTTGATCTCACGACCACGTTCCATCACGGCAACTTTCAAGCCTTTTTCTGTTAATTCTTTTGCAGCCCAACCACCCGAAATACCGGATCCAATGACGATTGCGTCAAACGTTTGGCTCTTGATTGCATCTATATTAAGATTCATTTTTCTTGTAGGATTTGGGATTAATAAGCAAATGATTTTTGACCAGGCTTCATGTCTGAGATAACCTCAAATTTACCTGGAACGGGATGGTATTCGAATGAACCCTCGATACCCTTTTCAGAAGTGTAATAACCTAATAGAGTCAATTCCTTCATTACACGCCAGAATGGAACCCCACCAGCACCCTCTAAGATATCTTTGTCAACGTTATCTCCCACTTTAACCTTACTAGCCGCATAGCTCTTCATCAATTCTTTCGTATCGGCTTCTAACAAAGTCAACATAGCTACTTGAGCCTCATGCGATTGATCTAAAAACTTGGCTTTGGCTAAATTATCGACACCCTTTTTGAAGCTAACATGCTCGGGTTTTTTATAGCAATCGTTCAACATCATTTCGATGAAAGGAGGAACGCCAGCTTCAATCGCACCTGCTGTTGAGGTTTTTGGAATAATGTGTTCAGCCACTGCTGCAACGATTTTGCGTTGGCTTTCTGTCAAAGTAAAGGTACCCGCTTCCGCGATAATACCTGCTTTTTTTGCCTCCATAGCAAACAAGGTAGGGGCACTAAAAACACCTCCAACGAGCATCGCTATTCTCGAGACCGCATCTCTTCTGTTAAGCATAGTTTTATTGTTAAATTGTTCAGGTCGACTATCTGCTTTTTCTCAAAAACAGACAGGCCACAAAAATAAACAGAATCTTCGTTTTTCAAGGAATTATTTGGCTTTTTCTAACTTTAAAACCAAATCAATTCGGTACGGAGGAAGCTGTTTTACATCAATGTGAACTCCATTTTTTTCAAACAAACCATTCAAGGTAATTGTTTCGCCCAACATCGC